>NZ_AQOH01000008.1 GCF_000364705.1 Pseudomonas fuscovaginae SE-1 | reverse complement strand
AACACCCCGAACATGTGACCGAAATGGCGGAACTGGACGAACCGTGAACGGAGTGTGAAGTAGCTGCCGAGCCCGACGATGAGCACGATCAGTACTTTCCCGGAGAGGAAGTCGTTGATGACTTCAAGCATGGATGGATCCTCGCTTTTTTTGCAAAGGCGGCTCGATCGGCCGGTCGCGTCAACACCCGGTGTTGCGGGCAGTGTGGGCTGGCGACAGGTCTTCCCGAGCTTGCGCGGGTTGTTTTTAGTGTTGTTTCGCGTGTTTCAGTGCCGCTGTGCCGCGGATCGCTTACGCGAAGAGGGGCGGCACTATACCGATCAGGACTGCCAGCGTCTGCACAGCCTGTCATTTTTCATGAATGACCCTGTAAGCGTTGTCCCAGACACCTCGTCAGTTGGATGAAGAGTACCGCCGTCTGGCAGACGATTGGCAGGGCGTTTTCACTATGAAAAATCCAGTCAAAAAAAAGGGCTTGAAGGATGGTCCTTCAAGCCCTCAAAAGGTGAGAGGTGTCTAGTCCCTCGACCTGGTGAGCGTGTTGCGATCCGGTGGCTGAAGGTCAGGCCTTCAGCGGTACCAGGCGTGGAGCAATCATGTTTTCCGGGCGCAGGATGTCGGCGAGCATCGCTTCGTCGAGCAGGCCTTCCTCGCGGACCAGTTCCAGTACACCGCGGCCGCTTTCGAGGGCGACACGGGCGATACGGGTGGCGTTTTCATAGCCGATGTACGGGTTCAGCGCGGTGACCAGGCCGATGGAGTGTTCCACCAGCTCGCGGCAGCGGGTCTCGTTGGCGGTGATGCCGACGATGCAGTGCTCGCGCAGCATGTCCATGGCGCGCTGCAGCAGGCGGATCGAGTCGAAGATCTTGAAGGCGATCAGCGGTTCCATCACGTTCAGTTGCAGTTGGCCGCCTTCGGCCGCGATGGTCAGCGCCAGGTCGTTGCCGATGATCTGGAACGCCACCTGGTTGACCGCTTCCGGGATGACCGGGTTGACCTTGCCGGGCATGATCGAGCTGCCTGGCTGGCGCGCTGGCAGGTTGATCTCGTTGATGCCGGTGCGTGGGCCGCTGGACAGCAGGCGCAGGTCGTTACAGATTTTCGACAGCTTGACTGCGGTACGCTTGAGCATGCCGGAGAAGAGTACGAAGGCGCCCATGTCGGAAGTGGCTTCGATCAGGTCGGCCGCCGGGACCAGCGGCTGGCCGCTGATGGTTGCCAGGCGCTCTACCGCCAGGTTCTGGTAGCGTGGGTCGGCGTTGATGCCGGTGCCGATGGCGGTACCGCCCAGGTTGACTTCGGTGAGGACTTCCGGCGCCAGGGTCTTCAGGCGTGCCAGGTCTTCGCTCAAGGTGGTGGCGAAGGCATGGAATTCCTGGCCGAGGGTCATCGGCACGGCGTCCTGCAACTGGGTGCGGCCCATTTTCAGGACGTGGGCGAACTCTTCACCCTTGGCACCGAAGGCCTGGATGAGGCTTTCCAGGCTGGCGAGCAGGGCGTCGTGCCCCAACAGCAGACCCAGGCGGATGGCCGTCGGGTAGGCGTCGTTGGTCGACTGCGCCATGTTCACGTCGTTGTTCGGGTGCAGGTACTGGTATTCGCCCTTGCTGTGGCCCATGGCCTCCAGCGCGATGTTGGCGATGACTTCGTTGGCATTCATGTTGGTCGAAGTACCAGCGCCGCCTTGAATCATGTCCACCACGAACTGCTCGTGGAAGTCGCCGCGGATCAGGCGGGCGCAGGCCTCGCTGATGGCCGCGTGCTTGGCTTCGCTCAGGTGGCCCAGCTCGCGGTTGGCGTCGGCGGCGGCCTGCTTGACCATGGCCAGCGCCACGACGAATTTCGGGTAGTGCGAGATCGGAACACCCGAGAGGCGGAAGTTGTTCACCGCTCGCAGGGTCTGGATGCCGTAATACGCGTCGCCGGGTACTTCAAGTACGCCAAGGAGGTCTTTTTCTGTGCGGAAGGATGCAGCGGAGGACATGATAGAAATCATCTCGTTATGAACCCGGTCGGTGCCGGAACGTCGACAATGCTAGGCCTGCGCGGATTTTTGGGCCAATGCTGTTACACACTGCCCCATGCATAAACGGCATAATGCAGGTGTGACGCCGCGTGCGTGACGAGCGTGTGAACCAAAATGGTGCGCGTGACGGAGAAGTTGATGAATCTCGAAAGCAAATGGTTGGAAGATTTCAGTGCCCTGGCGGCCACCCGCAGCTTTTCCCAGGCTGCCGAGCGCCGCTTCGTCACGCAGCCGGCCTTCAGCCGGCGGATCCGCAGCTTGGAGGCGGCGCTGGGGCTGACCCTGGTGAACCGCTCGCGCACGCCGATCGAGCTGACGGCGGCGGGGCAGTTGTTCCTGGTGACGGCGCGCACGGTGGTCGAGCAGTTGGGTGAGGTGGTGCGTCATCTGCATCACCTGGAAAGCGGGCAGGGCGAGGTGATCCAGGTGGCTGCCGCGCACTCCCTGGCGCTGGGGTTCTTCCCGCGCTGGATCGCCCAGATGCGCAACGAGGGCCTGAACATCGCCACGCGGCTGGTGGCGACCAACGTTGGCGATGCGGTGCATGCCTTGCGCGAGGGCGGCTGCGACCTGATGTTGGCCTTCTATGACCCGGATGCGGCCTTGCAGATGGATGCGGAGATTTTCCCGTCGCTGCACCTGGGGCACACCGAGATGTTGCCCGTGTGCGCGGCGGGGCCGGATGGCAAACCGCTGTTCGACCTGGAGGGCGAGGGTAGCGTGCCGTTGCTGGCCTATAGCGCCGGAGCCTTTCTCGGGCGTTCGGTTAACCTCTTGCTGCGCCAGCGCAACCTGCGTTTCACCACGGTGTACGAGACGGCCATGGCCGACAGCCTCAAGGGCATGGCCCTGGAGGGGCTGGGGATCGCCTGGGTGCCGCAGTTGAGCGTGCGGGCCGAACTGGCGCGGGGCGAGCTGGTGGTGTGCGGTGGCCCGCAGTGGCATGTGCCGCTGGAGATTCGCCTGTATCGCTGCGCGCTGGTGCGCAAGGCCAACGTGCGGTTGTTGTGGCGCAAGCTGGAGGGCGGCGCGGCGCAGGCGGCGGTAGCGGGCTGATATACCGGGATGTCAGGCCTGTCACCTCTGTGGGAGCCGGCTTGCTGGCGATAGCGACTTTTCCATCGCTGGTGGATGGCCGCCTTCGGCGGATCGCCAGCAAGCCGGCTCCCACGGGGGCGTGTTCCGGTCCCGGTTGGATTGACCTGGAAGTCAGGTAAACCGGCCTTCAGCGGCTGAAAACGACCTGTCGACAAAGCTGCGTCAAACGCGTTTTTTTCGGTATACTGCGCGGCCTTCGGCCGGTTTGCCCGGCCATTGTTCGCATGACAAGCCACGCCGGTCCTCCCGCGTGGCTTGTTGTTTTTGACGCGCCCGCGGGCGCCCAAGAGAAGAGGCACGACGATGAGCGCACTGGTTGGCGTGATCATGGGCTCCAAGTCCGATTGGTCCACCCTTAGCCACACCGCCGATATGCTGGAAAAGCTCGGTATCCCCTACGAGGTGAAAGTGGTATCGGCCCACCGCACCCCGGACCTGCTGTTCCAGTATGCCGAAGAGGCCGAAGGCCGCGGCATCGAGGTGATCATCGCCGGTGCCGGTGGCGCGGCCCACCTGCCAGGCATGTGCGCGGCCAAGACCCACCTGCCGGTGCTGGGCGTGCCGGTGCAGTCGTCGATGCTCTCGGGCGTGGACTCGCTGCTGTCGATCGTGCAGATGCCGGCCGGCATTCCGGTCGCCACCCTGGCCATCGGCAAGGCCGGCGCGATCAACGCCGCGCTGCTGTCGGCGAGCATCCTCGGCGCCAAGCACCCACACTTCCATGCCGTGCTGAAAAAATTCCGTACTGAGCAGACAGACAGCGTCCTGGACAATCCAGACCCACGCATCGCCTGAGGTTTTTGACGATGAAGATCGGTGTAATCGGTGGCGGCCAACTGGGCCGCATGTTGGCGCTGGCGGGCACTCCGCTGGGGATGGACTTCGCTTTTCTCGACCCGGCGCCGGATGCCTGCGCAGCCGCCCTGGGCGAACATCTGCGAGCCGATTACGGCGATCAGGACCACCTGCGCCAGTTGGCCGACGAAGTCGACCTGGTGACCTTCGAATTCGAAAGCGTGCCGGCGGAAACCGTGGCCTTCCTGTCGCAGTTCGTCCCGGTCTATCCGAGTGCCGAAGCCCTGCGCGTCGCCCGTGACCGCTGGTTCGAGAAGAGCCTGTTCAAGGACCTGGGGATTCCGACCCCGGCCTTCGCCGACATCCAGTCCCAGGCCGACCTCGACGCGGCAGTGGCCAGCATCGGCTTGCCGGCCGTGCTCAAGACCCGCACCCTGGGCTACGACGGCAAAGGCCAGAAGGTCCTGCGCAGCGCGGCCGACGTGGTCGACACCTTTGCCGAACTGGGCAGCGTGCCGTGTCTGCTGGAAGGCTTCGTGCCGTTCACCGGCGAAGTCTCGCTGATCGCCGTGCGGGCCCGGGATGGCGAAACCCGTTTCTACCCGCTGGTGCACAACACTCACGAGAACGGCATTCTCAAGCTCTCGGTGGCGAGCACCGACCACCCGCTGCAGACCCTGGCCGAAGACTATTCCAGTCGGGTGCTCAAGCAGCTGGACTACGTCGGCGTGATGGCGTTCGAGTTCTTCGAGGTCGACGGTGGCCTGAAGGCCAACGAGATTGCCCCGCGCGTGCACAACTCCGGGCACTGGACCACCGATGGCGCCGAGTGCAGCCAGTTCGAAAACCACCTGCGGGCGGTGGCCGGGCTGCCGCTGGGTTCGACCGCCAAGATCGGCGAGAGCGCCATGCTCAACTTCATCGGCAGTGTGCCGCCGGTGGAGCGGGTGTTGGCGATCGCCGATTGCCATCTGCACCACTACGGCAAGGCGTTCAAGGCCGGGCGCAAGGTCGGTCACGCCAACCTGCGCTGCGCCGACCGGGCGACCCTGCAGGCGCAGATCCTGAAGGTCGAAGCGCTGATCGCCGAGTAAAAGTTATCCGGACAGGCGGGAACCATCGGTCCCCGCCGTCCTCTGATGGCAAGATGCCGAGGCGCGGCTAGGCTTCGGTTGGGGGCAACCATTCGGAGGAAACGTCATGGGTATCATCGGAACCATCTTCATCGGCTTGATCGTTGGCCTCGTGGCACGTTTTCTCAAGCCGGGCGATGACAGCATGGGTTGGATCATGACCATCCTGCTGGGTATCGGCGGCTCGATCGCCGCGACCTACGGTGGTCAGGCACTGGGTATCTACCATGCCGGGCAGGGTGCCGGTTTCATCGGTGCTGTCGTCGGTGCCATCGTTCTGCTGGTGATCTACGGGATGATCAAGAAGAGCTGAGTCGACCCGATAATCCCCTCTGCGCGTCCTGCGCAGAGGGGCTAGAATGCCAGCCTGATTCCCTCCTGCCGAGTTCCTCATGCGTCGTTTCCTGTTGACACTTCTCCTGTTGGGCAGCGGCCTGGCCCATGCGGCCGAGCTCCCGGAAACCGACTGGCTGGAACTGATGCCCAAGTCGGACCAGAAAGCTCTCGAGCAAATGCCCGAAATCAGCCACAACTCCCCGGAAGCCAACGGCACCTTTACCGCCAAGGGCGGCTTGAAGCAGGCCAAGGGGCTGCCGGCGGTGATGTATTCGACCAAGACCGTGGCGGCCATGAACGGCAAGGACATCCGCATCGGCGGTTATCCGGTGCCGCTGGAAACCGACGCCAAGGGCCGCAGTACGCTGTTCTTCCTGGTTCCCTACCCGGGCGCCTGCATCCACGTGCCGCCGCCGCCGCCGAACCAACTGGTGCTGGTGCGCTATCCCAAGGGGCTGAAGCTGGATGATATCTACACGCCGCTGTGGGTGACCGGCACCCTGAAGATCGAGAAGGTCAGCAATGACCTGGCCGATGCGGCGTATGCGCTGGATGCGGCAAGGGTGCGGGTGGTGAAGGAATCGGATCTGTAGGTTTTCTTGATCGTTGATCGTTCCCACGCTCCGCGTGGGAACGCCTCTCAGGACGCTCAGCGTCCGCTCTTGTGACGCAGAGCGTCACGGATTGCGTTCCCACGCGGAGCGTGGGAACGATCGGGAGGGAGTCGGATCTGTAGATCGCACGTTGCTCATTGTGGCGAGCGGGCTTGCCCGCGCTGGGTCGCGAAGCGGCCCTCGACGCTATGTACTCGGCGTGTCAGGCACACCGAGTACATAGGTTCTACGACTGCTTGCAGTCGAGCGCGGGCAAGCCCGCTCGTCACAGGCGCGAATCTTCAGCCCAGGCGGCGGCTGCCGATGGTCACGCCCAGCGCATGGCTGGCCCCCGGTGCCAGTGTCACCACATCGTTCATCACGTTCGCCGTCTCGATGCACAGCATCTTCTGCCAGCCATCGTCGGCCAGGTCGGCCAGCTGGCTGGCCCGGTCGATCCACGGATTCCAGATCACCGCCGAACGCGAGTTCTCTGCTGTCAGTTCGATGCGCCGCTCCCAGGCCGGGTCGACGATGCTCAACTGTGCCGGCGTATCCAGGTAGATGCGGTCGGTTTCACCGCTGAAGCGCAGCTCGCCCTGCTGCTGGACGTGCTTCCACTGGTCCGCGGTATCGATGTAGGTCAGGCCTTCGACGCCTTCGACATGCACGTTGCGCACGTCGCTGACCGCGAAGTAGGTGTGCAGTGCCTGGCTCAGGGTGACCGGATGATCATCGAGGTTCTCGCTGGTGAGGCTGATGTGCAGCTTCTCGCCCAGATGCACCGCCAGCTTCAGCCCGACCTTGTGCGGCCAGTCCGCAAAGCCGCCCTCGGGCAGCGGCAGGGTGAATTCGGCGAGCACGCCGTCGTCATCGGCCCGGATGCCCAGCAGGGTCCATTCCTGGGTCCGGACGAAACCGTGGGCGGTTGGCTCCTCGCTGCTCTGGCGCATCGCCTGGACGCTGTCGGGGTTGCGCTGGAACACGCCGAACCAGGGCCAGCACACCGGCACGCCGGCGCGGATGCTCTTGCCGTGCTTGAACTGGGCCTGGTCGTTGAGCCAGATCACCGGCGGTTCGCCGGCCAACTGGTAGCTGAGGATATGCGCGCCCTGCTGGGCGACCAGCAACTCGGCCTGGTCGTGGCGGATCCGCCAGCAATTGAGTTCATCCAGCTTGACCGTTTCAACGTGTGGCGTGCTCATTGTGTTCTCGCTCGGCAACAGGGACTGCAATGGACCGCAAAAAACGCAGCGGGTTTAGGTACGCCGTGGCACGGAGCGGGTGCGACCGCTGCCGTCGATGGCGACGAACACGAACACCGCCTCGGTGACCTTGCGCCATTCGCTGGACAGCGGGTCGTCGCTCCACACCTCGACCATCATCCGGATCGAACTGCGGCCGATTTCCAGGGCCTGTGTATAAAAGGACAACTGGGCCCCGACCGCCACCGGCACGAGGAACGCCATGCGGTCGATGGCGACGGTGGCGACGCGGCCGCCAGCGATCTTGCTGGACATGGCGGTGCCGGCCAGGTCCATCTGGTTGACCAGCCAGCCGCCGTAGATATCGCCGAAACCGTTGGTTTCGCGGGGCAAGGCGGTGATTTGCAGGGCGAGATCGCCTTGCGGGATGGGATCTTCTTGTTCGAGTTCGATCATATTCAGGGGCCTCTGACCCATGACGCTACGTGGGTATTGCAGGTGAATAGCCGTCTTCTGGAAAAACGATTCAGCCCGAACATGCTACGTTCGTCACGTTTCTCTAAGGCGTACTAAAGGGAAACTCTGCAAAACCGGCTGGAACGGGGGCCCAACGACGTTTTTGCACAGCACCCTCGCAGGGCGACAGCCACCAGTATATCGAGCGACCCGCTTGACTACGACCATCAGAAAGGCCTTTCGATCGCTCTATATCGGGCCATTGTTTACTTTCTGAAACATTTTATTATCTTTCCAGGCATTCCTCGCTGGCGACATGTTTTACCGCTTTGGCGTTTTCCTACAACCCGGCTTGTGCGATCTTTGCTGGATTGACGCCGGTGGCAGCCTGCCGACAGGCCTATTCGTAAATATATAAGAGAAGCCTTGCATGAGTACTGTGTCGCCCAGCCTTGCGCAACCCGCGCGCCCGCTGACCCGAAATGACTACAAGACGTTGTCGCTGTCGGCCCTGGGAGGCGCGCTGGAGTTCTACGACTTCATCATCTTCGTGTTCTTCGCGGCGGTGGTCGGCAAGCTGTTCTTCCCGGCCGAGATGCCGGAATGGCTGCGGCTGATGCAGACCTTCGGAATCTTCGCCGCCGGCTACCTGGCGCGGCCGCTGGGCGGCATCGTCATGGCGCACTTCGGCGACCTGCTGGGGCGCAAGAAGATGTTCACCCTGAGCATCTTCATGATGGCCGTGCCGACCCTGATCATGGGCCTGCTGCCGACCTACGCGCAGATCGGCATCTGGGCGCCGATCCTGCTGCTGTTGATGCGGGTGATCCAGGGCGCCGCCATTGGTGGCGAGGTCCCGGGCGCCTGGGTGTTCGTCGCCGAACACGTGCCGCAGCGGCAGATCGGCTTCGCCTGCGGCACCCTGACCTCGGGCCTGACCGCCGGCATCCTGCTGGGTTCGCTGGTCGCGACCCTGATCAACAGCGTCTACAGCCCGCTGGAGGTGAGCGACTACGCCTGGCGTATCCCGTTCCTGCTGGGCGGCGTGTTCGGCCTGTTCTCGGTGTACCTGCGCCGCTGGCTGCACGAAACCCCGGTGTTCGCCGAACTGCAGCAGCGCAAGGCGCTGTCCGACGGCATTCCCCTGGGCGCGGTGCTGCGTGACCATCGGGGTGCGATCATCATCTCGATGCTGCTGACCTGGCTGCTCTCCGCTGGTGTGGTGGTGGTGATCCTGATGACCCCGACCGTGCTACAGACCGTTTTTCACTTCAGCCCGACCGTTTCGCTGCAGGCCAACAGCCTGGCGACCGTCTGCCTGACCCTGGGCTGCATCGCTTCCGGCGCCCTGGCCGACCGCTTCGGTGCCGGCCGGGTATTCATCATCGGCAGCCTGGCGCTGATGGCCACCTTCTGGACCTTCTACAGCACCGTGGCGGCCCACCCCGAGTGGCTGTTCCCGCTGTACGCCTTGAGTGGCCTGTTCGTCGGCACCATCGGTGCCGTGCCCTACGTGATGGTCAAGGCGTTCCCGGCGGTGGTGCGTTTCAGCGGCCTGTCGTTCTCCTACAACCTGGCCTACGCGATCTTCGGTGGCCTGACGCCGATGGTGGTGACCCTGCTGCTCAAGGAAAGCCCGATGGGCCCGGCGTATTATGTTGCAATAATTTGCAGCGTCGGCGTGCTGGTGGGCGGCTACCTCTGGTCGAAGTCCCGCTAAGCCACCTGTTTCCCGGGTTTCCAGCGTTTCAGGAATAAAGGCCAGTCATCCTTGCGGATGCTGGCCTTTCATCTAATTGTCACATACCAGTCATAGAGTGTTCATGCGGCCTGCCGATACTTGGCCCCGACTTAACATAACCCTCTCTGCTAGGAGCAAGGCATGAAACTGAAACGTTTGATGGCGGCAATGACTTTTGTCGCTGCTGGCGTCGCGACTGCCCACGCGGTGGCCGCTGGTGTAGACCCGTCCATTCCCGCCTATACCAAAGTCCAAGGCGTGTCGGGCAACCTGTCCAGCGTCGGTTCCGATACCCTGGCAAACCTCATGACCCTGTGGGCAGAGGGTTACAAGAAAGAATACCCGAACGTGAACATTCAGATTCAGGCCGCCGGTTCCGCTACCGCACCGCCCGCCCTGACTGAAGGCACTTCGAACCTCGGCCCGATGAGCCGCAAGATGAAGGACACCGAACTGGCCGCCTTCGAGCAGAAGTACGGCTACAAGCCGACCGCCATCCCGGTCGCGGTCGATGCCCTGGCGGTGTTCGTGCACAAGGACAACCCGATCCAGCACCTGACCATGGAACAGGTCGACGCGATCTTCTCCTCGACTCGCCTGTGCGGCGCCAAGGCCGACGTCAAGACCTGGGGCGACCTGGGCGTGACCGGCGACCTGGCCAACAAGCCAGTCCAGCTGTTCGGCCGCAACTCGGTATCCGGCACCTACGGCTACTTCAAGGAAGAAGCCCTGTGCAAGGGCGACTACAAGCCTAACGTGAACGAGCAGCCAGGTTCGGCTTCCGTGGTGCAGTCCATCAGCTCCTCGCTGAACGGTATCGGCTACTCGGGTATCGGCTACAAGACCGCCAGCGTGAAAACCGTGGCCCTGGCCAAGAAAGGCAGCACCGACTTCATCGAAGACACCGAAGAAAACGCACTGAACGGCAAATACCCGCTGTCGCGTTTCCTGTACGTCTACGTCAACAAGGCGCCGAACAAGCCTCTGGCCCCGCTGGAAGCCGAGTTCGTGAAGCTGGTTCTGTCCAAGCAGGGCCAGGAAGTTGTCGTGAAAGACGGTTACATCCCGCTGCCAGCCAAGGTTGCCGCCAAGGCACTGGCTGAACTGGGCCTGAGCGAAGGCGCCAAGAAGTAAGCATCGGGCCGGAGTCTTGAACTCCGGTATGTGGGGGCGGGCCTGCCCGCGAAAGTGATCCTGAAAGGACATTTTGCAGACAGCCCGCCAGCCACGCACATAATTTCCGAATCCGCTGCCAGCCATGCTGGGCGGCGGCTTCCGTGCGTCACTGCACTGTCATCTTTCTGTCATACAGGATCGCTAGGGTGTGCGCATGAACGATCTGGCCAATTCCACCATGACTACGACTTCTCCCCCCAAGCGCATTGACTTCAATACGCCTGAACTCAAGCGCAAGCGCCAAATTCGAGCGCTCAAGGACCGTCTGACCCGCTGGTATGTGTTCGTTGGCGGCCTGGCCGTCCTGGCGGCGATCACGCTGATCTTCTTCTTCCTCGGTTATGTGGTCATGCCGCTGTTCCAGGGCGCTTCGCTGACGGCGGAAAAAGCCGTCAGCCCCGCCTGGATGCGCGATGCCGGCAACCCGCTGATGATCTCCCTGGAAGAACAGAACCAGGTGGGCATGCGGGTTTCCGATCAGGGGCAGGTGCTGTTCTTCGCCGTCGAGGGGGCCGCCGAGCTGTCCCGGATGAGCCTGCCGATTCCGGCCGGTACCAAGGTCACTTCCATCAGCAAGGACCAGCCGGGTGTCCCGCTGGTCATCGTCGGCCTGTCCAATGGCCAGGCGCTGGTGTTCCGTCACAGCTACAAGGTGACCTATCCGGATGGCAAGAAGACCATCACCCCGATGATCGAATACCCGTACGGGGAGACGCCGATCACCCTGGACGAGCAGGGGCATGCCCTGGAGCACGTGAACCTCAATGCCAGCGATTCGACGCTGATCGCCGTGGGTTCCAATGGCGCGCAACTGCACGTGCTGGCGCTGACCAAGGAAGAAAACATGATGACCGGCGAGGTCACCAGCGAGCAGAAGAACATCGACCTGCCGCAGATGACCGAGCCGGTGAAGGCGATCTACATCGACCCACGCCAGCAGTGGCTGTACGTGATCAACGGGCGTGCCCAGGCCGACGTGTTCAGCCTGCGCGACAAGAGCCTGAATGGCCGCTACAAGTTGCTCGAGGACGCCAACACCGAAGTGACCGCCAGTGCGCAACTGGTGGGTGGTATCTCGCTGATCATCGGTGACTCCAAGGGCGGTCTCGGCCAGTGGTTCATGGCCCGCGACCCCGATGGCGAACTGCGCCTGAAGCCGATCCGCAGCTTCCAGATGGGCACCGCGCCGATCGTCGAGATCACGGCCGAAGAGCGTCGCAAGGGTTTCGTCGCCCTGGATGCCGCCGGCAAGCTCGGGGTGTTCCACAGTACCGCGCACCGCACCCTGCTGGTCGAGCAGGTGGTCGACGGCCCGGGCCTGTTCGGTCTGTCGCCGCGGGCCAACCGGGTGATCGTCGAACAGGGTGGCAGGATCCAGCCGCTGGTGCTCGACAACCCGCATCCGGAAGTGTCCTGGAGCGCGCTGTGGAGCAAGGTCTGGTACGAGAACTACGACGCGCCCAAATACGTCTGGCAATCGACCGCCGCCAACACTGACTTCGAGCCCAAGCTGAGCCTGTCGCCGCTGACCTTCGGTACCCTGAAGGCCGCGTTCTACGCCATGCTGCTGGCGGCACCGCTGGCTGTCGCCGCGGCGATCTACACCGCCTACTTCATGGCCCCGGGCATGCGCCGCAAGGTCAAGCCGGTGATCGAGCTGATGGAGGCGCTGCCGACGGTGATTCTCGGCTTCTTCGCCGGCCTGTTCCTGGCGCCGTATGTCGAAGGTCATCTGCCGGGGATCTTCAGCCTGCTGCTGTTGCTGCCGATCGGCATCCTGGTGGCCGGTTTCGCCTGGAGCCGCCTGCCCGAGTCGCTGCGCCTGCGGGTGCCGGATGGCTGGGAAAGCGCGATCCTGATCCCGGTGATCCTGTTCGTCGGCTGGCTCTCGCTGTTCATGAGCCCGCACCTGGAGTCGTGGTTCTTCGGCGGCGACATGCGCCTGTGGATCTCCCACGACCTGGGCATCACCTACGACCAGCGCAACGCCCTGGTGGTCGGCCTGGCCATGGGCTTCGCGGTGATCCCGAACATCTATTCGATCGCCGAAGACGCCGTGTTCAGCGTGCCGCGCAGCCTGACCCTGGGCTCCCTGGCCCTGGGCGCCACGCCCTGGCAGACCATGACGCGGGTGGTGATCCTCACCGCCAGCCCGGGCATCTTCTCGGCGCTGATGATCGGCCTGGGCCGTGCCGTCGGCGAAACCATGATCGTGCTGATGGCCACCGGCAACACCCCGGTCATGGAGATGAACCTGTTCGAGGGCCTGCGCACCCTGGCGGCGAACGTCGCGGTGGAGATGCCGGAGTCGGAGGTGGGCGGTAGCCATTACCGCGTGCTGTTCCTCTCGGCGCTGGTGCTGCTGCTGTTCACGTTCATCATGAACACCCTCGCGGAACTGATTCGTCAGCGTCTGCGCAAGAAATACTCGTCGCTTTAATAAAGGTAGAAGTCTGTGAAACAGAACTCCCTGAATGGCTGGTTCAAGAGCGGCGCCCCTGGCGTCTGGATCAGCGGTGGTGCGGTGTCCATCGCGGTCATCATGACCATCGGCTTGCTGGCGGTGATCGCGGTCCGTGGGCTGGGGCATTTCTGGCCGGCGGACGTGATCCATGCCGAGTACACCATTCCCGGCCAGGCCCCGCAGGTCGTGGTCGGCGAAGTGGTACAGAAGGAAGAAGTGCCGCGGGCGCGGCTGAAGACGGCGGGCCTGCCGGTGCCGGACAACGGTCCCGAGTTCATGACCCGGGAGCTGGTCAAGGTCGGCAACCGCGACCTGAACGGCAGCGACTTCACCTGGATCGTCGGCGAGTGGCTGACCAATCTGAGCACGCCGGCCGACCTGATGGCCATCGAGCGTCGTGAGTGGGGCAACTTCTACGGCACCCTGGTCAACGTCAAGGAAAACGGCAAGGTCGTCGCCGAGGGCAAGGCCGCCTGGCCTGAGCTGCAGGCGCGGATCGACCGGGTGAACGGTTTGGCCAGGCAACTCAAGACCCTGGAAAAGACCGACATCGGCGCGATCAACGCAGGTCTGGAGCGTATCCGCCTGCATGGCCGCAAGCTGGAACTCGAAGGCAAGCTGGACGCCGCGGCCCAGGCCGACATGGAATCCGAGAAGGCCGAACTGCATGCCCGCTACCAGGCCATCGAGGCACGCCTGAGCGAACTGCACACCGAGTTCAATCGCGACAGCCTCACGGCCCGCGATGGCAACGGCAAGGAACTGGAGATCGGCATCAGCAAGGTGGTGCACGCCTATCAGCCGAACGCCATGGGCACCTTCACCAAGCTGGGTTTCTACTTCGGCAAGGTCTGGGAGTTCCTCAGCGACGACCCGCGTGAAGCCAACACCGAGGGCGGGATATTCCCGGCGATCTTCGGTACCGTGATGATGACCCTGATCATGGCGATGATCGTCACCCCGTTCGGCGTGCTGGCGGCGGTGTACCTGCGCGAGTATGCCAGGCAGAACGCCCTGACCCGGGTGATCCGCATCGCGGTGAACAACCTGGCCGGCGTTCCGGCGATCGTCTACGGCGTGTTCGGCCTGGGTTTCTTCGTCTATGTGCTGGGCGGTTCGCTCGACCGGCTGTTCTTCCCCGAGGCCCTGCCGGCGCCGACTTTCGGTACTCCGGGCCTGCTCTGGGCGTCGCTGACCCTGGCGCTGCTGGCGGTGCCGGTGGTGATCGTGGCCACCGAGGAAGGTCTGGCGCGCATTCCGCGCACGGTTCGCGAAGGTTCGCTGGCACTGGGGGCGACCAAGGCCGAGACGCTGTGGAAGATCGTCCTGCCGATGGCCAGCCCGGCGATGATGACCGGCATGATCCTCGCCGTGGCCCGTGCCGCCGGTGAAGTGGCGCCGCTGATGCTGGTGGGCGTGGTGAAACTGGCGCCGTCGCTGCCGCTGGACGGCAACTACCCGTACCTGCACCTGGACCAGAAGATCATGCACCTGGGCTTCCACATCTATGACGTCGGCTTCCAGAGCCCCAACGTGGAGGCGGCGCGCCCGCTGGTGTACGCCACCGCGTTGCTGCTGGTGCTGGTGATCGCCACGCTGAACCTGTCGGCCGTGTGGATCCGTAACCACCTGCGCGAGAAGTACAAGGCGCTGGATAGCTGATGACGCATCACCCGTAGGAGCAGGGCTTGCCAGCTCTTGGCGGCCTCCGAGGCCCTTCGCAGGCAAGCCTTGCTCCTACAAGGTCCCTTTTTGCACACGCCGCCCAGCGGCGAATCGAAACGAATTTGTTAGCGCAGGGAGTTTACCCATGCAGCATGAAACCCAACCCCACGGCATCAACATGTCCGCCCTGGGTCGCAGCAAGCAGAGCCTGGACCTGGCCAGCGAGACCGTGGCCATCGAAGTCCCGAAACTGAGCCTGTTCTACGGCGAGAAGCAGGCCCTGTTCGACGTCAGCATGAACATCCCCAAGCAACGCGTGACCGCCTTCATCGGCCCGTCCGGTTGCGGCAAGTCGACCCTGCTGCGTACCTTCAACCGGATGAATGATCTGGTCGACGGCTGCCGCGTCCAGGGCGAGATCAACCTGTACGGCAACAACATCTACCGCAAGGGCGAGGATGTGGCCGAGCTGCGGCGCAAGGTCGGCATGGTGTTCCAGAAGCCGAACCCGTTCCCCAAGACCATCTACGAGAATGTGGTCTACGGCCTGCGTATCCAGGGCATCAACAAGAAGCGCGTGCTTGACGAGGCCGTGGAGTGGGCGCTCAAGGGTGCCGCCCTGTGGGATGAGGTGAAGGACCGCCTGCACGATTCCGCGCTCGGCCTGTCCGGCGGTCAGCAGCAGCGCCTGGTCATCGCCCGCACCATCGCCGTGGAGCCGGAAGTGCTGTTGCTCGACGAACCGTGCTCGGCACTCGATCCGATCTCGACCCTCAAGGTCGAGGAGCTGATCTACGAACTGAAATCCAAGTTCACTATCGTCATCGTGACCCACAACATGCAGCAGGCGGCCCGGGTCTCCGACTACACCGCGTTCATGTACATGGGCAAGCTGGTGGAATTCGGCGATACCGATACCCTGTTCACCAATCCCGCGAAGAAGCAGACCGAGGACTACATCACCGGTCGTTATGGCTAGGAGCGGCTGTGTGCCGCAGGCCGGGGGCGGCAAGGCAGATGCTGTGCGAACCCCGGATCAACCTATCACTGCTTGAAACGCGCGGCTTGAAGCCTGCAAGTTTCGCGGAGCTAAACCAATGATTGATAAAGAAGGTCTTACCCATCACATCTCCGCGCAGTTCAATGCGGAGCTGGAAGAAGTTCGCAGCCACCTGCTGGCCATGGGCGGGCTGGTGGAGAAACAGGTCAACGATGCCGTCACCGCGCTGATCGAGGCCGACTCCGGCCTGGCCCAGCAGGTGCGCGAGATCGACGAACAGATCAACCAGATGGAACGCAACATCGACGAGGAATGCCTGCGCATCCTCGCCCGTCGCCAGCCGGCGGCGTCCGACCTGCGGTTGATCATCAGCATCTCCAAGTCGGTGATCGACCTCGAGCGCATCGGCGACGAAGCCACCAAGATCGCCCGTCGTGCCATCCAGTTGTGCGAAGAAGGCGAAGCCCCGCGCGGTTACGTCGAAGTCCGCCACATCGGCGACCAGGTGCGCAACATGGTCCGTGACGCGCTGGATGCCTTCGCCCGCTTCGATGCGGAGCTGGCGCTGTCCGTGGCGCAGTACGACAAGATCATCGATCGCGAGTACAAGACCGCGCTGCGCGAGCTGGCCACCTACATGATGGAAGACCCGCGCTCTATCTCGCGGGTGTTGAGCATCATCTGGGTCCTGCGTTCGCTGGAGCGGATCGGCGACCACGCACGTAACATCTCCGAGCTGGTAATCTACCTGGTGCGTGGAACCGACGTACGGCACATGGGCCTCAAGCGCATGCGTCAGGAAGTTGAGGGTTTGGCCCCCGAAACTGCTAATGTTCCAGACAAAGCTGACGATAAGTAAGATTGCCCGAGAGAAACGCCCGGCCAATGGTCGGGCGTTTTTGTTTGTGGTGTACGAATTTTATGCGCCTTGCGAGCGATAAAATCCCGGCGTGACTGATCAGTTTTGCAAATGGCCATTAGCCAGTATGCTGGCCGGGATTTTTAGAGGAATGGTCAATGAGCAAAGTCAGTGTGTTGGTGGTGGATGACGCATCGTTCATCCGCGACCTGGTGAAAAAGTGCCTGCGCAACTACTTCCCGGGTGTGCGGACCGAAGACGCCGTCAACGGACGCAAGGCCCAGGCGATCCTGGCGCGCGAGGCGTTCGACCTGGTGCTGTGCGACTGGGAAATGCCTGAAATGTCCGGCCTGGAACTGCTGACGTGGTGCCGTTCGCAGGAGTCTCTCAAGACCATGCCGTTCGTGATGGTCACCAGCCGTGGCGACAAGGAGAACGTGGTGCAGGCGATCCAGGCCGGGGTCTCCGGCTACGTCAGCAAGCCGTTCACCAACGAACAACTGCTGACCAAGGTCAAGCAGGCACTGCACAAGGTCGGCAAGCTCGACGCGCTGATGAGCACCGCGCCGAAGTCGAACGCAGGGTTTGCCAACGACTCGCTGAGCGCGTTGACCGGTGGCAAGCCGGCGGTGGTGTCGCCTGCGGCTCCCGCAGCCCCCGCCGCGGCGCCAACTGCGTCCAAGGGCATCCTCAACAGCCCGCCGGTGCGTCCGGCCGCCGCGGCGACTGCCAGCCCGGCGACCGGCGGTCGTGGCCAGGGTCAACTGCGCCTGGCCAGCGGTACCCAGCAATGCGTGATCAAGGCCCTGAGCATCAAGGAGGCCCTGCTGGTCGTCCGCCGTGGCGAGGCCCTGCCACAGATCCTGGAAAGCGCCGTGCTCGATCTGGAGCAGGGTGAAAATGCCGAAGTGGCGCGCCTGAACGGCTACCTGCACGCCATCGTCGCCCACGAGCCCAAGCCGGACAGCGATTGGCTGCAACTGACCTTCCGGTTCATCGACCAGGATGCGCAGAAACTCGACTACATTTCTCGCCTGATCGCTCGCGGCACCGCCCAGAAACACTTCGTTCCCGGCGCCTGATGCCCGCCTGACAACCCGGTGCGGCTGACGCGCCGGGTTGCCTGTCCTCATTCCTACCTCGCGTATCGAAAAGCCTTTCGTCCGAATAGTCCTTCGTCCGATTTATTTATATCTGTTTTGATATAGATTGGTCGACAACACATGCTGACAGCCAAGTCTTGCAACAACCTCACGCCCCGAACGCCTCGCCTGTTGATTACGCTTTTCCTGGCAAGCACGGGAGTTATCGATGGCAAGGCACAAGGATGTGGTATTCGTGGGGAGCTCGCTCAGGGATCTGCGGGCGTTCCCACTGGAGGCGAAAAGAGCAGTGGGTTTCCAGTTGGATCTTCTGCAGCAGGGTGAAGCACCTTGCGACTGGAAACCCATGATGACGGTAGGCAGGGGGGTCTACGAAATCCGTGTCAGTGATGAGAGCGGCGCGTTCCGGGTGTTTTACGTGGCCAACAGGGTTGATGCCCTGTATGTCCTGCACGCCTTCAGGAAAACGACCCGGAAGACCCAGGCCCGTGATATCGAGCTTGCGAGGGTGAGATATCAGGAGATAGGAGCAAGATCATGAGCGATCATGCCAATTTTGAACGTTTTTCCTCCGTCTGGGATGCCCTGGAGGAGACGCCCCGGGAGGCGGCCAATATGCGCCTGCGCTCCAGGCTGATGATGGCGCTGATCAGCAGGATCAACGCCTGGGAGCTGTCCCAGAAGGCGGCGGCCCAGCGCCTGGGGATCAGCCAGCCCAGGCTGAACGACCTGCTCAACGGCAAGATCGACAAGTTCTCCCTGGATGCCCTGGTGAACCTGTCGGAGCCGGCGCAACTGGAGGTCGACCTGTGCTTCGGCCAGGGCGCGATCCAGTCGGCCTGAGTCACACAAACATCTTGGCGGCCTGCTAATCTGCTCGCCACGTTTGGTTTGGCGACTTGCCCTATGTTGTTCCTGCGCCTGCTGTTTTCCTGTGGCCTGCTGATGGCCGCCACTTCGGCTGCGGCCATGACGGTCTACAAGTACGTGGACGCCAATGGGGTGGTCACCTACAGCGACCGCCCGGCACCAGGGGCCCAGGTGTTCGTGTTCCGCGATCGGATGGTCGAGCACCTGGAGCGGCAGGTACGCCTGGACATTCGCAAGCAGAAGGGCGGTGACGAAGTGTTCGTGCGCAACGACCTGTATGCACCGGTGGAGATCGAGTTGAGCTTCGGCTCGCTGAAGAACGTCAGCGGAGCGCCTCAGCAGCCGATTCGCAGGGTGTTGCCGGCACGCAGCAACCAGCGCCTCGCGCTACTGAGCGCGACCCAGGCCGGGCAGCCGTTCCTGTATACCCCGAAATTCCGCTATTCCCTCGGCGACCCCTCAGGCCAGGCCCAGGGCTATCGCTACCCGTTTCCCTGGCGCGGCGGGCCCTTTCGCCTGACCCAGGGGCCGAACGGCGAATACAGCCACCGTGGGGTCAAGAGCCGCTATGCGATGGATATCGCCATGCCGGTGGGCACGCCGATCATCGCGGCGCGGGGCGGGGTGGTGGTCAAGACCGAGAACGACCAGTCCGGGCGTGGCAAGAACCCGGCGGGCAACTTCGTGCGGATCCTCCATGACGACGGCACCATGGGTGTCTACCTGCACCTCAAGCGGGGCTCGGTGAGCGTGCGCGAGGGCCAGCGCGTCGCGGTGGGGAGCCCGCTGGGGCTGTCGGGTAATACCGGCAACAGCACCGGGCCGCACCTGCATTTCGTGGTGCAGCGCAATACCGGGCTGGGATTGGTGTCGATTCCGTACCAGTTCAGCCAGCCGATGGAAGCCCTGCCGAACTTCGCCGTGGGCGGGCAGTGACAGGACCCGCTGAACCCTGGCCCTGTGGGAGCCGCCCGGCCGGCTCCCACCAGGAGGGTGTGGGTGGTCAGTCGAGCTTGAGCACCTTGGCCAGGATGATCTTCGGACCCTTCATCTTCTTGATGATGATGCGCAGGCCTTCGACTTCCATGACCTCTTCTTCCTCGGGCACCCGCTTCAGGCTCTCGTAGACCAGCCCGGCAAGGGTTTCGGCCTCGATATGGTCCAGGTCGATCCCCAGCAGGCGCTCGACCTTGAACAACGGCGTGTCACCACGCACCAGCAGCTTGCCCGGCTGGTAGGCGAGGATGCCGCGTTCGGCCTTGCGGTGTTCGTCCTGGATGTCGCCGACCAGCACTTCGAGCACGTCTTCCATGGTCAGGTAGCCGATCACCTTGCTGTCGGCTTCCTCGACCAGAGCGAAGTGCGAGCCGCCCTGACGGAACTGTTCGAGCAGGCGCGACAGCGGCATGTGCTTGGACACGCGCTCCAGTGGGCGGGTCAGCTCGGCGAGGTTGAACGACTCGGGGATGTGGTCCAGCGCGGCCAGTTCCAGCAGCAGGTCCTTGATGTGCAGCAGGCCGACGAACACGTTGCGTTCGGCGTCGTACACCGGGTAGCGGCTGAACTTGTGGCGACGGAACAGGGCCAGGATTTCCTTGAGCGGCGCGTTGCAGTCCAGGGTCACCAGGTCTTCGCGCGAGTTGGCCCAGTCGACCACCTCCAGTTCGCCCATCTCCACGGCCGAGGCCAGTACGCGCATGCCCTGGTCGCTGGGATCCTGGCCACGGCTGGAGTGCAGGATCAGCTTGAGTTCCTCGCGGCTGTAGTGGTGCTCGTGATGCGGGCCGGGCTCACCCTGGCCGGCGATGCGCAGGATCGCGTTGGCACTGGCGTTGAGCAGGTAGATGGCCGGATACATCAGCCAGTAGAACAGGTACAGCGGCACCGCCGTCCAGAGCGACAGCAGCTCCGGCTTGCGGATGGCCCAGGACTTGGGCGCCAGCTCGCCGACCACGATGTGCAGGTAGGAAATGATGAAGAAGGCGGCGAAGAACGACACGCCCTTGATCACTTCGGGAGAGTTCACGCCGACGGCGCCGAGCACTGGCTCCAGCAGGTGGGCGAACGCCGGTTCGCCGACCCAGCCCAGGCCCAGGGAGGCGAGGGTGATACCCAGTTGGCAGGCGGACAGGTAGGCATCCAGCTGGCTGTGTACGGTGCGCAGGATCTGCCCGCGCCAGCCGTTCTGCTGGGCGATGGTTTCGACGCGGGTCGAGCGCAGCTTGACCATGGCGAACTCGGCGGCAACGAAGAAACCGTTGAGCAGCACCAGGAGCAGAGCAAAGAGAATCATGCCGAAATCGGCGAATATCGATAGGAGGGTGAAGCTACTAGGGGAAGGGTCCATGATGGGGTTTTACGGTTTCCATATTTCAATGTGAAGTTGTGTTCCGTGGCCTGAAAGGCAGGCCCAAGCCTTCCAATGTAGCGGCACATGGGCCCCTTGCATAGTGGCTGCTAGCTGGGACCTTTCGCTTAGACGGAGAGTTCGTTCTTCTGTGCGCGCACGACCTGGGCCGGGGCGAAATGGCAGGTGAAGGTGCTGCCGTGGCCTGGCACGCTGCTGATTTCCAGGCGAGCCCGGTGGCGCAGCAGTACGTGCTTGACGATGGCCAGGCCCAGGCCGGTGCCGCCGGTGTTGGAGTTGCGGCTGGAGTCGACGCGGTAGAAACGTTCGGTCAGGCGCGGCAGGTGCTTGTTGTCGATGCCGATCCCCGAATCCTGGACGCTGAGGTGCGCGCCCTGTTCGTCGCCCCACCAGCGTACGCGGATGGTGCCCTCGGCCGGGGTGTACTTGACGGCGTTGAACACCAGGTTGGAGAAGGCACTGCGCAACTCACCCTCGCTGCCCTTGAGGCGGATGCCCGGGGCGGCTTCGACGGTGATGCTCTGGTTGAGTGGCCCGGACAGCGCCTGGGCATCGTTGCGGATCGTCTGCAGCAGGCTATCGACCTGTACCGGATGGTTGTCCGACGGATAGTCGGTGGCTTCCAGCTTGGCCAGCAACAGCAGGTCGTTGAGCAGCGTCTGCATGCGTCCGCCTTGCTGCTGCATCTGTTGCAGGGCACGCAGCCAGCGCGGATTCACATCCTCGGCGTTGTCCAGCAGCGTCTCCAGGTAACCGCAGATCACCGTCAGCGGGGTGCGCAACTCGTGGGAGACGTTGGCGATGAAGTCCTTGCGCATCTGCTCCAGTTGGTGGATGCGGGTGACGTCACGGACCAGCATCAGGTGCTCGTTGTTGCCGTAGCGGGTGATGTGCAACTGGATGCGCAGGCGATCGTTGGTCGGCGAGGGGATTTCCAGGGGTTCGGCGTAGTTGTCCTGCTCGAAGTATTCCTTGAAGCGCGGGTGGCGTACCAGGTTGGTCACCGGCTGGCCGCTGTCCTGTGGGGTCTTGAGGCCCAGCAGGGTTTCGGCGGCGCGGTTCCACCATTCCAGGTTGCCTTCGCTGTCGAGCATGACCACCGCGTCCTTGAGCGCCGCGGTGGACTCCTGGACCCGGTCGATCACCGCCTGCAGGCGGCCGCGCACGCGCTGGTCGCGACGTTGCAGGTGGTAGATGCTGTCGAACACGTCGCCCCACAGGCCGTAGCCATCGGGCGGTGCCTCGTCGGGTTTGTGCAGGCGCAGCCACTCATGCAGGCGCAGCAGTTGCTTGAGGGTCCAGACGAGGTAAATCCCCAGGCCCACGGCCAGGGCCCAGCTGTAGTAGCCGGTTATCAAACCGACCAGCAGGCAGCCGGTCACGAGCAGCAACAGGTGGCGGATCAGGGTGCCATGCCAGTTTTGATTCACTTCAACATGCGTCCTTGTCGGCAGTCAGTGCACGTAAGGCGGCTCAGCCCTTGGTGGAAAACCGGTAGCCGGTGCCACGCACGGTTTGTACCAGATTTTCGTAGGCATCGCCGAGGGCTTTGCGCAGACGGCGGATATGCACGTCGACGGTGCGTTCTTCGACGTAGACGTTGCCACCCCAGACCTGGTCCAGCAACTGTCCGCGGGTGTAGGCGCGTTCCTGGTGGGTCATGAAGAACTGCAACAGGCGATATTCGGTGGGACCCATCTCGGCCGGCTTGCCGTCGATGGTCACGCGGTGGCTGATGGGATCGAGCAGCAGGCCACCGACTTCGATCGGCGCCTCGCCGTCGGTCGGGCCGGCGCGACGGAGCACGGCCTTCAGGCGGGCCACCAGTTCCCGTGGGGAAAACGGCTTGGTGATGTAGTCGTCGGCGCCGACTTCCAGCCCCTGGATCTTGTTGTCTTCCTCGCCCTTGGCGGTGAGCATGATGATCGGGATGTCGCCGGTCAGCTCGTCGCGCTTGAGGCGTCGGGCCAGCTCGATGCCCGAGGTGCCGGGCAGCATCCAGTCGAGCAGGATCAGGTCAGGTTTGCGGTCGACGATGATCGCATGGGCCTGCTGGGAGTTTTCGGCTTCCATGCAGTCATAGCCGGCCATTTCCAGGGCGACAGCGATCATCTCCCGAATCGGGGCTTCGTCGTCGACGATCAGAATGCTCCTGCCAACCATGTCCCTTAATCCTCTTGTCATTGAACTGTCTTGCGCCGCATTAGATAACGAAATTATTGCAGTCATGTGACAGCTTTTCCGCGGTGCCGACGATAGCCCGTTTCATGAACTAAGCTGGGGGTTCGAATCTACAACCACAAAAGGAAGGTTCCGATGACTCGTTCCTCGTTTTCGCTGAAAGCCCTGCTGGTCGCCGCGGCCCTGTCGCTGCCGGCGCTGGCGTCCGCTGCCGAGCCGGCAATGGTCAAGGACGGCATGCTGGTCGACCACCATGGCATGACCCTGTACACCTTCGACAAGGACGCCGTGGGCAAGTCGGTGTGCAACGGCGACCCCTGCGAGACCAACTGGCCTCCGCTGGCTGCCGGCGCAGCGGACAAGTCGTCGGGCAAGTGGAGCGTGATCAAGCGCGATGATGGCAAGCTGCAGTGGGCCTATGACGGCAAGCCGCTGTACACCTTCAAGGCCGACAAGAAGGACGGTGACAAGACGGGTGACGGCAAGGGCGGTGTGTGGCACGTGGCCAAGCCCTGATGTGTTGTGGGAGCCGGGCTTGCCCGCGAAGCTTTTGGCGGCCTTGAGGGCCTGTTCGCGGGCAAGCCCGGCTCCTACAGTCCGTGTTGGATCGGGCCATTCGCGTCCGCGTTGGATTCGCAACAGGCTCAGCGCAGCGCGTAGTCCAGCATCACCCCGATAAAGATCGCCAACCCCGCCCAGTGGTTGTGCAGGAACATCCTGAAGCAGCGTTGCGGATCGCGATCGCGGGTCATCCAGAACTCCCAGGCGAAGCACGCCGCCGCCACCAGCAGCCCGACATGGAACCAGCCGCCCAGCTCGAAGCGAAAGCCGGCCAGCAGCAGGCAGCCGAGCATCAGCCCCTGCAGGGTCAGGATAATCACCCGGTCGGCATCGCCGAACAGGATGGCGGTGGATTTCACGCCGATCTTCAGGTCGTCCTCGCGGTCGGTCATTGCGTAGTAGGTGTCGAAGGCCACCGTCCACATCAGGTTGGCGATGTACAACAGCCAAGCCGCCGCCGGCAGGCTGCCGTCCTGGGCGGTGAAGGCCATCGGGATGCCCCAGGAATAGGCAGCGCCCAGCACCACCTGAGGGTAGTAGGTGTAGCGCTTCATGAACGGATAGCAGGCTGCCAGTGCCAATGCGCCGAAGGAAAACCACACGGTGGTGGCGTTGGTGCATAGCACCAGCACGAAACTGATGCCCATCAGCAGGGCGAATGCCGCCAGCGCCTCCTTGCCGCTGATCCGGCCCGCCGCCAGTGGCCGTTGCTCGGTGCGCTTGACGTGGCCATCGACCTTGCGGTCGGCGAAGTCGTTGATCGCGCAGCCGCCGGCGCGGGTCAGCACCACGCCGAGACCGAATATCAGCAGGTGGCTCAACGAGGGCACGCCCTTGGCGGCGATCCACAGTGCGCTCAGGGTCGGCCACATCAGCAGGTAGATGCCGATCGGCTTGTCCATCCGCGTCAGTTGCAGGAAGTCCCAGGCCCGTGGATGCAGGCGGTTCATCGATTTGAGCAGGTTCAGGTACATCAGCAGGTCTCCTGGGCGGTATCGACCGCCTGCCACAGGTCCGGCAGGAAAATCTCCGCCACCAGCAGGCTCAACGACCCGCGGTTGAAGCGCGAGCGCCGGCCCCAGAGGTTGTCGGCACGGTGTTCGGCCGGCAGCCAGGACGCCGGGTAACGGCAGACCTCGATCGCCTGGCGCTCGAAGGCCTGGTCGCAGAACAGCAGTTCACCCAGCGAGCGGCTGCCCAGTTCGTCCAGGTTCAGCCCGCCCTGTTGCAGGACGCTCCGCGCCGCCACGCTGCGGGCGAATACCCAGGGCTGGCCGTGGCCGCGCAGATAGACCTCGCGCACCCAGCCGAGGCTCCCGGACGGCAGTTCGAGGGCGGCGCACTCGTCGTCGCGCAACGCTTGCCAGCCCTCGAACAGCGGCGTGACGCTGAAAGTATTGTCGCAAAGCTTTGTCAGACGTCGGGTCAGAGAGCCCTCGTCGAACAGCCAGTCGAGGGTCCGAGTGCTGGGTGCGGTCGCCAGTCGGCTCTGCGTGAGCCAGGCGGGAGAGGCCGGAATAGGGGCGTTGTGCGACACGATGGGCAGTTGATCGGCAGCCAGTGAGGCCGCGAGCTTACCACAGGGTATCCGGCCAATTAGAGCGTCCGGGCGGTCATGGATGGCGATCATGCTTGCATCTGTCGGCTTCGGTCAGTACAAAACGCCCTGAGCCGGGCGACAACGCCGTACCCATCGATCGTCCGTGCCGACAATGCCTGGGAATCGAGGAAGTAGCGCATGAAGAAGTGGCAGTGTGTGGTCTGTGGCCTGATCTACAACGAGGCCGAGGGCTGGCCGGATGACGGCATCGCCGCGGGGACCCGCTGGGAAGACGTGCCCGAGGATTGGCTGTGCCCGGACTGCGGTGTCGGCAAGTCGGATTTCGAGATGATCGAAATCGCCTGATCGAAAAAAATCAAACAACCATGGATGTGGAGAAGGGAATGAACGCACCTGTCGTGATCGTCGGTACCGGATTGGCCGGTTACAACCTGGCCCGGGAGTTTCGCAAGCTCGACGGCGAAACCCCGCTGTTGCTGATCACCGCCGATGACGGGCGTTCCTACTCCAAGCCCATGTTGTCCACCGGTTTTGGCAAGAACAAGGACGCCGACGGCCTGAGCATGGCCGAACCCGGTGCCATGGCCGAACAGCTCAAGGCCGAGGTGCGCACCCATACGCGCATCAGCGGCATCGACCCGGGCCACAAGCGCCTGTGGATCGGCGAGGAGGCGGTGCACTATCGCGACCTGATTCTGGCCTGGGGCGCGGAAACCGTGCGCGTGCCGGTCGAGGGCGATGCGCCCGAGGCGATCTTTCCGATCAACGATCTGGAGGACTACGCGCGTTTTCGCGCCGCCGTGGCCGGCAAGAAGCGTGTGCTGCTGCTGGGAGCCGGGCTGATCGGCTGCGAATTCGCCAATGACCTGATCCTGGGCGGCTACGAGGTCGATCTGGTGGCGCCTTGCGAGCAGGTGATGCCGACCCTGCTGCACCCGGCCGCGGCGGCGGCGGTACAGGCCGGCCTGGAGAGCCTGGGCGCGCGTTTCCACCTCGGTCCGGTGCTGACCCGCCTGCAACGGGTCGGCGACCGCCTGCAGGCGCACCTGTCCGACGGCGAGATCCTGGACTGTGACGTGGTGGTCTCGGCCATCGGCCTGCGGCCACGCATCGATCTGGCGGCGGCGGCGGGGCTGCAGGTCAACCGTGGGGTGGTGGTCGACCGCCATCTGCGTACCTCCCACGCGAACATCTATGCCCTGGGCGACTGCGCCGAGGTCGACGGTCTGAACCTGCTCTACGTCATGCCGCTGATGAACTGCGCCCGGGCCCTGGCCCAGACCCTGGCCGGCAAGCCCACCGCGGTGAGCTATGGTGCCATGCCGGTGACGGTGAAGACGCCGGTCTGCCCGCTGGTGGTGTCGCCACCACCACGGGGCCTGGAGGGCGCCTGGACGGTCGAGGGGCAGGGGGCCGATATCAAGGCGCTGTGCCGCGATGCCAGTGGTCGCCTGCTCGGTTACGCCCTGACCGGCGGCGCCGTCGCGGAGAAACTGGCGTTGAACAAGGAACTGCCGGCGCTGCTGGCGTAAATAACGCTCCTTCTGTCGTAAACACCCTGCTTTTGCCTCCACAAAGGTCGCGGGCAGACTGGCGCGGGGCTCGGCGCCGTGCCATTCTCCTCCCGTCTGTCGCAGCGTAGAGCCTGCGGCGCTTTGGGCGCTGTTCCGGAAGAACAGCACGGACATAAAAACAAAAAACCGTCAAAGAGGCTTCACTATGCGTAAACCAGAACTCGCCGCTGCAATCGCTGAAAAAGCGGATCTCACCAAAGAACAAGCCAATCGTGTGCTCAACGCGGTTCTCGAAGAAATCACCGGCGCGCTGCACCGCAAAGACAGCGTCACCCTGGTGGGCTTCGGCACCTTCCTGCAGCGTCATCGTGGCGCCCGCACCGGCAAGAACCCGCAAACCGGCGAGCCAGTGAAAATCAAGGCCAGCAACACCGTGGCGTTCAAGCCGGGCAAGTCGCTCAAAGACAGCGTCAACCCGTAAGCCTCATGGCAGTACTCCCGGAGCAAGGGGGGTGTTGGGGAAAAGTGGGCACGCCGATCGGATCGGGTGCCCATTTTCATTGCCAGCAGGGAAAAAATGAGAGCGGCGTCATGAGCGGGCACTGGGTGCCTTGATTGTTACCAGTTATTGCCTGAAGATTCGCGGCTAATCGAGCCATCCACCTGCATGGAAAGCGTCTTCTACCATGACTGCATACCGCCTTCAGGAAGCCGAGCTGGACATTCCTGAGACCTGGCAGGACCAGACCCTCAACATCTTCAAGCTGCCCGCCGTCGGTGGTGCGCGCGAAGCCAGTTTCGTCATCAGCCGCGACCCGAGCCGTGGCGACACGCCGTTTGCCGACTACGTCGAGGTCCAGCTGAAAAGCGCCGGACAGCAGTTGCCCGGTTTCAACCTGATCAAGCGCTGGGACTTCGTGCTGAGCGAACATGCCGCCGTGCTGCTCGACTACAGCTGGCAGCGCGAAGGGCGCGAACTGATGCTGCGCCAGGTGTTCATCGACCGCCAGCCGGTGGGCCTGATCGCCACCCTGACCACCACGCCGAACGATCTCGTGCACCACGAGCCGGCGTGGAAGGCGGCCTTGCAGACGCTCAAGCTGCAGCCTCGGACCTGATCGGCGGCCATCGACAGCATGGACATGTTGGCCGCCGCCCGACTCGGCGATGAGATAGCCCACGGTTTCGGCGTGGCCGCGATGGTTGCCGGTGCCGTGGCCGGTGCGCTGATCGGCGCCGCGGTGGTGGCCGCCACCGTGGCCACCGGCGGCGCGGCGCTGGCGATCATGGCCGGTTCGATCGCTGCTGGCGGGCTGTCGATGTTCCAGATCGTCAAGGGCCTGAACACTATCTTCGATTTACCGGAGCCGACGACCGGAACGCTGATACTCGGCAGCCAGAATGTCTTCATCAACAGTCGCAACGCCATGCGCGCCGGGGTCGATGCGGCGGATTCCTGCTCGGGCCTGCCGCTGAACCATCCCTACTGGCCGTTCAACGTCGAGATCGCCGAAGGCAGCGCCACGGTCTATATCAACGGCCAGCCGGCGGCCCGGCTGAAGAGCAAGATGAGCTGTGGCGCGCACATCAAGACCGGCAGTCCGAATACCTTCATCGGCGGGCCGACGGTGGCCGTGGCATTCGTCCTGGATATCGAGGGCTGGATGCATACCGGCCTGGAGGCCCTGGGCCTGGCGGCGCTCGGCGGTGCGGCGATACTGGCGGCGATGACCGGGCTCGCCGCCCTGGGCGGCTTCGTCGTGATCGGCGGGGCGATGATGGGTGGCATGGAGCTGCTGGGCCAACTGGGCGACCGCCTGGGGCCGGGCTACCGCGACCTGCTGCAGGGCGTCGCCGGCATGGCCCTGCTGGGCATGGGGCCGAAGATGGCGCGCCTCGCCGAGACGCCGACGCCGCGTGCGGCGGCCTACAAGGCCGGGATGACCGAGGCCGATATCATGGCGATTCCCAAGGGCAGTCGGCCACCGCCGAGCGACTACCTCGAAGGCTCGTACATCGACAAGCACCTGCAGACCTTCAAGGACGAGGGCGGCGGCTTTCTGTTCACCGCCGACGACATTTCCAATCCCAAGTACGGCTCGTTCAACCCGAACAAGTTCGTCATGGCAAAGTCCGACCTGCAGGGCGTGGTGGCCGAGTACCAGAAGGCCGGCGATGTCTCGGTGCTGGAGTCGGCCCTGGGCTATGACCCCGGCTCGCTGGTGGGCAAGGACATCTACATGGTGAGCCTGGACAACCCCAAGGTGCTGATGCCCACCGGCAACGAAGGGGGCGTCAACTCGCTCTGGCGCCCCGGCGGTCTGACCTATCCGGGCGGCATGCGCGAGGCGGTGCTGGACAATGTGCCGATTTCCCACGGTAATGACGTCAACGTGCTGATGTCGACCCACGATGTAGTGAAAATCCAATGAGCAACCCGTTCGACAATGTGCTGCAACTGGCCCTGGCCAACGATGAGCTGGACAAGTTCCTGGTGGGCGAGCCGTTCTACTTCCTCGAAGCCAAGGTCGACAACGACGAGCCGCAGAACGTGGTGGCGGCCTTCGACCAGTTGATCGTGCCGTACTGGCGCCTGACCCATGATGCGAGCTTCCCGACGCGTTTCGTCGCGGCCCTGCTGACCCTCCTGGCGACCTATCCGGATCGCAACCGGGCGATCTACATCGCCCATGACTGGGTCTGGTACTACCGCTTCTGCCAGGACAAGCAGCGCAAGCAGCCGCAGGGCCCCTATGGCGACCTGTTCGACGTCGACCTGGGCAGCGTGGCGGTGGCGCTCAAGCGCCAGCTGGAGAGCTGCAAGGCCGACCTGCAGGCCGACACCCGCTGGGCGGGTGCGGCCTGGAACAGTCCGGACGGCATGTGGACGCCGCTGATGCGTTCGGCGCTGATGGTGCGGGACAAACTCGGCGGACCGGACTTCGTGCCGGCCAATGCCTGAGTCAGGCCGTCATTGCCTGTGCGGGGTGGCCGGCGTCCTTGAGCAGGGCGTCGACCTTCTTCAGGTGATTGAGCAGGGCGCCGACATTACCGGCATTGATCAGCGTGCCCTGGGCGAACGCCTTGTTCAACGGGATCATGGCGCTGGACACCGCGTGGTTGGCCTCGGCTTCCAGCAGGTTTTCCTGGAGTTGCCCGAGCATGTCCCTGAGCAGGGGATCATCCAGGGATAGCGGCGCGCCCAGGTCATGCTTCTTCAGCGTACTGACCAGCAACCCCAGCGCCACGCTGGCCCGCATCAACGCTCTTTCTCTAGCATCCATTCGCCATCTCCCATGTTGACGATCCTGGTGACGACTCAAGAATAGACCACGATTGTGACCAACCCGCAAACAGAACATCGGGACGTGAAGTCGCACCCGTTTATCGACGTCAGCGGCCCACGACGGGATAGTGCCTGATGCGGCACGGATGGCTGTTGCCATCGCCCTTGCAGATGCCGTCCAGATACCGATAGTCGACCCGTACCGGCTGTCCTTTGCCGGGCCAGCGTTTGCGCGGGAGCGTGGTCTGGTAGTCGGGGGTTTCCGGGGTGAAGGTGAGATTCGCACCCGCCTCTGGGCACTCTGCCGTCGCCGATTGTGGGCTGGCTTTCAGTACCTGGGCCTGTAGCTGCGGATAGGGTTGTTTCACGACTTCGGTGATGCGCAGTTCCAGGTGGCAGATCTGCCAGGTTGCGGCGTGTGTGGGGATGCACGGCACGGAAAGTGCCAAGACCAGTAGCGCAGGGTGCATGACCGGATTTTTCATGATTTCGCAACGCCTCGGTGGTGGCTATGGCCTTTCATCCGGACTGCAGCAGTGAGGTTCGTCTTCTTCAGCTCGCATGCCTTGATCAGGGCCTGATGGGTGTCAGGCATGATCATCAGTATGTCGTGTCGCCTTCAAAGCTCTGCACGGCGGTTTTGTAGACCGTGCTCCAGCTATCGCCTGATGGACTCTCCAGGATGTTCCTCGAACCAAAAACGTAGAGCGTATCGCCCAGGGAAATCTTTTCTTTCAAATGTTGTGCTGACTCAGGTACACAGAACTGATGAAGGAAGACCATGGGTTTCCCCTGGTGATACAACCAAGCAGGTTCGCCGACCCATTCCGGCTTTGCATCCAGGACAAGGAACTCGTTTTCCAGCCGTTCGGTCAGCCATTTCTTCTTGTTCTTCGGTGCTCCTTGCTCGACATATTCGTTGTAAAGAACCTGAGCAAAATCTTCGGCCCCCTCAGCTTCGATGGAGGCTGAATGCTTTTCTGCAACCTCCATGGCCACACCCCAGAAAACGTGAAAATCCGTCAGCTCGCTCATGCCTTATCCTTTCAAACGGGTGTGTTTTACCACTGCCCGGTGGTTTTTATGATTTTTACCAAGTCCCAGCCGGTGTGGCGATAGCTGTCCATGGACTCGTGCCCCCAAGGTGTGGCCTTGGTCAGGTTCCAGTCCTCGTGGGCGACCTTGGATCCCGCACGCTGAGGAATGTACTGGTGATTCAGCTCCATCGAGACATCGATGCGAGCCGTTTTGCCCACTCGACCCAATCGCCGGTTTCTCGGGGTGTCACGATAGCGGACTTCCACCCTCATCCTAGGGGCCTTGCCGGCAGACATCCGGGCCAGGTTCTTCGAAGAGTATTTGCCTTTTGGCGCATTACGGGCAGTGTTTTTCCAGTAGTTTCTTCTAGCTGTGCTCCAGCACTTCCAACCCCATGGGTCCAGCCAGCCAAATGGGTTAGGCGCGTACTGGTAAAGGTTGAACCCACCCTCCAGCCCGATCGGATCCGGCGTGGTGAACCTCCCGATATCGGGATCGTAGAACCGGAACGTGTTGTAGTGCAGCCCGGTCTCACGATCCAGGTACTGCCCCTGGAACCGCAGGTTCTGCTCCTCGATGTAATAGGGCTCGCGTATCTCTTCCAGGGTGTTGCCCCAGACCCTGTAGCGTGCGTGCCACAGCGTATGGCCGTCGCTCTCCGTCAGTTGCTCCGGCAGACCGTTGAGGTCGTTGTGGTAGTAGCGCACCTTCTGCAGTGCGCCCAGCCCGTCGACCCGCGCCAGTGGCTCATAACCTCCATCGTCATACAGGTACAGGCTGGTCTGGCCATGCCGATGCTCCTGCAGCAGCCGTAGCCCATCCCAGGTAAAGCGCGTCTCGCCCAGTGGATAGCCATTGTCGTCATGCTCGTTCTTCTCGATGCGCCGCCCCAGCGGGTCGTAGCGCATACGCACAACAGTTTGCTTCGCACCTTCCTGGTTGTGTACCTCGATCAGCCGGTGCTCGGCGTCATAGACAAAGCGTTGCACCCGCCGGCTGCCGCTGCGCTTCTCGATCATCCGTCCGAAGGCGTCGTAGCGATAGCGCTTGTCCTGGTAGGTCAGCAGTTTGTTGTGCACCACCAGCCCGGCACCAGCCGCCGGGCCGTCGAGCAGGTTGGCGGCGGCGTCGTAGGCGAAGGTTTCGTTCTGGCCCTGGACGTTGTCCTGGCTGGCGAGGATCCGCCCGGTGGCGTCGTAGTGCAGCAGTTGGCGCCGGTCGCCACGGGGCTGCTGGTCGAGGCGGCCAACCAGATTGTCGGCCGGGTCGTAGTCGAAGTGCTTCTGCACCGGAGCCGGCAGCGCCGAGGGAGGGCCGGCGGGACGGCGCAGGCGTGAGCGCAGGCGGCCGCTGCGGTCGTAGTCGCTGCGGGTGCTGAGCTGGCCCTGGGTGCGCAGGACCTCGCGGTGCAGGCGGTCGCGCTCGAAATCGCTGATCACCTGGCCGTCGAGGTTGAGCTGGTGCAGGTGCCCGCTGCCGTAGTACAGACGGTTGATCCAGCGGCCGTCTGGCAGCTGCGTTCGTTGCAGATTGCCCAGTTCGTCGTAATGGTGCTGCAGGCTGCCTGCGGCGCTCTGTTCTTCCAGCAACTGGCCGAGAGCGTCGTAGGCGAAACCCAGGCTCTGGGCCTGTCCGGCGTTGTCGGTGAAGGTCACGGCGATCAGTTGGTCGATCGGGTCATAGCTGTACTCGGTACGGCCATCATCGGTGACCTTCGCCACCAGGCGGCCGACTGCATCGCGCTCCAACTGGTGGACGATGGGCCTGACGGGCTCGTTCGGCACCGCTGCCAACCCGCTGCCGAATGGGGCCGGCATGTACGCCACGCGGGTCACGTCATCCAGGCTGTCGTAGGCATAACGCCGGGCGCTGCCATCGAGGTCCTGCTGCTCCACCAGGCGATCGCCGGCGTCCCAGAGGAAGCGGTAGCTCTCGCCGTTTTCGTTGGTCAGCGCCTGCAGGCGACCGTAGGCGTCGTAGCTGAACTGCACCTGGCGGCCGACGGCATCAATGCGCTGGCGCACCTGGCCGCGGCGGTCGTACTGGTAGGCGGTGGTGTGGCCGGCCGGGTCGACATGGCCGGTCAACTGGCCGCTGCTGTCGCGCAGGTACTGTTCGACGCGACCGTCGGCCAGCGTGGTCTGCAACAGATTACCTTGGGCATCGTGCTGGTAGGTGGTGCGTTCGCCGAGCGCGTCGGTCACCACCTGCAGGTAGCCGCGACGGTCATAGCCGAAGCGGGTCGGATAGCCGGAACAGTCCACATGCTCGATCAGTTGCCCGAGGTCGTTCCATTGCAGTGTCTTGCTCTTGCCACTGGCATCGATGATCCGCACCACCTGGCCGCGGGCGTCGTAGCGGTACTGGGTGACCTGGCCCAGCGGGTCGGTCTCGTGGGTGCAGTTGCCGCGCGGGTCGTAGCGGTATTGCCAGCTGTGGCCGGCGCTGTCGGTTTCCACCAGCGGCAGGGCCCAGTGTTCCAGCCAGACGGTTGAATCACTGCGTCCCAGCGGGTCGAGGCTGTCGCTGAGGTTACCGGCTTCGTCGTAGCTGTAGCGGTACTGGCCACCCTGGGGGTCGATGGCACCGAGCAACTGGCGCTCGTCGTTCCATTCGAACTGCCAGGTCTGGCCGAGGTTGTCGGTGTATTCGGTGATCTGGTGCTGCGGGTTCCAGCGCCGGAAGCTGACCCGGCGCAGGCCATCGGTGATCCGGGTGGTGCCGCTGTCCAGGTCGTAGTCGAACAGGTATTCGTCGCCATCGTCGGTCCAATGGCGAATGACCCGCCACTCGCGGTTGCCTACTTCCGCCCACTGGTAGAAGCAGCGCAGGCCAGTGGGTAACTGGTGTTCGACCATACGCCGGTGTTGGTCATAGGCGAAGCGCCGCTGGACCTGACCGAGGGCATCACGGACTTCGGCCAGGTCGCCGACGTTATCGTAGGCATAGCTGACCAGCACTTCGCGCTGTTGATCAGGGTATAGGCGTTCGACCTGTTCGACCCGTCGCGGCCATTGCGGGCTGTAGATCAGTTCCACCTGAACAAGGTCGAAGGTGTCGCGCAGCCGGGCCAGCTTCCCCGACTCGTCGTAGTCGAGATAGATACGGTTGTCGTTGCGATCGCCCAACTGGCTCAGGCGCAGATGGGCAGGATTGGCCAGGGTCGGCTCGAACAGGCGGTACAGGCCGTCGTCGCTCTCGATCAGCAGTTGGCCGTTGCCGTTACGGCGCACGGACAGACCTTCACCGGCACTGAACACCGCACCACCGAGCGCGATCGTGCCCATGTCGATGCGTCGTGCCTGTTCGTCGGTATAGACCAGTCGCTCGCCGCCTTCGGGATGAGGCTCGATTTGGACGAAGGTTTCATAGGGCAGGCTCCAACCGCTGCCGAGCAGGCTACCCTGGCGTTCATCGCGGCTGTTGTAGAAGCGCTGCCAGTCGATGGGCAGGATGCCGGGCAGGACGAAGTCCAGTTCGTCCTCGCCACCCAGTACCTTGGCGCCCGTGGCGGCATGCACCGGGTTGGGCGAGCCGGCGATGGCCCGGGTCAGGGCGCCGGTGGCCTGGCTGACGACGAACGAGTTGACCCCCGACAGCAACATGCACGGCAGGTTGCTCAGGAACTTGCCCTTGCCGCCCTTGAGCATCATCAGCACGGTGACCGCCAGGCCGACGCCCGGGGTCTTGCCGCTGCGGATCTCGCGCACCACCACCGAGTTGCCGCCGATGGTCACGTTCGGCGAGATGGTGCCGGAGGACACCACCTTGCCGTCGCAGGTGCTGCGGTCGCCGCTGCGCACGGCCGGCTGGCCGTTGATGCTGACTTTCTCCGAGCCTTCGGCGAGGTACTGCTCCGGCATCGGCGAATGCTTGGTGCAGCTCACCAGGTCCAGCGGCTTGGGTTGCGTACCGGGTGCCGGGCTGGCGACCGTGGGCCGCCACATCTGCGAGAAGAAGCCCTTGGCCATGTCGAGAAAGCCCGGGCTTTCCTCCTCCGGCGCGGCTTCTTCCGGTATGTCGGCAGCCTCGCTGCCGGGCACGCCGCCCGCTGGTGCCGGTGGGGGTGCGGTGCCGGCAGCCCGTGCGGCGGGAATCGAATTGGTGAGGGTGTTCTTCGAGCCGGTCTGGATGGTCGCCTGCACCGTGGGCGGGAACAGCGCATTGCCGATCCCCTCGCACATGTCGCTCAGGCCCTTGTCGGCGCCGGTCTTGCTCATGACCACGCCAACGATCACCCCCACCACCGCGCCCAGCAGGCAGGCACCGAGACCGCCGGTGGCCACGGTAATGCCGGTGGCGGCCACCACCGCCGCCGTCGCCAGCGCGCCGATGGCGACGTTGGCCGCTACCTCCAGCACACCGCCGACGATGTCGGCCATGACCGAAGTGTGTTCCAGCCCGTCTCCCAGGCGGGCGGCCCAGAGTGCGTCGGACATGGCTCAGACCAGTGCCAGGCTGTGCTTGATCCTGGCCCAGTGGGCGGCCTCGGCCTCACCCAGGGGCCGTGCCTTGACGTAGCTCAGGGCGGTCATCTTGCGCGTGCCGGGCAGGACGAAGGCCAACTGGAACTGGTAGACCTTGTCCGCGCCCTTGCTGTACTGGCTGCGCGACTCGATGGCGTCGAGGGACTGGTCCGCGCCCAGGCGGATGTCCTGACGCGCCTGGTAGCGCAATTCCTGGACCTGCTGTTCGAGGCGCTTGAGCTGGCTGTCGAAGTTGCTGCGCAGGTCCTCGCCCTCGGCCAGCAGGCTGCGGCTGACGATCAGCGACGTGCCCAGTTCCGGAAACTTGAGGATATTGATCGAGGCGTCGAGCAACTCGCTGTCGGGTAGCTGGAACTGGAACTCGTTGAGGCGATAGGTCATGGCGTGAAATCCTTTTTACTTGGCCTTGGGGAAGGCCGCTGCCACCTTGGCGTCGATCGTTGTTTTCACGCCGTCACCGTCCGGTGCGGCGTCGGGGCCCTTGCCGTTGTTCAGATGCAGGACGCCGCCGGTGTTGAACTGCGCGTCACCGCTGGCGTGGAAGCTGATCTGCACGCCGCACAGGTTGATCTGGCCGCTGGCGTTGAGCTCCAGCACGCTGGCGCCGCAGACCAGCCGCAGGTTTTCGCCGACCTCGATCAGGTAGCTCTGGCTGACGCTGTCGGTCTTGCTCTGGCCGACGGTGAGCACGTCCTCCTGCTTGACGATGCGCACCCGGTTGTTGCCGATCAGCACGGTCTCGTCGTGGCCGATGCTCTTGTTGCGGTCATGGCCCACCGAGTGGCTTTCGTCGACCTCGACCACGATGTCCTGGTTGCGCTCGGCATGGATGTACAGCTGCTCGGCGCCCTTCTTGTCCTCCATGCGGATTTCGTTGAAGTTGGCCGGGCTGCCGCCCTTGCTCGAACGGCTCTTCATGCCGCTCTGGGTGGCGTTGGCGGGCAGGTCGTAGGGCACCGTCTGTTCGGCGTTGTACACCCGGCCGGTGATGATCGGCCGGTCGGGGTCGCCTTCGAGGAAGCTGACGATGACTTCCTGGCCGATCCTCGGGATCTGCATCGAGCCCCAGTTCTTGCCGGCCCAGGCCTGCGAGACGCGAATCCAGCAGGAGCTGTTTTCGTTGGACTGGTCGTGGCGGTCCCAGTGGAAGTGCACCTTGACCCGGCCGAACTGGTCGGTCCAGATCTCTTCGCCAGCCGGGCCGACCACCACGGCGGTCTGTGGACCGCGGACGATGGGCCGGGTGGTGTTCGCCAGCGGACGGAAGCTCTGTTGGGCGTCGATGCAGGTCAGGCTGCTTTCGAACTGCGAGCCCGCGGTGCCGGTGCCCGATTCCAGGCTTTCCTGGGCGATGTAGTAGCGTGCGGCGACGATCAGGTATTCGCGGTTCTGGTCCTGGCGGCCGAAGCCGGTCAGGCTGAACAGGTTGCCGGCACCGATGCCGCGGGCGTTGCCGTTGAGCTGCACGCGCTCGTGCAGGCTCTGGATCGCTTCGATGCGGGTGCGGGCGTAGTGTTCGCCGTCCTGGCTCTGCACGTAGCTGCCTGGGTAGTCGTACAGTGGATAGTCGCCGGCGGTGTGTGGGCGTGGCATGGTCGAGCGTACGTCGATCCGTGCACTGGGGCGCTGGAAGTCGTAGTCGTTGAGCTCGAGGGAGCCGGGCTGGACTTCCTGGGCCAGTTGCCAGCCATTGAGGTGGTCGCGCTCGCGGTGCTGGCCGTCCGGCGGGTAGTAGGGGATCGACTCGTAGCCGGGGGCCGGGTGGTGGGCGCCGTAGGCGTCGGCCAGCACCAGTACGTGGCGGTCCTTTTCATGGCGGAAGTAGTAGTAGATGCCTTCCTGTTCCATCAGCCGGCTGACGAAATCGAAGCTGCTTTCGCGGTACTGCACGCAGTATTCCCACTCGCGGTAGGGCTGGCTGAGCACGTCTTCGAAGTCGGAGAAACCGAGGTCGCGGAACACCTGCTTGATGATCTGCGGGATGCTCATGTGCTGGAAGATGCGGCAGTCGGACGTACGGGTAAGCAGCCAGAGCCAGGGTCGCAGGGTCACCTGGTAGCTGGCGAACTGGCCGGTGTCGACGTTCTGGCTGCAGCGCGCGACGATGCCGTGGAAGTAGCGGCTGGCCCCGCCCTGCAATTGCAGGGAAAGGCTCATGGGCTTGCCCAGCAACTGGTTCAGGTCGATGGCGCCGTCGGTGGAGGTCAGGTGCAATTCGTATTCGAAGGGCCGCCCCAGCTCCTCGCCGCCGCCCATGTCCTTGAGCAGCAGCACATCCGGCCCGAGGGGGCTGTGGACCTGGGTCAGGCGGGTGGCTTGTGTGAATAGCATCGGTTATCTCTGGGTCTTGTGGTGACTGGATAGAACCTGTGGCAAACGGGCCTCTGTGGCGAGCGGGCTTGCCCGCGCTGGGGCGCGAAGCGACCCCGAATCCTGAGCACTCGGTCTATCTGGTGTATCGAGTGTTCCGGTTTTACGGCTGCTTCGCAGCCGAACGCGGCGTTGCGGCGTCCCGACGAGCCCGCTCGCCACAGGTTCAGTTGCCACACCTGTGTTAGGCTCAGATATCCACGTCGCTGAACTGGTAGTGCAATTCGTTATCCCGCACGCCGATCCGCACGCCGGCCAGCGCCTTGCCTTCGAGCATGCGCGTGAGGAACTCGCGGCTCATGTCCGGCAGCAGGCTGTTGGTCAGGATCGCGTCGATCATCCGTCCGCCGCTTTCGGTCTCGGTGCAGCGCGAGACGATCAGGTCGACCACCTCGTCGTCGAAGTCGAAGGCGACCTTGTGCGTGCTCTCCACGCGCTTCTTGATGCGCCCCAGTTGCAGGCGGGTGATCGCCTTGAGCATGGTGTCGCTGAGCGGGTAGTACGGAATGGTCACCAGACGGCCGAGCAGCGCCGGCGGGAAGATCTCCAGCAGCGGCTGGCGCAGGGCCTTGGCGATGTCCTCGGGGTCGGGGACGTTGCTGGCGTCCTTGCACAGGTGTGCGATCAGCTCGGTACCGGCGTTGGTGGTGAGCAGGATCAGGGTGTTCTTGAAGTCGATCACTCGCCCTTCGCCATCTTCCATCACGCCCTTGTCGAACACCTGGAAGAAGATTTCGTGCACGTCCGGGTGGGCCTTCTCCACCTCGTCGAGCAGCACCACGCTGTAGGGCTTGCGCCGTACCGCTTCGGTCAGCACGCCGCCTTCGCCGTAGCCGACGTAGCCGGGTGGGGCCCCCTTGAGGGTGGAGACGGTGTGGGCTTCCTGGAACTCGCTCATGTTGATGGTGATGACGTTCTGCTCGCCACCGTACATGGCTTCGGCCAGGGCCAGGGCGGTTTCGGTCTTGCCCACGCCGGAGGTGCCGGCGAGCATGAACACGCCGATCGGCTTGCTCGGGTTGTCGAGGCCGGCGCGGGAGGTCTGGATGCGCTTGGCGATCATGCTCAGGGCATGGTCCTGGCCGATGATGCGTTTCTTCAGGTGCTGGTCGAGATTGAGCACGGTTTCCAGCTCGTTGCGGGCCATGCGGCCCACCGGGATGCCGGTCCAGTCGGCGACCACCGAAGCCACCGCCTGGTAGTCCACGGTCGGCAGGATCAGCGGGCTTTCGCCCTGCAGTTCGCTGAGGCGCCGCTGCAGATCGATCAGTTTCTCGCGCAGAGCGTGGCCCTGGTCGCCGCCGGCGTCGCTGTCCACCACGCCGGTGCTCTCGCGCAATTCGGCACGGGTGGCGAGCAGTTCGTCGACCAGGCTTTTTTCCTCGGCCCAGCGGCTTTCCAGCTCGGCCAGACGCTCGCGCTCATCGGCGAGCAGTTCTTCGCTGGTGCTCCGACGGCTGGCGGTGTCGATGCCGATGGCATGCTCGCGGGCGATGATCTGCAGCTCGGTTTCCAGCGCCTCGATGCGTCGCCGGCTGTCGTCGACCTCGGCCGGCACCGCGTGCAGGCTGATGGCGACGCGGGCGCAGGCGGTGTCGAGCAGGCTGACCGACTTGTCCGGCAACTGCCGCGCCGGGATGTAGCGGTGCGACAGCTTGACCGAGGCTTCCAGGGCTTCGTCGAGGATCTGCACCTGGTGGTGTTTCTCCATGGTCGAGGCGACGCCACGCATCATCAGCAGCGCCTTGTCTTCCGACGGTTCCGGTACCTGCACCACCTGGAAGCGGCGGGTCAGGGCCGGGTCTTTCTCGATGTGCTTCTTGTACTCGGCCCAGGTGGTGGCGGCCACGGTGCGCAGGCTGCCGCGGGCCAGGGCCGGCTTGAGCAGGTTGGCCGCGTCACCGGTACCGGCGGCGCCGCCGGCACCGACCAGGGTGTGGGCTTCGTCGATGAACAGAATGATCGGCTTGGGCGAGGCCTGGACGTCCTCGATGACCTGGCGCAGGCGCTGTTCGAACTCGCCCTTCATGCTCGCGCCGGCCTGCAGCAGGCCGACGTCGAGGCTGCGCAGTTCGACGTCCTTGAGCGACGGCGGCACGTCGCCGGCGACGATGCGCAGGGCGAAGCCCTCGACCACCGCGGTCTTGCCGACCCCGGCTTCGCCGGTGAGGATCGGGTTGTTCTGCCGGCGGCGCATGAGGATGTCCACCAGTTGGCGGATTTCCTCGTCACGGCCGACGATCGGATCGAGCTTGCCGCTGCGCGCCTGTTCGGTGAGGTCGACGGTGAAGCGCTTGAGCGCTTCCTGCTTGCCCATGGCGCTCGGTGCGATGGCGCCGCTGGCTTCGCCCGGCGTGGCACCGGCATTGAAGCCGTCGCTGGCGCCCAGGTTGTTTTCCGGCGAGTCGCCGACGTACTCGTCGAAACGCTCGCTCAGCGCCTCGGCCTTGATCTTGTCGAATTCCGACGACAGCCCCAGCAGGGCGTGGCGCAGGCTCGGGGTCTTGAGGATGCCGAGCACCAGGTAGCCGGTGCGCACCTGGCTTTCGCCGAACATCAGGCTGCCGTAGACCCAGCCGCGCTCCACCGCTTCCTCGACGTGGGAGGAGAGGTCGGTGATAGATGTCGAGCCGCGTGGCAGGCGGTCCAGCGCCTCGGTCAGGTCGCGGGCCAGGCGCGCCGGCTCGATGTTGAACTGGCGCACCAGGCGGTGCAGGTCCGAGTCCTGCAATTGCAGCAACTGGTGGAACCAGTGGGCGAGTTCCACATAGGGATTGCCCCGCAGCTTGCAGAACACCGTGGCGGCTTCGATGGCCTTGTAGGCGATGCTGTTGAGTTTGCCGAACAGCGCGGCGCGACTGATTTCACCCATGCTCTGTGCTCCTTGAGTGGTGGGCTGGTGTGGCGTGTTCGGCGTAATGCCGGGCCAGGATCAGGTCCCTGGCGTCCTCTTTGGGTTGGCCGACCCAGGTGTTGAAGCCCAGGCGGAATTGGCCGTTGAGTTGCAACCGGGGGACTTCGGGCTGTTCCAGGACCAGGTTGAGGTCCCAGTCCAGCTCGTGTCCCAGGTATTCGGCGACCCAGGCCACCAGGTGGTGGAAGGGCTGCGCATCGGGCAGCAGGCTCATGTATTCGTCGAGCTTGAGCGGGCCGAAGCGGATGCGGAACTTGTGCTGGCGGTCCCAGACGTGGCGGCCCAGGCAGAAGTCCACGCCCAGCCGACTGGCGCTGACGCCGAGGCGGCTGCGCTCGGGCAGTTCCAGCCACTGGCCGACGTACTCCTCGATCTCCACCGGCAGGCCGAAGTACTCGCTGAGGATCGCCTTGAGGCCATCCGGGTAGCGGGTCTGGGCAGCCAGGTGGCCGCTGAAATGCAGTTTGGCGGTCGCCGGGATCAGCCCCTGGCGGAGCAGGCTGGGCATGCCGCGACCGCTGAGGGCGGCCAGGCGCTCGGACCAGTAGTCGTCATCCGGGCGGTCGTGGCTGACGGTCGGCCGGGCCTCGGCCCAGGCCCGGTAGAACAGGCTCAGCAGGCGGTGGTGGAACACATCGAGAAAGCGCTTGCTGGTGCTGTCGGCGTTATTGCGCTGGCGCTCGCGCACGTATTCGGTGATGTGCAGCGGCAGCGGGCCGTTGGGGCCGCCGAGGCCGAAGAAGAACTGCTCCAGGCGCGCCGGGGCGGTGTCGCTGGCGGGCGTCATCGAGGCCAGGGTCGCCGGGGCGAAGGCGCAATCGAGCTGTTGGCCCAGGCGCAGTGGGTCGTCCGCCAGGCGCAGCGAATGGCCGAAGCGCGGCAGGTGCGGCGATTCGCACTCGATACGCCGCAGCGCCTGGAAGAAGTCGTATTCCCAGGGCTCGGCCTGCATCGCCGTGAGCGTGCTCACAGGGTCGGACGGCGTCCGGGCTTGGCTTTCCATCGCATGATCTCGCCGCGTTCGGTGGTACGGATCACCGTCTCGGTAAAACTGTTGATCGACACGTAGCGTGCCAGGAAACGTTCGAACACCGCGCCGAGGAGGAACACCCCGGTGCCGCGGAACGCGTTCTCGTCGAATTCCAGGGTGATCTCCAGGCCACGGCCGAAGACGATCGGTCCGGGCATCGGCAGGCGCCGGGTGCAGGCCTTGCTGCTGACTTCGCGCAGGCCCTCGATCTGCAACTGCAGGGCGGCATCGTTGCTTTCGCCGTACAGCCGCAGCAGTTCGCGCAGGGCGGCGGCGCCCTGGCCGTCCTCGCTCAGCGACAGGTAGTTCAGCGACAGCTGGCTGATCAGGCGCCAGGCCTTGTTGTCGTGGGCATGGCTGGCCCGTGGCCGGCTCGGCCCGGCCAGGCAGCGCACCGCCGACACCGGGGCGCTGTCGGCCAGGGTGAAGTCGCTCTTGCCACTGCCGACACTCATGAACAACGGCAGGTCGCGGTTGGTGCACAGGGCCGTGACGCCGAGTTGGCGCAGGTCGTGGCGGTAGGGCGCCTGCTGGCTGTCGACCAGGCTGACGAAGGTCTCGCTGCCGATGTAGGTCGAGCGGGTGCCCTTGCGCCGCTGCTCGCTGGACAGCACCCGTGGCTCGCGCCGCAGGATGTAGTAGGCCTGGTCGCGACCGTAGCGTGACGGGTCGCGCACCGCATAGAACGGCAGGAACGGCTGGTCGGGACCGGTACCGTGGCCGGTGACGCCGGTCAGCGAGTGGATTTCGAAATCCATCGGCCGTGTGCGGTCGGCGATCACATGGTGTTCGTTGACCCGCTCGGACAGGTGGATGCGGTCCAGGCGGCGCGGGAACAGGTTGATCGCCGGGGTGCAGAACGGCACGAATTGCGTGGCGCCGACGCTGCCCTCCAGGTTTGGGTCGAAACGCTCGAACAGCACGATCAGTTCCAGTTCCTGGCCGCTGCAGCGCTTGACCGCGCGGCCGAGCCCGCTGAAGTCGACGAACAGGTAGCGCTGGGGCAGAGCGAAGTATTCCTGCAGCAGGCGATAGCCCTGGAAGGCCTGGGCCACCACCGGCATCGCCGCTTCGCGGTCGTCGAAGCCGCAGGCGCGCAGGGCGTCCTGGGGCAGGCGCTCGACCCAGTCGCCACCCGGCGCCCTGGCGAACACCGCGCAGGCGTTGCCCAGCAGTTGCTCGTAGAGGCGGAACGGTTGCTCGTCGGCGCCGTTGAGGTACAGCGGCAGGTTGTCCAGGTCGAGCTGGTTGAACGGCAGTTCGGCGCCGGTGCGCAGGGTCAGGCGCAGGCCGGCCTTGGCCTTGGGCTCGCTGGCGGCCAGGCGGCCGAGCACGGTCGCCGGGTTGCCGAAGTACTCGGCCTGGCTGAGCTGCAGCGGCCACAGCGTCACCGCGTGAGCGGTGCGGTACTCGCAGGAGGTCTGGGTGTCCTTGCCGAGGGTGGCACGCAAGACGCTGTCACGCGGCAGGGTAAAACCGCCGGCCAGCGAGCCCTCGTCGGGGTCGGTCTGCAACTGCACCACGGTCATCGACGGCGTCGGGGCCAGGTAGTGCGGGTAGGCGATTTCCAGCAGGTTGTGGGTGAAGGTCGGGTACTCGGCGTCGAGCTTGAGCTGCACGCGCGCGGTGAGATAGGCGAAGCCTTCCAGCAGGCGCTCGACATAGGGGTCGGCGCAGTCGATCCCGGACAGCGTCAGGCGTCCGGCGATCTTCGGGTATTCCTTGGCGAACTCGGCGGCACTCTCGCGGACGTGCTGCAGTTCCTGGTTGTAGAGGTCGAGCAGGCGCGGGTTCATTAACGTCTCCGTTGCTCGGCCGGGACCACGCGTACATGGCCGGATTCCAGGTCGAGGTCGGTGCGCAGCAACAGCGGCAGCGGCGCCGGCAGGGCCCACAGGTCACCTTCGATCTCGAAGCTCAGGGCGTTGTGGTTCATCTCGCCATGGGCGACCTGGGCGCGGACCCGCAGGCTGCTGGCCAGGATGCGTGGCTCGAAGGTGGCGATAGCCTTGTGGATCAGGCTTTCCAGTGCCGGGATATCGATGCTCGAGGCACTGTAACCGGCCAGTGCCGGCAGGCCGTAGTTGATCACCGAGGTGCCGGCTGGCGTATGCAGGGTGGCATCGGCGTCGAGCAGCGAGGTGGTATTGAGCAGCCAGGTCAGGTCACGCAGCACCGAGGCCTTGAGTTGACTCAGGGACAGCACGCGCTTGTCCGTGCCTTCCTGCTGGTGGCCGGGTTCGTCGTCGGTCAACCGGTCGAGCAACGACGGTTGCAGGCGTTCGCGCAGGGCGAAGTCGCTTGGCACGCTGCTCATCGTGCAACGTCACAGGGGCTGGACGCTGCGGGGCGGCAGCTCCACTGTTCGGGAAGCGCAGGCTTGGCCATGCTCGGACACCGGCAATGTATCGAATTCTGGGGGAGTAGCACCCAATGCCCCCGACGCGGCGCGTCGAGGGCACGAGGATCAGATCTTGGTGTTCGTGCGGATGTTCCAGCCGAACTTGACCGGACCGCCCTGCTTGGAACCGTCGGCCTTCTGCTCCTGATACTCGATCTGGACCTGGGCGAAGTTCAGGGTGACGTTTTCGGTCAGGCGATCATCGCTGCCCGAACCGCCGGTGCTCAGCGAGGTGATCAGCACTTCGCTCAAGTCGATCTTCATGTACTCGACCTGGCTTTCGCCGCCGGCCTTGCGCACCACCAGGGTGACCTTGTCGACGTGCTTGCCGCTGGCGCAGTGCATCATCAGGTTGGGCGAGGCCTTGTCGACGTACTTGGTCAGCGACAGGTCCTGGACGTTCACCTTGCCGGCGCCACCGCCACCGCCCATGTGCATGTTGCCGGACTGGGACATGCCCCAGCTCCAGTTCAGGACGTCGATTTCGTCCTTGTGGGCCTTGTCCATGGACTCGCCCTTGATGTCACCGATCTTGATGAAGATATCAACAGCCATGTTTTCTCCAGTGTGGTCTGCACCACGAGGTTGTTAGCCAGGACCTGCCATCGGTGGCGAGGTCGCCGTTATTACGGATGTTGCTTTCCCCGTGTGGGAGCCGACTTGCTGGCGATCGAGTGCGCAGCACTCGTAAAGCCAGGGTATGCGGTCTTTCAGAAAGACCATGGGCTCGGGATTCACGGCCGCTGCGCGGCCGATCGCCAGCAAGCCGGCTCCCACAGGGGAAAACAGTGACTGGGGGTGTTACGCCCCCTTCGCCGACGGCAGCTTCGACACCAGGCGCAGCGACACGGTCAGGCCTTCGAGCTGGTAGTGCGGACGCAGGAAGAACTTGGAGGTGTAGTAGCCCGGGTTGCCTTCGACATCCTCGACCACCACTTCCGCCGCCGCCAGCGGGTGCTGGGCCTTGGTGGTTTCGGTGGAGTGGGCCGGGTCGCCGTCGACGTAGTTGAGGATCCAGTCCTGCAACCAGCGCTGCATCTCGTCCTTTTCCTTGAACGAACCGATCTTGTCGCGAACGATGCACTTGAGGTAGTGGGCGAAGCGGCAGGTGGCGAACAGGTACGGCAGGCGCGCGGCCAGGTTGGCGTTGGCGGTGGCGTCCGGATCGTCGTACTCGGCCGGTTTCTGCAGCGACTGGGCGCCGATGAACGCGGCGAAGTCGGTGTTCTTCTTGTGCAGCAGCGGCATGAAACCGTTCTTCGCCAGTTCCGCCTCGCGACGGTCGGAGATGGCGATCTCGGTCGGGCACTTCATGTCCACGCCGCCATCGTCGGTCGGGAAGGTATGCGCCGGCAGGCCTTCGACCTCGCCGCCGGACTCGACGCCGCGAATCCGCGAACACCAGCCGTAGTGCTTGAACGAGCGGTTGATGTTCACCGCCATGGCGTAGGCCGCGTTGGCCCAGGTGTACTTGTTGCTGTCGGCGCCGTCGGTGTCTTCCTCGAAGGCGAAGGCCTCCACCGGATCGGTCTTGGCGCCGTAGGGCAGGCGGGCCAGGAAGCGCGGCATGGTCAGGCCGATGTAGCGCGAGTCTTCCGATTCGCGCAGCGAACGCCAGCCGGCGTATTCCGGAGTGGTGAAGATCTTGGTCAGGTCGCGCGGGTTCGACAGTTCCTGCCACGAGCCCATGCCCATCACGGTCGGCGAGGCCGCGGAAATGAACGGTGCGTGCATGGCCGCGCAGATCTTGGACAGCTCGCCCAGCAGTTCGACATCCGGTGGCGACTGGTCGAAGTAGTAGTCGCCGACCAGGCAGCCGTAAGGCTCGCCGCCGAACTGGCCGTATTCCTCTTCGTACATCTTCTTGAAGATCGGGCTCTGGTCCCAGGCGGTACCCTTGAACTTCTTCAGGGTCTTGTGCAGTTCCGGCTTGGCGATGTTCAGCACGCGAATCTTCAGTTGCTCATCGCTTTCGGTGTTGTTGACCAGGTAGTGCAGGCCACGCCAGGCACTTTCCAACTGCTGGAACTCGGGGTGGTGGATCACCTGGTTGACCTGGGCGGTGAGCTTGGCGTCGATGGCGGCGATGATCGACTCGATCGACTTGATGGCGTCGTTGGACACCAGGTCGGTCTGCGCCAGGGCCTGCTCGGCCAAGGTGCGCACCGCGCCTTCGACGGCTTCGCGGGCCCGCTCGGTCTTGGGTTTGAATTCCTGCATCAGCAGGCTGGCGAACTCGCTGGGTTCGGTGGTGCCGCTTTGCAGAGGCTGATTGTCTTGCTGCAACTGGGTCATGATCGTTCGTCCTGATTAAGCGCTGGGCTCGGAGTCCTGGGGCTTTGGCGCACTGGCCAGGGCCTGGAGCAGCGCCGGATCCTTGATGGCCTTCATGATGATTTCCTCGGCACCGGTCTTGCCGTCCATGTAGGTCAGCAGGTTGGCCAACTGGGTCCGCGCCTCGAGCAGCTTGTTCAGCGAGTCGACCTTGCGTGCCACGGCGGCAGGGCTGAAGTCGTCCATGCTTTCGAAGGTGATGTCCAGGCTCAGGTTGCCTTCACCGGTCAGCTCGTTCGGGACGTTGAACGCGACCCGCGGTTTCATGGCCTTGAGGCGCGAGTCGAAGTTGTCGACGTCGATCTCCAGGAACTTGCGGTCGGCCACGGCGGGCAGTGGCTCGGCGGGTTTGCCGGCCAGGTCGGCCAGTACGCCCATCACGAAAGGCAACTGGACCTTTTTCTCGGCGCCGTAGAGTTCCACGTCGTACTCGATCTGGACTCGTGGCGCGCGGTTGCGCGCGATGAATTTCTGAGAACTTTGCTTCGCCACGTTGCTGCTCCTGGTCGCCCTTGCGACGGTGTAGGCGTCATCGGTATAGGCCGTTAACGTAACTGCGCGGGGTGTTCGGGCTTAGTCGCCTTCGGGACCGCGCAGATTTTCAAACTGGGACATGCCGTCGGGAATAAGGTTGCGCACGATCGCCTCGAAGTCGGCATGGACCAGATTCTTCGCCCGGTTCAACAGCACCGGCAACGGGCTGGAAGGCTCGTGGCGGGTGTAGTAGGCGAGAATCCGGTCGAGGCTGCGCAACACGTCGTCGCGGTTGCCGATCTCGCCGGTGGCGCGTGGCGCCGCGACCGTGGCGGCGTCCGCTGGCGCGGAGTCGCCGGCTTCGCCGCTGCTGTCGGCATCATCCGAAGCCGGGGCGGCACCGCCCGGGGCGTATTCGGCGAGCACCTGCAGGGCCAGCTTGAGTGGCTGGCGCAAGGCGCTCAGGTCGACGCCCTGGGCCGAACCGACCTGTTCGGAGACGTAGCGCTCGATGGCGTCCAGGCTGCTGCGGGACTCGGTGATGGCGTTGCGTACCGCTTCCAGCTCATCCGGGTCGGTGTCGCGCAGGGCACCACTCAGTTCGTCGGGGCTCAGGCTTTCATCGGGAAAGCTCAGCAGGCCGCTGGCGTTGAGCGCGGCACGCAGGGTCACGGTGCCGAAGGCCCGTGAGCGGGTCAGGATGCTTTCGCGCAGCAGTCGTACGTTGGTATCGCAAGCCAGGCCCGACAAGGCGTTGACCCTTACGGTGGGGTCATTGTCGTCATCGGCGTCAAGCTGGGGATAGAGTTCGCCCCAGTATTGCTGGAGCAACTGATGGATCAGTTCGAGTGCATCGCGCAGGCCGACGAAGCCTTCGAGGGCCAGACTGCTTTGCGCCAGGAAATGGGTGATGCGCAGATCCTTGCTGCGTTGCAGCAGGGTCGTGCTCGATTGTTCGATGGCCCGCCAGGCGGGAGGTTCCGCCGGTTGCACGGAGTCGCCCATGATGCGCTCGGGCTTGCCCATGGCATCACGTTCCAGTTGCAGGAATTGCGCGTCATATTCCAGATCTTCGCCGCAGGGCGAATTCGCGGAAACAGCAGCAAGCAACAACGGCAGGTCCAGCAAGTTCGATCTCCTTATCGTCTGGCAAAGTGCCAGGTATTACCTGAACCTATTTCCCAGGGAAAGTTCCCTGGGAAAGTCTCATAATTGTTCGTGACATGAAGCCTTTGATATCAGTCGGCCATCATGTATAAACAGGAAGTTGTGCATTTTTGGTGTAGTACTTGGGGCTTGTCAAGGTAAGCTACTCACCCTTTGTTACAGTTGTGACGGGCTCGGCAAGGTGGTCGACTACCGGGTCAGGGCCTGTACGATTGTAAGAAAATTGTAGGTAGAATCTTGCAGTTTCGCCGAAACGGCTGGAAACGATGGGTTTTACCCAGGGGTCTGAAGACCCGGACCGCGCTTGCTGCAGGAACACCGCAGCGGGCGGGCTGTGCGTGGAAGTACTGCAAGGAGGCGCAATGTCGCTGTGCTTGACTATTACTAGTTATCACAAGATCACCCCTGGCCAATGTCCTGAAAAGACCATGGACAAGGGAGTGATGGCAATTGGCCGTAGTCCTGAGAATGACTGGGTACTACCTGATCCGGAGCGGTTGGTTTCTTCACGTCATTGCGTCATCCAATACAAGGATGGTCGTTACTATCTGACCGATAACAGTACCAACGGCGTGGAACTGGTCAATTCCGGTATTCGTCTGCGCCGGGGTAACAGTGAGCTGTTGCAGGATGGTGAGGTTATCCGCATCGGCGAGTACGAAATCCGCGTGCGGATCGACTTCAATCTGCAACTGGCCGATTCCCCCCTGTCCGGGGTGGATACCTCCAACAGCTTCGAAGCCCTGATGGGCCGTGCCGCGGCCGCCCCGGCGCCGACGCCGCAACCGGCGAGCATCCCGGCACATTTCCAGGGTGGCTCGGCGATGGATACCTTCCCCGACCTGTTCGATTTTCTGACGCCCGCGAGCGTGCCGCCGGCGACCGTGCCGGATCATGTGCCGGCGCAGCAGCATGACTTTCGCCCGCCGACGCCAGTGGCTCCCCCTGCGCCGGTGATTCCGCCGCTTCCGGAGATCACCTCGGCACCGGTCGCAGCCCCCGTGGCGAACATGATTCCGGAAGATTGGGATCTGTTCGGCGAGACGCCCAAGACGCCGGCCAGCCAACCGGTGGCGATTCCGGTGGCGATTCCCGAGATCGTTGCGCCGGCGCCCTTGGCGGTGGAGCCTGTCCCGGCTCCGGCTCCGGCTCCGGCTCCGGCTCCGGCCGAGCCTGTTTCCATCCCCGTCGCGCAGCCTGCCCCGGTGGCCGCCCCGGTTCCATCTGCAAGCCCGCAGGCCGACCTGTTGCAGGCTTTCCTGCGCGGCGCCGGGCTCGACCAACTGCGCATCGACGGCGCCCAGGTGGAGGCGCAGATGGAAGCGGTCGGGCGCAGCTACCGGCTGATGGTCGAGGGCCTGATCGACGTCCTGAGGGCGCGCAGCAGCCTCAAGGGCGAATTCCGCATGCAGCAGACGATGATCCGTCCGGTGGAGAACAATCCGCTGAAATTCGCGCCGAATGCCGATGAAGCCTTGCTGCTCCTGCTGCGTCATGGCAACCAGGCGTTCATGGCTCCGGACCAGGCGATCCGCGACAGTTTCGACGACCTGCGGGCGCACCAGTTGGCGGTCATGGCCGGGGTCGAAGCGGCGATCAAGCACCTGCTCAAACGGTTCGAACCGGCCGAACTGGAGGCGCGCATGAGCCGTCCGGGCGGCTTGTCGAACCTGTTCGGCGGGTCGCGCCAGGCGCAGAACTGGCAGCAGTTCACCGAGTTGTACTCGCGGATTTCCCGCGAGGCCGAGGACGATTTCCAGGATCTGTTCGGGCGCGAGTTCAGCCGGGCGTACGAGGAGCACAGTGCCCGCCTGGGCCGACGCTAGATTGGGGGGTGGCGGCCTTGAGAGGACTTTCGCGGGCAGGCCGGCTCCCACAAGGGAGCGGTCCTGCTGCAGGTTTTACAAGCGGCTCGACACCCGTGGCAGCGGGTTTGCCCGCGAACAGGCCGGTGGAGGCGCCAGCACTCTGCAGGCTGAAGACAACACTGGATTTCAACGGAAAGCCAGACCGTCACTGAGGACGCAGGATGATTCACCGAGTTTTACTGGCAGCGGCCATGGTGCTGCTGCTCAACGCGTGCGGCAGGGACGCGGCCGCGCCAGCGCCGGCCGATGAGCCGTCCGCCGACAGCGCCACCGCTGTCCTGAACTTTCATGCCATCAGCGGTCTGAACCCCGGCGCCAACGGCGCGCCGGCTCCGGTCCGGGTACGCATTTTCGAATTGAAGAACACCGCCAACTTCAATCGGGCCGATTACTTCGCCCTGGCCGAACGGGCCCAGGCGACCCTCGGTGCCGACCTGATCGATCAGGACGAAGTGCTGGTCCAGCCCGGTCAACAATTGAGCATCGAGCGGCCGCTCAACCCCGCGACCCGCCACGTCGGGCTGGTGGTGGGCTATCGCGAGATCGACCAGGCGTTGTGGCGCAGCGTACTCAGCGTCCAGCCCCGGCAGGTTACCGACTATCAGATCAGCCTCGATGTGCGCGCCGTGCGCAGCGCCGTCGAAGGCTCCGCCCCATAGGCAAACGGAGAAGCCATGTCCTGGAACAATCGAGTGGTCTGGTCGGAAGGCATGTTCATCGGAACGCAGCACTTCCAGCAGCATGACCGTTACCTGGAAAACCTGATCGATGCCCGCAGCCGCCCTCTGGCGGTCGGGGCCTGGGGTTTCTCCGAACTGTTGATCGACCAGGGCCTGCTGGCCCAGGGCAAGCTGGCCATCGTGTCCGCCAAGGGACTGCTGCCGGATGGTACGCCGTTCAATATCCCCCACGACGACCTGGCGCCGAGCCCGCTGAGCATCGAGGAGGGGCTGCGTGATGGCGTGATCTATCTGGCGCTGCCACTCAAGCGTGCCGGCGCCCGCGATACCGTGGACGAAGGCGAGGAGTTGGGTGGTGCACGTTACCTGAGCCAGGTGCGCGAGGTGCGCGACGACAACGCGCCGTTCGAGAACCGTGCGCCGGTGGCCGTCGGTTCCCGTGCGCTGCGCCTGCTGACCGAAGGGGATGGCCTGAGTGACTATGCCGCCATAGGCCTGGTGCGGATCAAGGAAAAACGCGCCGACCGCGCCCTGGTGCTGGATGAAAGCTACATCCCGCCGGTGCTCGACGTGGCCGCGAGCAAGCCGCTGGCGGCGTTCCGCAGTGAGCTGCTGGGCCTGCTGCACCAGCGCGGCGAAGCTCTGGCCGGCCGCGTGGTCGCCTCGGGCGCCGGTGGCGCCTCGGAGATCGCCGACTTCATGTTGCTGCAACTGGTCAACCGCGCCGAACCGCTGGTCAGCCACCTGAGCCAGTTGAGCCCGCTGCACCCGGAGCGTTTCTACAGTGAACTGGTGAGCCTGGCCGGCGAGTTTTCCACCTTTTCCCAGAGCGGTCGGCGCCCGGCCGAGTATCCGCAGTACCAGCACGATGCGCTGGCGTTGAGCTTCGCGCCGGTCATGCAGGCGTTGCGCGAGGCGCTGTCGATGCTGATCGACAGTAAGGCGACGCCGATCCCGATCGTGGAAAAGGCCTACGGCATCCATGTGGCGATGCTGGCGGACAGAACGCTGATCGACAACGCAAGCTTCATCCTGGTCGTACGCGCCGACATCCCCAGCGAAACCCTGCGCGGGCGTTTCGCCCAGCAGAGCAAGATCGGCTCGGTGGAGCACATCCGCGACCTGGTCAACCTGCAACTGCCGGGCATCGGCCTGTTGCCACTGCCAGTGGCGCCGCGGCAGATCCCGTTCCATGCCGGCTCGACCTACTACGAACTCGATCGTGGCAGCGAGCACTGGAAGCAACTGATGCATTCCGGCGGTTTCGCGTTCCACGTCGCCGGGGAGTTCCCGGGGTTGAACCTGGCGTTCTGGGCCATCCGAGGATAAGTGGCGATGCACTCCAATGAAGATCCGCTGGGCCAGCCAGCCCCGGTCCCCAACGACCGTACCCAATTCATGCCGCGCCCCGGTGGTCGCGAGCCCCAGGCCGCCCCGCGGGTCGAGCCGGCCGCGCCGCTGTCGATGCCGGCGGCGCCGTTGCCGATCGGCCAGTCCCAGGGCCTGAATCCGCTGGAAAGCGCCGCCGGCCCGCTGCTGGCGCTGCTCACCCGGTTGCGAAACACCATCGCCCACCCGGCCCCGGCCAGCCTGCGGGCGCAGTTGCTCGGTTACCTGCGCCAGTTCGAGGAGCGCGCCGAGGCCGCCGGTGTGGCGCGCAACGAGGTGCTGCTGGCGCGCTACGCGCTGTGCACCGCCCTCGACGAAGCGGTGCTCAGTACGCCGTGGGGCAGCACCAGCGAGTGGGGCAAGCAGAGTCTGCTGATCACCGTGCACAACGAGGCCTGGGGCGGCGAGAAGGTGTTCCAGCTGCTCGAACACTGCCTGCAGAGCCCACGGGAGCGCCTGTACCTGCTGGAACTGCTGTACCTGTGCATGTGCCTGGGCTTCGAGGGCCGTTACCGGGTCATGAACGACGGCCGCAGCCAACTGGAGGCGCTGCGTGAGCGCACCGCCGCGACCATCCGCAGTGCCCGTGGCGAATACGAGCGCGAACTGTCGCCGCGCTGGCGCGGCCTGACCGTGGCCCGCGATCGCCTCAGCCAGTTCATGCCGCCCTGGGTCGGCGTGGCGATCGGCCTGGCATTGCTGCTGGCCCTGCTGTTCGGCCTGCGCATGAAGCTGGCCTCCGACGCCGAACCGGTGTTCAGGAACATCCATGCCCTGGGCGAAATCCCGGTGCAGACCATCGACCGGCCGGTAGTGCGGCCCAAGGTGGTCGAGCGGCCGCGCCTGGCCGGTTTCCTCGCCGAGGAGATCAGGGCCGGCAAGGTTGCGGTCGAGGACCAGGTCGACCGTTCGGTGGTGACCATCCGTGGCGACGAACTGTTCGCCTCGGGCAGCGCCAGCATCGTCGACGACTTCCAGCCGCTGATGCTGCGCATCGCCGATGCGATCCGCAAGGTCAAGGGGCAGGTGCGGGTCACCGGCCACAGTGACAATCGTCCGATCGCCACCCTGCGCTTCCCGTCGAACTGGGCGTTGTCCCAGGCGCGGGCCGAGCAGGTGTTGCAGATTCTCGCGGCGAAGACCGGCCAGCCCGAACGCTTCAGTGCCGAAGGGCGCAGCGACACCGAGCCGCTGGCGTCGAACGCCACGGCCGAGGGCCGGGCGAAGAACCGTCGGGTGGAAATCACAGTCTTTGCGGAGGGAGTCGAGTGAAGGCTTTTTTCGGTTTTGTCATTCGCTGGGTGATCCCGGTACTGGGGCTGATCGCCCTGAGCCTGATCATCTGGTTCGTCGGTCCGCTGCTGGAGGCGCTGGTGCCGGAAGGGCGGCGTTGGGCGCTGATCATCCTGATCTTCGCGATCTGGATCGCCTACCGCGTGTTCCGCCTGATCCAGGCCCGTCGCCAGGCGGCGAAGGTCATGCAGAGCCTGGCCGCGGACACGCCGCCGGACGCGGCCAGCGTCGCCACCGCCGAGGAGCTGGCGACCCTGCGCCAACGCATGGACGAGGCCCTGGCCCTGCTGAAGAAGGCCCGGCTCGGCGGTGACGAGCGCCGCAACCTGTACGAACTGCCGTGGTACGTGATCATCGGCCCGCCCGGTTCGGGCAAGACCACCGCGCTGGTCAACTCCGGCCTGCATTTCCCGCTGGCCGCGCAACTGGGCGCCGGGGCGATCCGTGGTGTCGGCGGCACCCGCAACTGTGACTGGTGGTTCACCGATGAAGCCGTGTTGCTCGATACCGCCGGCCGCTATACCACCCAGGACAGTCATGCCCAGGTGGACAAGGCGGCCTGGCTGGGCTTCCTCGATCTGCTCAAGACCCAGCGTTCGCGCCGGCCGATCGACGGTGCGTTCATCGCCATCAGCCTGTCCGACCTGCTGCTCGGTACCGACGCCGAACGCGCGGCCCATGCCGCGGCGATCCGCGCGCGGATCCAGGAACTGTACACCCAGCTCGGCGTGCGCTTCCCGATCTACCTGATGCTGACCAAGCTCGACCTGGTGCCCGGCTTCATGGAGTTCTTCGATGCCCTGAGCAAGGAGGAGCGGGCACAGGTGTGGGGCACGACCTTCACCTTGGACGACGGCAAGAACGCCGAAAGCCCGCTGGTGCACTTCAAGGGCGAGTTCGCCGCGCTGGAGCAGCGGCTCAACGAGCGCCTGGTCGAACGCCTGCAGCAGGAGCGCGACCCGGCTCGCCGCGATCTGATCTACGGTTTCCCGCAACAGTTCGGTGCGTTGCGCGAGTGCCTGCAGAGCTTCCTCGACGGCGTGTTCAAGCCCAACGCCTATGAAGACCGGGCGCTGCTGCGTGGGGTGTACTTCACCAGCGGCACCCAGGAAGGCAGCCCGATCGACCGACTGATCGGTGCCATGGCCCAGAGCATGAGCCTGGACCGCCAGCACCTGGCCCGCCAGAGCGGCACCGGGCGCAGTTATTTCATCGAGAAGCTGTTCACAGCGGTGGCCTTTGCCGAGCGTGGCCTGGTCGGGGTCAACCCCAAGGTCGAGCGGCGGCGCAAGTGGCTGGCCCGTGGCGTGCTGGCGGCGACGGTGGCGGTGGTGCTGCTGGTCAGCACCCTGTGGCTGATCAGCTACAAGGCCAACCAGGCCTATATCGCCCAGGTCGACCAGAAGGTCGCGCCGCTGGGCCAGAGCGTGCAGAACCTCAGCCCGGCGCAGCGCGACGTGCTGGCGGTGCTGCCGCTGCTCAATGCGGTCCGGCACCTGGCCGGCGATGCGCCGGGCTGGTCCGAGGGCCTGGGTCTGTACCAGGGCGACATGCTCGAGGCCGAGTCCGCCAGCGTCTATCGCAAGCTGCTGATCGCGGTGTTCGCGCCACGCCTGGTGACCCGGGTCGAGGAACAGTTGCGCAGTGGCGGCAGCTCGGACTTCCTCTATGAAGGCCTGAAGGCCTACCTGATGCTGGCTGACAACGAGCACTACGACCCCGAGTTCATCAAGGCCTGGATCGCCCTCGATTGGGACCGCAACCTGCCACGCGACCTGCCGCCGGATCAGCGCCTGGCGCTGGGCGAGCATCTCAAGGCGTTGTTCGACCGGCATCCACCGAATGCCCGGCTGGACGAGCGGCTGATCGACGACCTGCGGCGCCAGTTGCAGCGGTTGCCGGTGGCGCAGCGGGTCTACGACCGGGTCAAGCGCCAGAAACTGCCGGCCGGGGTGAGCGATTTCCGCATCAGCGACGCCGCCGGCCGCGACGCCGCGCTGGTGTTCAGCCGCAAGAGCGGCAAGCCGCTGAGCGAACCCCTGAGCGGCTTCTTCACCGCCAAGGGCTATCGCGAGGCGTTCCTCCTGGCCAGCCTGAACCAGGCCGGGACCCTGGCGGAAGAGCAGTGGGTGCTGGGCCGCGACCAGGGCGAGCAGCAGAACGTCGCCAGCCTGGCGGCGGATGTGCGCCGCCTGTACTTCCAGGATTACCTGCGCCAGTGGGATGCCTTGCTGGCCGATATCGACTTCGTACCGATCACCAGCGTGGCCCAGGCGGCCGATGTGCTGCGGGTGATTTCCGGACCGACCTCGCCGCTGAAGAAGCTGCTGGTGGCGGTGGCCAAGGAAACCGACCTGCAACAGGAAGAACGCCTGCTGGCGGCCCAGGGCAAGAAGGTCGACAGCGGTGTCGACCAGATCAAGCAGCGCCTGGGCTCGATGCTCGGCCAGGAACAGCCGGCCAGCGATGCACCGGCGGCACCGGCCGAGGACCCGGTCAGCGCGCATTTCGCCGAACTCAATGCCCTGGTCAGCAAGGGCGAGGGCGAGCCGGCGGCCATCGATGGCCTGCTGGCGGACATGAACGCGCTGTACGTGCAGGTCAGCGCCATGGTCGGCGCCAGCGGCGATGCCCTGCTCGGCGAGGCCAAGAACCAGGCCGCCGGTGCCGCCGCCCGGGTCAGCCTGAATGCCGAGCGGCAGCCGCCGCTGGTGCAGGGTCTGGTCAAGTCGGTGGTCAGCTCGACCACCAACAGCATGATGGGCGGGGTGCGCAACCAGCTCAATGCGGCCTGGGTCAGCGAGGTGGTGAACGTCTACCGGCAGTCCCTCAGCGGGCGTTATCCGCTGTCCCCCGGCAGTGCCCGGGATGCGACCCTCGACGACTTCGGCCAGTTCTTCGGCGTTGGCGGGGTGATGGACAATTACTTCCGCAAGTACCTGCAGCCCTACGTCGACACCTCGACCGCGACCTGGCGCTGGCAGCCGGGGGCGGCGCAGAAACTGGGGATTTCGCCGGGCGTGCTGCAGACCTTCCAGCGCGCCGCGGCGATTCGCGACGCGTTCTTCCGTTCCGGCGGCACCCAGCCGATCGTGCGTTTCGAACTCAAGCCGGTGGCGATGGATGCCTCGATCACCCAGTTTCTGCTCGATCTCGACGGCCAGCAGATCAGCTACGACCACGGCCCGAGCCGGCCTGTGGCGATGCAGTGGCCGAATCCGGGCAGCATCGGCGTCGTCCGCCTGTCGATCTCGCCACCCTCGGCCACCGGCCGCTCTGGAGTGACCCTGGACGGTCCGTGGGCCTGGTTCCGCCTGCTGGAGCAGTCGGACCTGGTGGCCGGCAACTCGCCGGACCGCTTCAACCTGCGCCTGCGGGTCGACGGCGCGAGCATCTCCTACGAACTGCGTGCCAACAGTGCCTTCAATCCGTTCAAGAGCCGCGTGCTCAGCGGCTTCAGCCTGCCGGAGCGCCTATGACGACAGTCGGTTACTACGGCAAGCTGGCCAGCCGCGGCGACTTCGTCAGTCGTGGGCTGCCCCAGGGTTTCGTGCAGCCGTGGGACGCCTGGCTGGCGTCCGGGCTGCACGCCAGCCAGCAGCAACTGGGCAGCGACTGGCTGAACGTGTACCTGGTCAGCCCGCTTTGGCGTTTCGTGCTCGCCCCGGGGGTCTGTGGTCCGGAAGCGGTGGGCGGTGTGCTTATGCCGAGTATCGACCGGGTCGGGCGCTACTTTCCGTTGACCATCGCCCAGCCGCTGGATGAAGGGCATGCCCTGGCGACGGTGGTCGGTGGCGCCGATGACTGGTTCGAGCGGGCCGAAGCGCTGTTGCTGGCGACCCTGGAGGAGGGCGCCAGCTTCGAGGCGTTCGAACACGGTGTGCAGAACCTGGGCCGGCTGGTCTTCGCCAACAAGATCCCGGGCAGCGAGTTCGCCGGCCTGCAACGCTTTGCCGCGCTCGACGCCGAGTCTCGTGTCCAGGCTCTGGCCGAACAGGCCTGTGTCGGTACGAGCCTGTGGTGGGGGCGAGGCTCGCAGCGGATCGACGCGGGTCTGATGCGGTGCCATGGGCTGCCGGCCACCGCCGATTTCGGCAGTTTCCTGCTGGGCAAGGGGGCGGCGAGCTAAATGGTCAATACCCCTGACATCACCTACAAGTCGGCCAGCTACAGCCATGTCGGCATGGTGCGCCAGATCAACGAGGACGCCTGCCTCGACCTGCCCGATGCCGGCCTGTGGGCCGTGGCCGATGGCATGGGCGGGCATGCGGCGGGCGATTACGTCGCCAGCCTGATCGTCGACACCCTGCGGCGCATTCCGCCGTCGGACTCCCTGGCGATCTACAGCAATGCCCTGCGCACGCGCCTGGCCGAGGTCAACGCGGCGGTTCGCGAAGAGGCCGGCAACCGCGGCGTATCGATGATGGGCAGCACCGTGGTGCTGCTGGCGGTGCGCGGTGACACCGCGATCTGCCTGTGGGCCGGCGACAGCCGCCTGTACCGCCTGCGCGATGGCCAGCTGGAGAGCATTTCCCGCGACCACAGCTACGTCCAGGACCTGCAGGACAGCGGCCTGCTCAGCGAAGCCGAGGCGCGGGTGCATCCGCGGGCCAATATCGTCACCCGGGCGATCGGCGTCGAGGCGCAACTGGAGCTGTCGACGAGCAACTTCCAGGTGCTCCCCGGCGACAGCTTCCTGCTGTGCAGCGATGGCCTGAACAAGACCGCCGAGGATGCGGAGATCCGCGATGTACTCGGCCATCCGGAACCCTATGCCGTGGTGCGCAGCCTGGTCCACCTGGGCCTGACCCGGGGTGCCCCCGACAACATTACGGCGATCGTCGTCAAAGCCACCTGAAGACACTTCCACACATGGACATACTGATTCCCGGATTCGACATAGACGGCGAGATTGGCGAAGGCGCCATGGCCACCGTCTATCTGGCGACCCAACGGTCGCTGGAGCGCAAGGTGGCGCTGAAAGTCATGGCGGCCGCGCTGGCCGCCGACCCGACCTTCTGCGAGCGCTTCCTGCGCGAAGGTCGGACCCTGGCGCGGCTGTCGCACCCGCATACCGTGACCATCCACGATATCGGCAATGTCGGCGAGCTGTACTACATGGCCATGGAGTACCTGCCCAACGGCACGCTCAAGGAGCGCATCGCCGCCGGCCTGAGCCCGGAGCAGGGGGTGCAGTACATCCGCCAGATCGCCTCGGCACTGGGCTACGCACATGCCCAGGGGCTGGTGCACCGCGACGTGAAGCCGGCCAACATCCTGTTCCGCGCCGACGGCACCGCGGTGCTCTCGGACTTCGGTATCGCCAAGTCGCTGGATGACCGCACCCAGTTCACCCAGGCCGGATTCGCCGTGGGCACGCCGAGCTACATGAGTCCCGAGCAGGCCCGTGGCCAGGAAATCGACGGCCGTGCCGACCTCTACGCCCTGGGCGTGGTGCTCTACGAAATCCTCGTCGGCAAGCTGCCCTATACCGGTACCGACGCGCTATCGACGGCCCTGGCGCATCTTACCGAGCCGCTGCCGGAACTGCCGATCCAGCACGGCCGCTACCAGCACATTCTGCAACGGTTGCTGGCCAAGGACCCGGCGGAGCGCTTCGCCGATGCCGCGGCCCTGCAGGCGGCGTTGGACAATCTGCCCGCCGAGGACGGCATGGAGTCGACCCTGATCCAGCCCCTGGCGTTGCCCAGGACGCCCGATAAGCCGGCGACCGCCGACCTGGGCGGGCTGACACCGGTCTCGATCGACATCCCCAGCCAGCCAACGGCGCAACCGGCGTCGCGGCCAGTTCCCCAGGCCGCGCCACAACCGGCTCCGCAGCCGGTGTTGCGTGACAGCGCCGACTCGCAGCAGCGCCGCGGCCCGGTGCTGGCCCTGCTGGCCGTCGCGGTGGCGGCGGCCATTGGCGTCGCGGGTGCCGGCTACTGGTGGCTGGGCAGCGACAAGCCGGTGAAAGTGCCGGCGACCACCGGTACCATGACGCCGTCCTCCGGTACGCCAGTGACGAGCAGCTCGCCCCCGCCGTCGACCACGCCAGCGGCCTCGAACAAGCCGGCGGACCCGCTGAGCGCGACCCCGACGGCCCAGGTTTCATCGGCTGAAGCCGACGGCGGCAACCGGCCGTTGCTGATGGTGGGCAAGAAGACCCTGTTCCAGCGCGTGTTGAGCCAGCCTGGAGCGCAGCTCTACAGTTCTCCCGGTGGGCAGGCGGGCAAGGCGCTGCCGACGTTCTCCGTGCTCTACGTCTATCAGCGCAAGACCGTCGATGGCGCTCCCTGGCTGCGGGTCGGTGCCGCCAGCGACGGGCGCGACGAAGGCTGGTTGTCGGGTGCCAAGGTCAGCGAATGGAAACAGAGCCTGGTGCTCAAGTTCACCGAGCGCTCCGGGCGCGAGCCGGTGATGTTCCTGCGTGACGCCGCCGATATCGACAAGCTGCTGGCCAACCCGGCTTCGGCGAAGAATCTGCTGCTGAGCGCACAGAAGAACCCGGCCGACAACCAGCGGGTGCTGGCTCTGGAGCCAGCGGCCAGTGCGGTACCGCAGAACCAGTTCTACCTGCTGCCGATCTTCGGTTCGCGCGAGAGCTTCGACGAGAATGGCCAGCCGGTGCAGTTGCTCAACGTCGCCTCGATCGACCCCGGCGGCACCCCGCAGAAAACCGCCAATGGCGCGGCACCGGTCGCGGCGGCGACGGACAAGTTCCGCACCGCCATCGTGCTGGTGGTCGACACCACGGTATCGATGCAACCCTACATCGACCAGGTCCGCGACGTGGTCCATGAACTGCAGAGCAAGATCGCCGAGCGCGGCGAGCTGGACAGCGTCAGCTTCGGCATGGTCGGTTTTCGCAACAACATCCAGAAGACCCCGGGCCTGGAATACCTGAGCAAGACCCTGATCACCCTCGACCAGGGCCGCGACCCCGAGCGCTTCCTCGAGCTGGCACGGCAGGTCAAGGCGTCCACGGTCTCGAGCCATTCGTTCAACGAGGACTCCTTCGCCGGGATCATGCAGGCGGTCGACGGCATGGACTGGTCCGGTTATGGCGGCCGCCTGATCCTGCTGGTCACCGACGCCGGTTCGCTGCGCAAGAACGACCCCTACAGCAGCACCCGGATGAACGAGGCGGAGATCCGCCAGGCGGCGCTGAGCAAGCAGATCAAGATCTATGCATTGCATCTGCGCAGCGACGCCGGCAAGAAGAACCACGCCTTCGCCGAACAGCAGTACCGTACCTTGACCGCCGACGCCAACCCGAAGATCGGCGATCTCTACATTCCGGTCCAGGGCGGCGATGCGCACAAGCTTGGCGAGCGGGTCGAGGAGATCGGTTCGGTGTTCGCCAACCTGGTGCACCAGGTGCGCAGCAACCAGGCCCAGGCGGCGCCGGTGCTGGCGGCCGCGCCGAGCCTGGCGGACAAGTCGGCGGCCATCGGCTATGCCATGCACATGGACTTCCTCGGCCACAAGGGCGCCAGTCAGGCACCGCAACTGGTCAGCGCCTGGACCGCCGACCGCGACCTGACCAACCCGGCGCTGCCTGCGTTCCAGGTCTGCGTGATGCTGACCAAGCTGCAGCTCAACGACCTGCAACAGTCGCTGAAGCTGATCGTCGATGCCGCGCGCAAGACCCAGAGCTCGCCGAAGGACTTCTTCCAGGAAATCGCCAGCGCCAGTGCCTACATGAGTCGCGACCCCTCGGCCCTGCGCAAGGGCGGCAACCTGGCCGACGGCGGGGTGCTCGGCGAGTACCTCGAGGGGCTGCCGTACCGCAGCAAGTCGTTGAGCATGACCCAGGATCTGTGGCTGTCGCTCAGCGTGGCCGAACAGGAAGACTTCATCGACGAACTGGAGTCGAAAATCCGCCTCTACGAGACGTTCCACAACGATGTGGCCAACTGGGTCCGCTTCGGCGATGCCGAGCCGGGTGACGCGCTGTACCGCGTGCCGCTGTCGACGCTGCCGTGATGATCAGCCTGCGTGAGGTGCGCAAGACGCGCGGCGAGGGGGCCCAGCGCTACAGCCTGGTGATTCCGCGCCTGGACCTGGTGCCGGGGCAGCAGTGGGCGGTGGTCGGCCCCAGCGGCTGCGGCAAGAGCACCCTGCTCGACCTGCTGGCGCTGGTTTCGGCGCCGGACCGTGCCGGCCTGTTCGCCTTCGAGGCGGCTGCTGGCGCGCAGGATATCGCCGGGCTCTGGCGCGAGGGACAGCACGACCTGCTGGCGCAGTTGCGCAGCCGCTACCTTGGCTATGTGCTGCAGACCGGCGGGCTGCTGGGTTTTCTCGATGTGCGTGGCAACATCGGGCTGTCGCGCAAGCTGCTGGGCATGGCGGACGATGGCAGCGTGCGGCGGCTGGCCGAGCAATTGGAGATCGCCGACCAGTTGGACAAGAGACCCCAGGCCCTGTCGGTCGGACAACGCCAGCGTGTCGGCTGTGCCCGGGCCCTGGCCCATGCGCCGCGGCTGTTGCTGGCCGATGAGCCGACGGCCGCACTCGACCCGCTGAATGCCGGGCGGGTCATGCAGTTGCTGCTCGGGCAGGTGGCGGAGCAGGGCGCCTGCTGCGTGATCGCCAGCCACGACGAAGCGCTGGTGCGCGACCTGGGCATGAGCGTGCTGCGCATTACCTGCCAGCGCGACGCCGATGGTGGTGTGACCGCGACCCTGGGAGGCCAGTCATGATGCGCGCTTCGCTGGTGGCGGGCCTGGCCTGGCAGGATTACCGCGCCGATGCGCGGCTGTCGGCCTGCTCGGTGCTGGCCCTGGTGGCGGTGATCGCGCCGTTGCTGGTGTTGTTCGGACTCAAGTTCGGCCTGGTCAGCAGCCTGACCGAGCGGCTGGAGCGCGACCCGCTGGTGCGCGAAATCATTCCCCTTGGCGGTGGGCGCTTCAGTGCGGCCTACATCGCCGAGCTGGGTCGGCGGGATGACGTGGCCTTCGCCCTGCCGCGGACCCGGCAGATCGCCGCCACCGCCGACCTGTCCATCAGTCGCCAGGGGCCGGCATTGAACGTCGAGATGATCCCGACTGCCGAGGGCGACCCGCTGCTCGGCGGACAGCCGGCACCCACCGGGCTGGCGGCGATGCTGCTGAGCTACACCGCCGCGGAAAAGCTCGGGGTGAAGCCCGGTGACTGGCTCGAGGTATCCTTCGGACGCCAGGTGGCCGGCCGGGTGGAAAGCCAGCACACGCAGATCCGCGTGCAGGCGGTGCTGCCACTGGAAGCCTTCGGTCGCGATGCCCTGTTCGCACCGCTGGCGCTGCTGGAGGCTGCCGAGGATTATCGTGATGGCCGTGGCGTACCGATGCTGGGCTGGAGCGGCGAGCCGGCCGGCTCCGCCGCGCAGCGGGTGTACCCGGCCTTCCGCTTGTACGCCCGCGAGCTCAGCGACGTCGAGCCGCTGCGCCAATATTTCGTCGAGCGCGGGCTGCTGGTCTCGACCCAGGCCCAGACCATCGCCCAGGTACAGTCGCTGAGTCGCAACCTGTCCATCGTATTCTGGATTATCGCCACCCTGGCTCTGTTCGGGGCCTTCGCGGCGATCTGCGCCGGTGCGCTGGCGGCGGTCGAGCGCAAGCGTCGCGAGTTGTCGGTGCTGCGCCTGCTGGGCCTGGGCACCGCGGCGCTGCTGCTGTTCGTGGTGCTGCAGGCACTCTACAGCGGGCTGTTCGCCGCGGGTCTGAGCATCGTGCTGTACCTCGTCGCGGAGCAGGGCCTGAACCATCTGTTCGTGCAGGTGGCCGGCGAATATGCCAGCCAGTTGCTGTGGCGCCATTACATGCTGGCACTTTTTTCGGTGTTGGCGGTCTGTGCTCTGGCTGCGGCCCTCGGTGGCTGGCGAGTGGCACAGATAGAAGCTTCGGAAGGAATCAGAGATGTTTAAGCTGCGCAGCGCGGCCCTCATGGTGTTGATCGGTTCCCTGGGCCTGGTTTCTCCGGGCTCAGGAGGCCTGGTGCGGGCCGACGACGACACCAACAAGCTGGACAATCCCAAGCCGCTGAGCGGCGATATCAGCCTGCCGTTGCCGTGCGATGGCGAGATGGTGTTCCGTTACGTCTATATCCTCGCCCAGGGCACTCTGGATGACCGTGAGATCAGCCTCGGCTACCCCTTCAGCGAAGACGAGCCGGGCTACAAGCAGTCGTTCATTTCCGGCTATCGCCGGGATTTCATCAACGGCCAGTTCACCCTCAAGGACCTGCCGGCCGACTGGCAGAAGGCGATTGCCCCGGCCTTGCCGAAGACCGATGCCGGCTCGCCGTTGAAGCCGATGTTCTATTTCATGGGCAAGTACCCGGTGACGGCGCGCCAGTACGCGCTGGTCATGTCCCAGGCGCAATCGCTGGCCAGCGGCGAGCCGGCCCCGGCCTGCGAGGCGCCGGAAGGCATTGCCGGGCGCCTGCCCAAGGTCAAGGTGTCGCGCTTCGATGCCGAGCGCTTCTCCGCGGTCTATAGCGCCTGGTTGATGAAGTATCATCGTGACCGGCTGCCGGTCAGCGGTCGTGGCGGCTCGGCCGAGGACGGCGGTACCGGCTTCGTCCGTCTGCCGACCGAGGTCGAGTGGGAATACGCCGCCCGCGGTGCCCAGGCGGTGGGTCGCCAGGAACTGGAAGGGCGGCTGTTTCCGCGACGGCAGCCGGGCAGCGACACGGATGGGCCGTTGTCCGACTATGCGGTGTTCAACCAGGTCGCCGGCGGTACCGGCCAGGCACCGCGGCTGATGCCGGTGGGTACCAAGCTGCCGAACCCGATCGGCCTGTTCGACGTGATCGGCAACGCCGCGCAGATGGTCCAGGAGTCGTTCCAGTTGGTCCATGCCGGGCGCCGCCAGGGTGCCTATGGCGGCTTCGTGGTCAAGGGTGGCAACTATCTGGAGGGCGAGGGCACGCTGTTCACCGGCATGCGCCGCGAGTACCCGCTGTTTGCCGCCGATGGCACCGAGCAGAGCAACGAGACCACCGGTTTCCGCGTCGCCATCGGCGCCCTGTCGGCACCGCGCTCGCGCTACAAGGAACTGTTCGAGCAGTGGCAGAAGGAGGGCCGCCTGGCCGCCCTGACCGATGCCATCGACGACGCCCAGGATCCGACCAAGCGTCTGGACAGCATCATCACCGGCACCACCGACCCGCGTCTGCAGGCCGAGCTGGGGCTGGTCAATGAAGAACTCAAGCGCAATGTGTCGCTGATCGCCCGGCAGCGCGAGGAAGCGGCCGGCAACCTGATCCAGTCGGCGGCGCTGGTGGCTGAAACCGTCAACAACTACAACATCCGCCTGACCAACCTGAAGAAGAGCCGCCAGCAGGCCGTCGATGCCAAGGACGAGGCCAGCGCCGCGCTGTTCGCCACGGCCATCGACAACGGCACCAGCGCGCTGGACGGCGCGGTGGCGATCTACATCGACAACCTGGCAACGGCCACGCGTTACACCGATGCGGTGATCCAGGCGCAGTTCCAGCGGGTCAAGGAGGAGCTCAGTCGCAAACCCGTGCTCGGCAACAGCCTGGTGGCACGGGCGACCCTGTTCGTTCGTCATGTGGGGGACTACCGCAAGCAGCAGCGGGCCGACCCCGCGACGATCTTGAAAGCGTTACTCGCATCCACCGCCCAGAAGCCCTGAGCGTTGGGAATCCGGCGAGTGTAGAGGGGATCCGGGCGGTAGGTGCCGCATCGGCCAAGTCAAACCAAGAAAGGAAACATGAACATGATTTTCTCCAGCAAACCCCTTGTTTCAACCTCGTGGTGCCGTGCCGCGCTGTGGGTTGCCGCCGGATTCAGCACCGTGCTGATGGGCGGCTGCGCCACTTCGCCAACCTCCAAGGTCGGCGCCAGCACCAAGGTCGAGTACTACCCGACCTGCTACGAGCCGGTGCAGCACCTGCGTGCCACCGATTCGGACATGACCCGTTCCATCGCCACCGGCGCGGTGATCGGTGCCCTGGGCGGTGCCGCGCTCGGCGCACTGACCGGCGACGACTCGAGCAAGCGCGGCCGCAACGCCGCCATCGGCGCCGCCGGTGGCGCGCTGGCCGGTGGCGCGGCCGGCTACTACGCCGAGAAGCAGAAGCAGATCGCCGACGACAAGCAGCGCATCAGCTCCTATGCCGGCGACATCAGCAAGAGCGCCGCCGAGATGGACCGCAACACTGCCTACGCCCGTGCTTCCCAGAGCTGCTACCAGCGTGAGTTCGCCAACCTGGTCTCGGCCCGCAAGGCCAAGACCATGGGCGACGCCGAAGGTCGCAAGCGCCTGGCGGAAATCGTTGCCGGCCTGAAGGAGTCCAACGACCTGATCGTTGCGGTCAATGGTCGCAACGCCGAAGACCTGAACAACTACACCCAGGCCTACGAGCAGGATCTGCGTCAGGTCGGCGTGCAGCGCACCGACGTGGTCACCGTGGCGACCGCCGATACCGCACCGGTGGTCGCGTCGACGACCGGCAAGACCAAGGGCAAGAAGCCGGCCAAGGTTGCCAAGAAGCCACTGCCGACCGTGCCGAGCGAAGCGGTCGCCACCGAGAAGACCCTGCAGGACGCCAACGCCAAGAAAGCCGAGAGCCAGCAAGTCGCCAGCACCGGCCAGTCGCAGGTCAACAGCATGTGCAAGAACCCGGACCTGGGCGACTGGGCGCCGGTGCCTTGCCCGAACGTTTGAGTGACCGCCTGGTCACGAACGTGCTGATATAAGCGGCAAACGCCAGCCGATCTTCCTGCAAAGCAGGAGATCGGTGGCGTTCTTCGAACAAACCGCTACACTGCGCCGGCCCTTTCATTTTTCTGCCGAGGCGTTGTGCATGAAATTCCGTTTTCTTCTCTGGGCGATGGGCCTGCTGATGGCCCGGGCCAGCCGCAATAACCCCGCGTTCCAGCAACAACTGGCCGACAAGGCGCTGGTATTCCAGCTGCAGACCCTGGACGGCAGGATCGCCCGCCACTTCATCGTCAAGGACCAGCGCATCACCAGCAAGTCAGGCAGCCATCCGGAGCCGGCGTTCGCCATCGGCTTCAAGGATGCCGCGTACGGTTTCGCCACGCTGCAGGCGAAGAACAAGCAGCTGGCGTTCATGACGGGGATTCAGGACAAGTCGATCCAGATCAAGGGCAACCCGGCGCTGGTGATCTGGTTCCAGGGGCTGACCAAGTACCTCAAGCCGAAGAAAAAGAAGGCCTGAGGCATCGCTGACGGTCAGTAATGATCGTTCCCACGCTCCGCGTGGGAATGCAGTCCGTGACGCTGTGAGTCACAAAAATGGACGCCGAGCGTCCAGAGAGGCGTTCCCACGCGGAGCGTGGGAACGATCGGTATCCGGGTCCTACAGTCGTCGGAAGCTCAGTGTTGGCTGAACTGCGAAGCCAGCTCGCGCAGCAGCACTTCAGCCTCGAGCACCTTGTTCACCACGTCCTCGGCCTTGTCGCGGCTCAGGCCCAGGCGGTCGAGCAGGGCGTCGGGGATCTCTTCGTCCGGCCCGGAACCGATGTTACGGCTGCGTAGCAGGCGTACCGCCAGGCACACCAGGTTCGGGTACTCGGCATAGATGCCGTCATAGTGCGGGTCGTGCTGGAAACGCAGCGCGGTGGCCAGCTCATCCGGCATGTCCCAGTAGCGCATCAGCCAGGCACCGATCTGCTCGCGGCTGATGCCCAGCAGGTGCTGCTCGACATAGCTGTGGCACAGGTGCGGGTTGACCTCCAGGTGCCGGCAGATCAGCGAGAAATGCGGCGGGAACACGTGGGCCAGCAGCAGGTAGCCGAAATTGTGCAGCAGGCCGGCCAGGTAGGTCAGGCCGGCTTCCGGGCGCTGGGCGCGCGGCATGGCGCGGGTCAGGCCCTCGATCACCGCGGCGGTGTAGATCGATTGCTGCCAGTAGGGGGTGCTGTGCTGTGGCTGGTCCTTGGGCAGGCTCAGGGTCTTGCCCAGGGCGAGGCCCAGGGCCAGGTTGATCACCAGGTCGAAACCCAGCACCCGCACGATGGCGTCTTCCACTGAACGGATCTTGCCCGGCGAGGCGTAATACGGCGAGGCCGCCCAGCTCACCACCTGTGCGGCCAGGGCCGGGTCGGTCTCGACCACGCCGGTGATGTCGTCGATGGTCGCGTCGGGATCGACCCGCAGCTTGATGATCTTCTGCGCGGTTTCCGCCAGCGGGGGAATCTCGATGGTCGCTTCCAGGCGCTGCTGGATGCGCCGGGCGGTGAACACCTGGACCGCCTGGGTGATTTCCTTGCGGTCGTCGTCCGGACGATCGAGGTTCGGACGGATGTTGCCCACGCCTTCGCCGAAGCTGGCGGCGCTGGCCTTGGTGAGCATGCTCTTGAAGTCTTCGGTGGCGATTTCCAGCAGCAGGCCGGTCTCGCCGGAGTTGATCAGCAGGCTCGGCTCGCGCAGCAGCTGCTCTTCGTACAGGCAGGGCGAACTGGTCAGTGCCGGCAGGCCGGGCAACAGGTGCAGGCTGTGCTTGCCGAGCATGCGCTCCAGGCGTTCGGTCGAGACGGCCGTCAGGCGCCGACCGGTGAGTTCGGCCAGGCGGTTGAGGTCGAGCAGCTGGTTCTGCGGGAACAGGACCATGAGCGCACCAACTGCGTCATCGAGCAGCACCGCCTGAACCTTGCGCGCCGCGGGCAGACTTGGAGAGTCGGTGACTTCGCGGTAGTTGATGGCGAGCTTGTCGAGCAGCATGCGAACCACGGACGGGGTGTGCGGGGTTGCATCGATGAGGGCAACTTCAGTCATGGCCTGTATCCGGCTTCCTACAATTTCAGCAGTATAACCAGCTTGTCCCGGTCATAGGTCCACGAATTGTGAGGTCTATCACACTTGGCCGTATTGCTGGCCGTGACGCAGCCAGCGTTCCAGCAGCGGGCTGACGTGTTGCGGCCAGCGTGCCAGCAAGGCCTGGGCCGCATCGCGCACGGCCGGGAGCAGGTCGGCGTCGCGCATCAGGTCGGCGACCTTGAATTGCAGCAGGCCGGTCTGGCGGGTGCCGAGCATTTCGCCGGGACCGCGCAGTTCCAGGTCCTTTTCGGCGATGATGAAGCCGTCGTTGGTCTCGCGCATGATGCCCAGGCGCTGGCGACCGATCTGCGACAGCGGTGGGTGATAGAGCATCACGCAATGGCTGACGGCGCTGCCGCGACCGACCCGGCCGCGCAACTGGTGCAATTGCGCCAGGCCCAGGCGTTCGGGGTTCTCGATGATCATCAGGCTGGCATTCGGTACGTCGACGCCGACTTCGATCACCGTGGTGGCGACCAGCAGCTGCAGGTTGCCGACCTTGAACTCGGCCATCACCGCGGCTTTTTCCGCCGCTTTCATGCGCCCGTGGATCAGCCCGACCCGCAGCTCGCCGAGGGCGGCGGTCAGTTCCTCGAAGGTGGTTTCGGCCGCCTGGCAGGTCAGTTCCTCTGACTCCTCGATCAGCGTGCACACCCAGTAGGCCTGGCGGCCTTCGGCACAGGCGGCGCGGACCCGTTCGACCACCTCGAAGCGCCGGCTGTCGGCGACCAGCACGGTGTTCACCGGGGTCCGGCCGGGTGGCAGTTCGTCGAGGATCGAGGTGTCGAGATCGGCGTAGGCGCTCATCGCCAGGGTGCGTGGGATCGGTGTGGCGGTCATGATCAACTGGTGCGGGCACATCTGCCCGCCAACGCCTTTCTGGCGCAGGGCCAGGCGCTGCTGCACGCCGAAACGGTGCTGCTCGTCGATGATCACCAGGGCCAGGTTCTTGAACCGCACTTCGTCCTGGAACAGTGCGTGGGTGCCGACCACCATCGGCGTGCCGCCCGCGATCTGTTCCAGGGCGTTGGTGCGGGCCTTGCCCTTGAGTTTGCCGGCCAGCCAGGCGGTTTCGATACCCAGCGGAGTCAGCCAGCGCTGGAAGTTGATGAAATGCTGCTCGGCGAGAATCTCGGTCGGCGCCATCAGCGCCACCTGGTAGCCGGCTTCCAGGGCCTGCAGGGCTGCCAGGGCGGCGACCACGGTCTTGCCCGCGCCGACATCACCCTGGATCAGTCGCAGCATCGGCTCGGGCTGGCTGAGGTCGTAGGCGACCTCGTTGCCGACCCGCTGCTGGGCACCGGTCGGCGGGAAGCCAAGGTTGGCGAGAAACTGCGCGGGCAGCTTGCGCGCTTTCGGCAGCGCCGGGGCGCGCAGGGCCCGCAGGCTTTCGCGCAGGCGCTGCTGGGACAGCTGGTGGGTGAGCAGCTCTTCAAAGGCCAGACGATGCTGGGCCCAGTGATGACCGAGGGCCAACTCCTCGACGTCGGCATCGGCCGGCGGCTGGTGCAGGTAGCGGATCGCATCGTCCAGCGGTGCCAGTTGATAGTCGCTGGCCAGTTCGCGCGGCAGCCAGTCCGGCAGGCTGCGCGGGCCGAGCATGGCCAGGCTCTGCTGGCTCAGCAGGCGCAGGCGTTGCTGGGTCAGGCCTTCGGTCAGCGGGTAGATCGGCGTCAGGGTCTGGTCCACCGGCGGCGGTTCATCGCCGGTCAGTGCGCGGTATTCCGGGTGGTAGATTTCCAGCCCCGAGGCACCGGGGCGGGCTTCACCGTAGCAGCGCACATGGGTGCCGCGCTTGAGGCCTTCCTTCTGGGCATTGCTGAAGTGGTAGAAACGCAGGCTCAGGCTGCCGGTGCCGTCGTTGAGGCGCACCAGCAGGCTGCGGCGCTTGCCCATGACCACGTCGGCGCCGCTGACCACACCCTCGATCACCGCGTCCTGGCCGGGGCGCAGGGCACCGATGGGAACCACGCGGGTGCGGTCCTGGTAGCGCAGTGGCAGGTGGAACAGGACGTCCTGGATGGTCTCCAGGCCGACCCTGGCCAGCTTCTCGGCCATGGCTTCGCCGACCCCCTTGAGGGCCGTGACGGACACCTGCGACAGCTCGGTCACGGCATTCAGCTCGCAACGGGTGGCTTGGCCACCGAGCACAGGCGGATCGAATCGGCGAGGATCTCGATCGCCTTGGGCCGCGGGAAACTGGCGCGCCAGGCGATGGCCACGGTGCGGAACGGAGTCGGTGGCGTCAGTGGACGCACCTCGATGACACCGGGCGCATAGTGGTGGCTGTCCACGGCCGACAACGGCAGTACCGACACGCCAAGGCCCGAGGCGACCATGTGGCGGATGGTCTCCAGCGAGCTGGACTCGACCGTGGTGTGCTTGGAGGCCTCGGCGCCCTTGCCCAGGGTTGGGCAGGCTTCGAGGACCTGGTCACGGAAGCAGTGGCCTTCGCCCAGCAGCAGCAGGCTCTTGTCGTTGAGCAGGGCGCTGTCGATGGTTTCCTTGCGGGTCCAGGGGTGCGAGGCCGGCATGAGCACGTAGAACGGTTCGTCGTACAGCGGCAGGGTCAGCACGTCGGCCTCGTTGAACGGCAGTGCGATGATCACCGCGTCCAGCTCGCCGTTGCGCAGCTTGTCGCGCAGCACGTGGGTGAAGTTTTCCTCGATATACAACGGCATCTGCGGCGCGACCCGGTGCAGTTGCGGGATCAGGTGCGGGAACAGATACGGGCCGACGGTATAGATCGCACCGACTTTCAGCGGCGCGGTCAGTTGGTTCTTGCCGGCCTGGGCCAGTTCACGGATGCCCTGGGCCTGCTCCAGGACCTTCTGCGCCTGGGCGACGATGCTTTCGCCAACCGGGGTCAGGCGCACGGCGCTCTTGCTGCGCTCGAAAATCAGCACGCCCAGTTCGTCTTCCAGTTTCTTCACACCCACTGACAGGGTCGGCTGGCTGACATGGCAGCGCTCGGCCGCGTGGCCGAAGTGTTGCTCTTGGGCGAGGGTAACGATGTAGCGTAGTTCTGTCAGGGTCATAGCGGGCGTCCATGAAGTTGCCAACCAAGCATAACGGCTGCAATCGATAGACGCACGTTATCAGGTGAAGGTTTGGTGAAGATCGTTGTCAATCTCGACGCGATGTTGTGGGAGACGGCCGGGCGGTGCTCCCACAAGGGCCAATTAGACTTCTCCGGTGGTCAGATAGGCTTCTGGAAAAGTAACGGCCATTTCTCTCGTTGTGAAAGAAAGAATCCCACGCATGGCGTGGGATTCGGGTAGGGCTAGCGGTTGCGCTTGTCGATCGAGTAGACGAAGGGCGCAACGATCTCGATGCTGCCGTTGGTCAGCATGTCGGCCGGCGGCTTGGGTAGCGGCTGGGCTCGACGGATCATTTCCAGGGTGGCCCGGTCGAGATCGGCGTTACCCGAGCGACCCACCAGTTCGTACGAAAGCACCTTGCCTTCGGCGTCGACGACGAAGCGCAGACGGTTCAGGCCCTCCTTGCCGCGCGACTGGGCGGCAGGCGGGTACTTCTTGTACTTGCCCAGGTGCGCCAGCAGGGTGCCTTCCCAACTGGCCTTGGCGGCGAGCTGCTGGGGCGATGGGCCGGGTGCCGGCGCCGCGGATTTCTCCGGTGGGCGGGTGGTCGGCGGTTCCTCGGAAGGTTTTTCCTCTTCCTTGGGCTTTTCCTTCTCCGGTTCCTTCTTCACTTCCGGCTTGGGCGGCTGTGGCTTGGGTTTGGGCTTGACCGGCTTGGGTACCGAAATCGCCGGTTTCGGCGCTTCGGCGAGCTTCGGCAGCGGCAGTTCTTCCTCTGGCTCCGGCGGCTTCGGCGGGGTCACCACCTTGGGCGGAGCCGGTGGTGGTGGCGCCGGCGGCAGCGGGGCCAGCTCGATCATCATCGCCTGCGGCGGCAGTTCGACCGGCTTGGACACCGACCAGTTCAGGGCGGCGAGAATCGCCACCGCATGCACACCCAGCACCAGGGCCAGGCTACCGCCGTAACGCGTCAGTTTGTGGCGCGTCGTGATCATTTCTTGGCTGCCGTCTCAAGTCCGACCAGGCCGACCTTCAGGTAACCGGCAGCACGCAGCGCGTCCATGACGTGCATCAGGTCACCGTAGTCCACACCCTTGTCGGCCTGGAAGAAGATGGTGGTGTCTTTCTTGCCGTGAGTCTTGGCATCCAGCGCCGGGCCCAGCGACTCGGCCTTGACCTCTTCCTCGCCGAGGAACAGCTTCTGGTCGGCCTTGACGCTGAGGAACACCGGTTTCTCCGGACGCGGCGACGGCTTGGCCGTCGAGGCGGGCAGGTCGACCTTGATGTCCACGGTGGCCAGGGGCGCCGCGACCATGAAGATGATCAGCAGCACCAGCATCACGTCGATGAACGGTGTGACGTTGATTTCGTGGTTCTCGGACAGATCGTCGTCCGTGCCTTCCTTCAAATGCAGACCCATGGCGGATTAACCTACCTTGACCATGTGCGGTTGGGTACCGCGCTCGGCCGGCTGGTGGTCGAGGTCGCGGCTGACCAGCAGCAGGACCTGGGCCGAAGCGTCGGAGACCTGGGCCTTGTAGCCGGCGATGGAGCGGGCGAACACGTTGTAGATCACCACCGCCGGAATCGCGGCAACCAGGCCGAGGGCGGTCGCCAGCAGGGCTTCGGCGATACCCGGGGCTACCACGGCGAGATTGGTGGTCTGGGTCTTGGCGATGCCGATGAAGCTGTTCATGATGCCCCAGACGGTACCGAACAGACCGACGAACGGTGCGGTGGAGCCGATAGTGGCCAGTACGCCGGTACCACTGCTCATGTTGCGGCCACAGGCGGCCACCAGACGCTCCAGGCGGAAGCTGACGCGTTCCTTGATGCCTTCCTTCTCGCGGCTGTTGGCCGACAGACGCATTTCCTCGAGGGCGTCGTGCACCAGCAGGTTGGCCAGGGTGCCTTCCTTGCCGGCGGTGGCGCTGGCGTCCTTGAGGGTGACGGCTTTCTTCAGGTTGGCGATTTCACCACGCAGGCGACGCTTGGCGCCCAGCAGTTCGAAGCCCTTGGCGATCCAGATGGTCCAGGTGATGATCGAGGCGATGGCCAGGCCGATCATCACCAGCTTCACGATGATGTCGGCGTTCTGGTACATGCCCCACGGGGACAGGTCGTGGGACATGCCCAGGCTGTTGCCTTCGGCTGGCGGTGCGTCGGCTGCGGAGGTGTCGGCTGGCGCGGCGTTTTCTACCGGAGCCTGTTCGGTGGCGACCGGCGTCACGGCAGGCGAGGTCGCGGCCGGGGCAGTTGGCGCGGCGGCGGTGGCAGCCGGCGCGGTATGGTTGGCCGGCTCATCGGCGAATGCGGCGGTCGGGGCCAGCAACAGGCTGAACAGCACCGCTGCCACCGAGCGCCAGGCGCGCGACGGGCTGTGGAACTGGGTTGGCGAGGCGGAGGAGTGAATGCTTGTCATGCTGGCCGGACCTGAGCGAAGTAGAAGTGGGTCTTGTCCTTCCAGGCCTCGTTGGGCCGAGAACAAATGGTTGATCATTATTGCAAGTAATTCTTGTTAACAAAAGTAATAGAGTATCTTTTTTTCTTCGATTGCTGGCCGTTCGTCCATTCCTGACGCTAGGCTGTGCCCCTTTGCGTGGAGGTTTCCGATGTCCGCTCCTTCTGTTCTGATTGCCGGCTGCGGCGATGTCGGTTCTCGCCTGGCCAGCCAATTGCTGGGCCAGGGTTGGCAGGCCTACGGTCTGCGTCGCTCGATTTCCCGTCTGCCGGAGGGCGTGCGGGGGGTGGCGGGCGATCTGTTCAGCGCGCAGCGCCCGGCGGGCTGGCCGACGGGGCCGCTGGACTATGTGGTGTATTGCGCGGCGGCGACCGACCATGACGAGGCCGGTTATCGGGCGGCCTATGTCGACGGTCTGCGGCATGTGCTGGGCTGGCTCGGGGAATCCGGGCAGCGGCCGCGGCGACTGTTGTTTGTCTCCAGCAGCAGCGTCTACGTGCAGCAGCAGGGCGAGTGGGTGGATGAAGCGTCGGCGACCGAAGCCGAGGGCTATTCCGGGCGGTTGATGCTTGAGGCCGAGCGACTGGCGCTCGACAGTGGCATTGCGGCGACCCGGGTGCGCCTGACCGGGATCTACGGGCCGGGTCGCGAGTGGCTGTTGACCCAGGTGCGCCGGGGTTATCGGGTGGCGGTCGAGCCGCCGCTGTACGGCAATCGCATTCATGCCGACGATGCAGCCGGGTTGCTGGCATTTCTGCTGGAGGCTGATCGGGCGGGCAGGGTGCTGGACGACTGCTATATCGGCGTCGATGATGCGCCGGCTCCGCTGGCCGAGGTGGTGACCTGGTTGCGTGAGTACCTCGGGGTCACCGAGTGGGATGCCGAGGCCAGCGTGCGGCGCACCGGCAGCAAGCGCTGCAGCAACGCCCGGGCCCGGGCGCTGGGCTGGGTGCCGCGCTATCCCAGTTACCGCGAGGGGTATGCGGCGATTCTCGAAGGGCGCTGCTGAGAGGCGAGCTGTGGGAGCGGTCGGGATTCTGCTGGAAGGCCGCCTCCGGCGGATCGCCAGCAAGTCGGCTCCCACATACGGGGCGTGCCCTGTAGGAGCGAGGCTTGCCCGCGAATGGGGCAGCAAGTCTTGCCCCATGCCATGGACTCTCCTACAGGATTGGTGTGGTTACTTCTCCAGTAGCCACTGGCGATTGCCGGGATAAAGCTGCGGCTGTTCGTCGGCCTGTGCCGAGTTCAGCGCCTGGAAAATCTCCAGTTGCTTGCCCTTGCGGACGAAGATCCAGGCATTGCCACGTTCGCCCTGTTGCAGCCAGATGCTGTCGTTCTCACCGCTCATCGAGGCGCAGTCACCCGCCAGGCACAGTGCATAGCGGTCGACGCCCGGCAGGCCTTCGAGGCGTCCGTCCGGGAGGAATTTCACCGTGCCGCCTTCGCCCGGGCCGCTGACGATTTTCCAGTCGCCACCCATGAACGCCGAATACAGCGCCTGCTCGAAGCTGGCCCCGACCGGCGCGTTGGCCGGCAGTTCGGTCTGGGCACGAACGAACGGCTGCTCGGGCTCGGAATCGCTGGCGCCCTGGATCAATGTCTTGCCGTCGCGGGCCAGGGAGGTACCGGCGCTGCCGTAGAAGTCGACGTGCCATTGCTTGCCGTCTGCCCGCACGTGCCCTTCGGGGCGCTCGAAACCATTGCTGTACTTGGCCTGGCCGGTGCGTGTGTCGACGCTCCACTCCAGGTTCGGCCCATAGGCCGCCAGGGCTTCGCGCAGGCTGCCCTGTTTCACGGCCGCATCGATGGCCGCCTGGTTGATCCAGGTACCGCTGACGTCATATTTGGCGGGATCGCTGGCGCAACCGCCAAGCAGGAGGGCGAACAGCGGGAGGGCTAGCGCGTTGCGCATGGTGAAGTCCTTGCAGGCGAGGCTGGCGCGCTGTCGATGGTCGCGCCAGGCAGTGCGGTGGTTCCGGAGAGGCTTATTCGAGGACCAGGACGGCGTCCATCTCGACCTGCGCGCCGCGTGGCAGCGAGGCGACGCCAATGGCGGCGCGGGCCGGGTACGGTTGTTCGAAGTACTTGCCCATGATCTCGTTGACCTTGGCGAAGTGGCCCAGGTCGGTGAGGAAGATGTTCAGCTTGACGATGTCCCTGAACGAGCCGCCGGCAGCTTCGGCCACGGCCTTGAGGTTCTCGAAGACCTGAACGGTCTGGGCTTCGAAGCCTTCCACCAGCTCCATGGTCCTGGGGTCCAGGGGGATCTGGCCGGACATGTACACCGTGTTGCCGGCCTTGATCGCCTGGGAGTAGGTACCGATGGCGGCAGGGGCCTTGTCGGTGCTGATAACGCTCTTGGTCATGAATGACTCCTTGTAATATCCGGCGCCGGGAGGCTACGCCCGCATGCGGGTGATGCGGATCACCCCGGCCAGGGCGCGCAGCTTCTTGATCACCCGGGCCAGGTGCACGCGGTCGTGCACGCTGACCACCAGTTGGACCACGCTGATGCGGCCATCGCGCTCGTCCATGCTGATTTTCTCGATATTGCCGTCGGCCGCGTTGACGCTGCTGGCCAGCAGGGCGATCAGACCACGCTGGTGTTCCAGTTCGACGCGCAGCTCGACGTTGAATTCGCCGGTGACATCCTTGGCCCAGGAGAGCTGGATGCATTTTTCCGGGTTGTGGCGGATCTCGCTGATATTGCGGCAGTTTTCCAGGTGCACCACCATGCCCTTGCCCGCCGACAGGTGACCGACGATCGGGTCGCCCGGAATCGGCGTACAGCACTTGGCATAGCTGAGCACCAGGCCTTCGGTGCCGCGGATCGCCAGCGGGCCCTCGGGGTTCGGCAACTGTTCGCCTTCGCCCATCATGCGCCGGGCCACCACGTAGGCCATGCGGTTGCCCAGGCCGATGTCCTCGAGCAGGTCCTCGATCAACTCCAGGCGGTATTCCTGGAGGATCGATTGCACGCGCTCGGCCGGAATCCTGTCCAGGGCGCTGTCGAAACCGTTGAGCACCTTGTTCAGCAGGCGCTCGCCGAGGGCGATGGATTCGGAGCGGCGTTGCAGCTTGAGGGCGTGGCGGATATGGGTACGGGCCTTGCCGGTGACCACGAAGTTGAGCCATGCCGGGTTGGGCCGGGCGCCGGGGGCGCTGACGATCTCGACCGTGGAGCCGCTTTGCAGCGGTTCGGACAGCGGGGCGAGACGGCGATTGATCCGACAGGCAATACAGCTGTTGCCCACGTCGGTGTGCACCGCGTAGGCGAAGTCGACCGCCGTGGAGCCCTTGGGCAGCTCCATGATCCGGCCCTTGGGCGTGAACACGTAGACCTCGTCCGGGAACAGGTCGATCTTCACGCTCTCGATGAATTCCAGGGAGTTGCCCGCGCGTTGCTGCATTTCCAGCACGCCCTTGACCCACTGGCGGGCGCGGGCGTGGGTGCCCTTGGGCTGCTCGTCGCCGCTGGACTTGTACAGCCAGTGGGCGGCGATGCCGTTGTTGGCCATCTCTTCCATTTCGCGGGTGCGGATCTGGATCTCGATCGGTACGCCGTGCATGCCGAACAGCGTGGTATGCAGCGACTGGTAGCCGTTGGCCTTGGGAATCGCGATGTAGTCCTTGAAGCGGCCGGGCAGCGGCTTGTACAGGTTGTGCACGGCGCCGAGCACGCGGTAACAGGTGTCGACCTTGTCGACGATGACCCGGAACGCGTAGACGTCCATGATCTCGTTGAAGGCCCGGCGCTTGCCGCGCATCTTCTTGTAGATGCCGTAGAGATGCTTCTGGCGGCCGCTGACTTCGCCCTGGATGCCGTCTACCGCCAGGCAGTGGCTGAGGGATTCCTCGATCTTGTTGACGATTTCCTTGCGGTTGCCGCGGGCGCGCTTGACCGCCTGGTAGATGCGCGCCGAGCGCATCGGGTGCATCGCCTTGAAGCCGAGGTCCTCGAACTCGATGCGTACCGCGTGCATGCCCAGGCGGTTGGCGATGGGCGCATAGATCTCGAGGGTTTCCTTGGCGATGCGCCGGCGTTTTTCCCCGGACAGCACTTCCAGGGTGCGCATGTTGTGCAGGCGATCGGCGAGCTTGACCAGGATCACGCGGATGTCGCGGGCCATGGCCATGGCCATCTTCTGGAAGTTTTCCGCCTGGGCCTCGGCCTTGGTCTCGAAGTTCATCTGGGTCAGCTTGCTGACCCCGTCGACCAGTTCGGCCACGGTTTCGCCAAACTGCGCCTGCAGCGCTTCCTTGGCGATTCCGGTGTCTTCGATCACGTCATGCAGCATCGCGGCCATCAGGCTCTGATGGTCCATGTGCATGTCGGCGAGAATGCTTGCCACCGCCAGCGGGTGCGTGACGTAGGCTTCGCCGCTGCGACGGCGCTGGCCGTCGTGGGCCTGTTCGGCGTAGAAGTACGCCCGGCGGACCAGGTTGACCTGGTCGGCACCGAGGTAGGTCGATAAGCGATCGGCGAGGGCGTCTATGCTCGGCATGAGGTTTCCCCCGGCCGAAGCCTTGTCCCCTGCGCCGTGCTACGTCGACCAGGCATAGGCTTAGACGGCCTCGTTGGACTCGTCCTCGAAAGCCGCGAACAGAGGTTCGTCTTCGACGATCTCCTCGTTGGCGATCATTTCGTAGTTCACCAGGCCTTCGGCGATTTCACGCAGGGCAACGACGGTGGGCTTGTCGTTTTCCCAGGCCACTTTCGGCTCTTTGCCGCCGGTCGCCAGTTGACGAGCACGCTTGGTGGAGAGCATGACCAGCTCGAAACGGTTATCCACGTGTTCTAGGCAGTCTTCAACGGTTACGCGGGCCATGGTGTTCCTCGTAGCAAATGCGGTAGGCGGGCTGCCCGGATGGGCGAGCGGACTCGACAGTTTAAAAAATCACCAGCGATTAGGGAAGCGCTGATTTTTCCAGCAGAGTTTCCGATGCGCCGCAAGGTGCAATGTAAAGCCCTTGCGGCGGTTTTGGAAAGTCTTTGTTGCTATGCCAGCAATTCGCTCAACAGGGCGGCGTGTTGCTGTTGCTGCGGCTGCTGTTGCAGGCGGTTGGCGCGGAAGATCGCCTTGAGGTCGTCCAGGGCGTGGGCGAAATCGTCGTTGATGATCAGGAAATCGTACTCGACGTAGTGGCTCATTTCGCTGACCGCTTCGCGCATCCGCCCTTCGATGATCTCGTCGCTGTCCTGGCCACGGTTGTTCAGGCGCTGGCGCAGGGCCTGCTGGCTCGGTGGCAGGATGAAGATCGAACGGGCCTGGGGCATCTGCCGGCGGACCTGCTGGGCGCCTTGCCAGTCGATCTCCAGGATCAGGTCATGGCCGGCGTCCAGGGTCTGCTGCAGGCTGCTCTGGGAGGTGCCGTAGAGGTTGCCGAAGACTTCGGCCTGTTCGAGGAAGTCGCCTTGTTCGCTCAGACGCAGGAACTCGCCGCGGTCGACGAAGTGGTAGTTGACCCCGTTGGTCTCGCCCGGGCGCATCGCGCGGGTGGTGTGCGAGACCGATACGCGGATCTGCGGCTGGGCGTCGATCAGGGCCTTGACCAGGCTGGTCTTGCCTGCGCCCGACGGTGCGGAAATGATGTAGAGGGTGCCAGTGCTTTGGGTCATGTCGGGGAGCCTTACTCGATATTCTGTACTTGTTCGCGCATCTGTTCGATCAACACCTTGAGGTTGACCGCGGCGGCGGTGCTGCGTGGATCGAAGGCCTTGGAGCCGAGGGTGTTGGCTTCGCGGTTGAGTTCCTGCATCAGGAAGTCCAGGCGTCGGCCGGCGGCGCCGCCGGACTTGAGCACCCGGCGCACTTCGATGATGTGGGTGCTCAGGCGGTCGAGTTCCTCGGCGACGTCGCTCTTCTGCGCCAGCAGGACCATTTCCTGTTCCAGGCGCAGCGGGTCCAGTTCGGTCTGCATGTCGGCGAAGCGGTCGAGAATCTTCTGGCGCTGGGTGGCGAGCATCTGCGGTACCTGTTCACGCAGGGTGGCGACATCTTCCTCGATCGTGGCCAGGCGCTCGTCGATCAGGCGGGCCAGTTCCGCGCCTTCGCGCTCGCGACCCTTCTTGAGCTCCTTCAGGCCATCGGCGAACAGCGCCAGGGCCTGGTTGTTCAAGGTCTGCGGGTCACTGGCGTCGGCCACCAGCACGCCGGGCCAGGCCAGGACTTCCAGCGGGTTCAGGGCGGCCGGCTGCTTGATCAGGCTGGCGACGGTCTCGGCGGCGGCGATCAGTTGCGTGGCGCGTTCGCGGTCGATCTGCAGCGGCTGGCCGCTGGTTTCCTCGGTGTAGCGCAGGGTGCATTCCAGTTTGCCGCGCGACAGGCCCTGGCGCAGGGCTTCACGCACTGCGCCCTCGAGGTCGCGGAACGATTCCGGCAGGCGCAGGTGCGGTTCCAGGTAGCGGCTGTTGACCGAGCGCAGTTCCCAGCTCAGGGTGCCCCGGGTTCCGGCACTTTCGACGCGGGCGAAGGCGGTCATGCTATGGACCATGGAAGTACCTCGCTGTTCGGGCCTGCCGGCTTTGTCGGGGCAGGCCTGATGGGTAGATTGGAGCCGACTGGCAGCAAAGGCGCAGGATTGTAGCGCAGTGCGACGGACAGCACGAAGGTCTCCTGTCTTGTGGTTGCTTGTAGGAGCCGGCCTGCCGGCGATCCGCGAAGCGGCCATCCGCAGTCGGGATGGCAGTGAAGCTGCTATTTGGCGGATGGCCGCCTGCGGCGGATCGCCAGCAAGCCGGCTCCTGCAGGAGGCGGTGACATGCCGTCGAGATTTTAGAACTGCCCAGCGCCGGCCATGACCTCTATAATGGCGGGTAGATTTCCGTCCCAGTACAGGTATTCCCAGATGAAACGTCCAAGTGGTCGCGCCGCCGATCAGCTTCGCTCGATCCGCATCACCCGCAACTACACCAAACACGCCGAGGGGTCTGTACTGGTCGAGTTCGGCGACACCAAAGTGATCTGCACGGTCAGCGTCGAGAATGGGGTGCCACGCTTCCTCAAGGGCCAGGGCCAGGGCTGGCTGACCGCCGAGTACGGCATGCTGCCACGGGCGACCGGCGAGCGTACCCAGCGCGAGGCCAGCCGTGGCAAGCAGGGCGGCCGGACCCTGGAGATCCAGCGCCTGATCGGCCGTTCGCTGCGCGCCGCGCTGGACATGTCCAAGCTCGGCGACATCACCCTGTATGTCGACTGCGATGTGATCCAGGCCGATGGCGGCACCCGCACGGCGTCGATCACCGGTTCCATGGTGGCGCTGGCCGATGCGTTGAAGGTGATCAAGAAGCGCGGTGGCCTCAAGGCCGGCAACCCGCTCAAGCAGATGATCGCCGCGGTGTCGGTGGGTATGTATCAGGGCGAGCCGGTGCTGGACCTGGACTACCTGGAGGACTCCGCCGCCGAAACCGACCTGAACGTGGTGATGACCGGCACCGGTGGCTTCATTGAAGTGCAGGGCACCGCCGAGGGTGCGCCGTTCCAGCCTGAAGAGCTGAATGCCATGCTGGAGCTGGCGAAGAAAGGCATGGGCGAGATTTTCGAATTGCAGAACGCCGCCCTGGCCGACTGATCGTCCGACCCCGTTGAAGGTCGTGGGAAAGGAGAGCGCGATGAATGAGCAGGTACCGGTGCCAACGCCGGGTCCGGAAATCCGGCAATGGGCGATGTTCTGCCATTTGTCGGCGTTTCTCGGCTACTGGTTTCCCTTCGGTAGCCTGATCGGGCCGTTGATCCTGTGGCAGATGAAGCGTGAGCAGGACCCTTTCATCGATACCCAGGGCAAGGAAGCGTTGAATTTCCAGATCACCGTGGCGGTGGCGGCGATGATCTGTTTTGCGCTGATGTTCGTGGTGGTCGGTTTCCTGCTCTTCGGCCTGCTGGCCATTGGTGCGGTGGTGCTGACCCTCATTGCCGGGATCAAGGCCAACCAGGGGATTGCCTACCGTTACCCGTTCACCTGGCGGCCGATCAAGTAGGTTGGGCAGATGCAAAAAAGCCGACATGACGTCGGCTTTTTTGTGGCTGCTGTCCCACTCAGATGGTCAGCGTCCAGTCGTAGTCCACGATCAGCGGCGCGTGCTGCGAGAAGCGCGGCTGGCGTGGCAGGCGGGCGCTGCGCACGGAACGGCGCAGACCCGGCGTCAGGATCTGGTAGTCGAAACGCCAGCCGAGGTTGAGCATCTCGGCCTGTTCGTTATCCGGCCACCAGCTGTACTGGTCGCCCTCGCGGCTGACTTCGCGCAGCGCGTCGACATAACCCATGTTGCCGAGAATCTCGTCCATCCAGGCCCGTTCCGGCGCCAGGAAGCCCGGGGACTGCTGGCTGTCGCGCCAATTCTTGATGTCGAGCTTCTGTTGCGCCACGTAGAGCGAGCCGCAATAGATGTACTCACGACGTTTGCGCCGCTGCTTGTCCAGGTAGCGGGCGAAGTCGTCCATGAGCTTGAACTTCTGGTTCAAGTCTTCATCGCCGTTCTGCCCTGATGGAAGCAGCAAGGTCGCGATGCTGACCTTGTCGAAATCGGCTTGCAGGTAGCGCCCGTAGCGGTCCGCCGTCTCGAAACCGAGACCGCTGATGACAGCCTTCGGTTGCAACCGCGAGTACAGAGCCACGCCACCTTGGGCGGGGACTTCGGCATCGCAGGCATAAAGGAAGTAGCCATCCAGTTGGAAGGCTGGGTCATCCAGTTCAAAGGCGGAGGCGCGGGTGTCCTGCAGGCAGATGACGTCGGCATTCTGGGCTTGCAGCCAACTGAGCAAACCACGCTCGACTGCCGCCTGAATACCATTGACGTTCACACTGATGATCCGCATAAATGGCCCCAAAAATCACGTGCGTGTATGATACCCGAGGTCTACCTAATTAGCTAAATTCGTGGTATTTGGGGTTTCTGCATGCAGGCGTATCAGCGCGATTTCATCCGTTTTGCCATCGATCGCGGCGTTTTGCGCTTCGGTGAGTTCACCCTGAAGTCGGGTCGTACCAGCCCCTACTTCTTCAATGCCGGCCTGTTCAACTCCGGTTCCGCGCTGGCCCAGCTGGGGCGTTTCTATGCAGCCGCCATCGTCGACAGCGGCATTCCTTTCGATGTGCTCTTCGGTCCCGCCTACAAGGGTATCCCGCTGGCGGCCGCGACCGCCGTGGCCCTGGCCGAACATCACCAGCGCGACCTGCCCTGGTGCTTCAACCGCAAGGAAGCCAAGGCCCACGGCGAAGGCGGTAGCCTGGTCGGCGCGCCACTGGCCGGCAATGTGCTGATCATCGACGACGTGATCACTGCCGGCACCGCCATCCGTGAAGTGATGCAGATCATCGGATCCCAGGACGGCGCCAAGGCCGCAGGCGTGCTGATCGCCCTGAACCGCCAGGAGCGTGGCAATGGCGAATTGTCGGCGATCCAGGAGGTCGAGCGCGACTTTGGCATTCCGGTGGTGAGCATCGTCTCGCTGAACCAGGTGCTGGAATTCCTCGCCGGCGACGAGCAACTCAAGCAGCACCTGCCCGCGGTGGAGGCCTACCGCGCGCAGTACGGGATCTGATCCCTCTTGCGCCCGGCCTGCCTGTTTCTGGCCCTGGCGCTCGGGGCCTCGTTCGCCGCATGGGCTGACGAGGTCCTATTCTATCGCTATGTCGATAACAAGGGCGTCACCGTGCTGGACCGCCAGGGCGTGCCGCCGGAGTACATCGGTAAGGGCTACCAGGTACTGAACCAGCAGGGCCGGGTGGTGCAGACCGTGGCCCCGGCGCTGACGCCCGAGCAACAGCAGCGCAAGCAGGCCGAGAAGGCCCAGGCGGATGCCAATGCCCAATTGCTGCAGCGCTATTCCAGTGTCGAGGAAGTCGACAAGGCCCAGGCCCGCAAGCTGGCCGAGCTGGATGCGCTGATTGCCAACGTGCGGAACAACCTCCAGGCGCTGCTGGCCCAGCAGACAGGCCTGCAGGGCCAGGCGGCGGAGCAGGAACGTGCCGGCAAGGAGGTTTCGCCGGAGCTGCTGGCGCAACTCGGCGGTCTGCGGGATGAGCAGGTGCGAATGAAGGCCGATATTGCCCGCTATCAGGCCGCACGGGCCGAGGCCCAGCGGGACTTCGCCGCAGACCGGGCACGAGTCGAGCAGTTGTTGCGCTGAACTGGCAGCCATGAAAAAGCCCCGCCCGGTTTCCCGGTGCGGGGCTTTTTCATGATGGGCGGATCAGTGACGCTTGCGGTTGCTGATCAGGGTGCCCATGCCGGTGTCGGTGAAGATCTCCAGCAGGACCGCGTTCGGTACCCGGCCGTCGATGATCAGCGAACTGCCGACGCCACCCTGTACCGCTTCCAGGGCGCACTGGATCTTCGGCAGCATGCCACCGTAGATGGTGCCGTCGGCGATCAGTGCGTTGACCTGGTCGGTGCTCAGGCCGGTCAGGACCTTGCCTTCCTTGTCCAGCAGGCCGGCGATGTTGGTCAGCAGCATCAGCTTCTCGGCCTTCAGGGCCTCGGCGATCTTGCCGGCCACCAAGTCGGCGTTGATGTTGTAGGACTCGCCATTGGCACCGACGCCGATCGGCGCGATCACCGGAATGAAATCGCCCTTGACCAGCAGGTTCAGCAGGTCGGTGTTGATCCCGACCACTTCGCCCACCTGGCCGTAGTCGATGATTTCCGGTGCGGTCATCTCCGGGGTCTGGCGGGTGACGGTGAGCTTCTTCGCGCGAATCAGTTCCGCGTCCTTGCCGGTCAGGCCGATGGCGCTGCCGCCGTGGCGGTTGATCAGGTTGACGATGCTCTTGTTCACCTGGCCGCCGAGGACCATTTCCACCACGTCCATGGTCTGGGCGTCGGTGACGCGCATCCCGTCGACGAAATGGCTCTCGATGGACAACCGCTTGAGCAGGTCGCCGATCTGCGGGCCGCCGCCGTGCACGACCACCGGGTTGATGCCCACGGCCTTCATCAGCACGATATCGCGGGCGAAGCCGGTCTTGAGCTCTTCGCTTTCCATAGCGTTGCCGCCGTACTTGATCACCAGCGTCTTGCCGACGTATCGGCGGATGTAGGGCAACGCTTCGGAAAGGACCTTGGCGGTGTTGGCAGCGGCTTCGCGTTCGAGGGTCATTCAGGGCTCCGGTGAAACAGGTGGTCAGGCGGTGTTCTACACCGCCCGGATGTCAGAACGGTAGTTGGAGATCGGGTGCAACACGTTTGAGCTGGGCGTGGAACACGTCCTTGATACGCTGCAGCTCATCCTCGGTATCGGCCTCGAAGCGCAGGACCAGCACCGGCGTGGTGTTGGATGCGCGCACCAGGCCCCAGCCTTTGGGGTAGTCGACCCGGACACCGTCGATGGTGGTCAGGTTGGCGTCGCCCCATTGTGCGTCGTGCAGCGCTTCAATGATGCTGAATTTGCCCTCGTCGGTCACATTAATGTTGATTTCCGGCGTGGAAATATCGTTCGGGAAGGTCGCGAACAGCTCCTCTGCCGTGGATTTCTCCTGGCTGAGGATCTCCAGCAGGCGCGCGGCGCTGTAGATGCCGTCGTCGAAACCGAACCAGCGCTCCTTGAAGAATACGTGGCCGCTCATTTCGCCGGCGAGCAGGGCGCCGCTCTGTTTCATTTTCTTCTTGATCAACGAATGACCGGTCTTCCACATGACCGGGCGACCGCCATATTCCTGGATAAGCGGGATCAGGCGCCGGGTGCACTTGACGTCGAAGATGATATCCGCGCCGGGGTTGCGCGACACCACGTCCTTGGCGAACAGCATCAGCAGGCGGTCGGGGTAGACGATGCTGCCGGTGTTGGTCACCACGCCGACGCGGTCGCCGTCACCGTCGAAGGCCAGGCCGAGATCGGCGTTGGTTTCCTTGACCTTGGCGATCAGGTCTTCGAGGTTTTCCGGCTTGCCCGGATCCGGGTGATGGTTGGGGAAGTTGCCGTCGACCTCGCAGAACAGCGGAATCACTTCGCAGCCCAGTGCCTCGATCAGTTGCGGCGCGATCACGCCGGCGGCGCCGTTGCCGCAGTCGACCACCACCTTGAGCTTCTTCGCCAGCACGATGTCCTCGCGGATCTGCCGGAAGTAGCGATCGAGGATCTCGACCTTCTCGATGCTGCCCTTGCCGCTGCTCAGGTCGTTGGTCTTCAGGCGCGTGTGCAGGGCCTGGATCTGTTCGTTGGCCAGGGTGTCGCCGGCGATGATGATCTTGAAACCGTTGTAGTTCGACGGGTTGTGGCTGCCGGTCAGCATCACCCCGGACTTGCCCGCCAGCACGTTGGCCGCATAGTACAGGGCCGGGGTCGGCACCAGGCCGACGTCGCTGACGTGGCAGCCGCTGTCGTGCAGGCCCTGGATCAGTTGCTGGACCAGTTCCGGACCGGACAGGCGGCCGTCGCGGCCGACCGAGACATGGGGTTCGCCCTGGGCCAGGCTCTGCGAGCCGATGGCACGGCCGATCCAGTAGGCGGTCTCGCCGTTCAGGGTTTCCGGGACGGTGCCGCGGATGTCGTAGGCGCGGAAAATGCTGTCTGGGAAAGTCGGTACGGTGCTGTTCATGGGTTGAGGGTGCTCCGTTCTCAGGAAGTCCTGGTGTTCGTCGAGAATGTCGATATCAAGGATGTCGACACCTTGGAATGGCGGATCGGTCCAGTTGGCACCGTGGGTGTCGGGCTGGATCGGCTCCGGGGCATTGCTGGTCGTCTGGCCCGGGTTGATGCCGGCGGGGTCCGTGGCGGCGGTAGGCTGGCCGTTGCGTTGGGAGAAACGCGCCAGTTCCTGCGCCAGTCCATTCAGGGCCGGCAGGCTCAAACTGAAGGCTTTGACGGCTTTTCCGCTGGAGAGTTCGTGAAACAGCTGTTCCAACTGTCGGGCATCGTCGTCGAGGCGGCGTTGCAGGCGTCGGTGGGTCAGCCGGATCGCCAGTGCGGTGCTGCCGAGCACCAGTACGGTGGCCAGCAGCAGGAAGCCGTAGGCACTGAGCGGGTAGCCGAATTGGTAGGCTGGCCCCGGACTGTATTTGAGCGTCCAGTTGCCGTTGCCGGTGCCGAAGGGGTAACTGTCGGCCGATGCGGCGGTGCCGCGCTGGTCGAGCACCTGCTCCGGGCTGCCGAGAATGCTTTGGGTCAGTTGCAGCGAACCGCTACCTGGTTGCCAGTGGCTCAGGGACTGAAGCAGCCGTTGCAGGTCGAAGACCAGCAGCAGGGTACCGGCGACCGGTGAGTCGGGTCTCTCGTGCAATGTCGCGACGCTGTAGACCAGCCAGCGCTGGCCGATCCTGTAGGCTTCCGGCGCGGGCCGGGCGCCACGCTCGGCACGGTGGATCAGGTCCAGGGCCGAGAAGTTGAGTGGTGCGGCACGATCGGTGAGCGGTTGGGCGGCGTCGCGCAGGTTCAGTTGCGCATCCACCAGGCCGGGCAGATGGCGCAGGTTGTTTTCCGCCGCCTTTACGGCATTGCCGTCCGTGCTTTGCAGGACCTTGAGCAGGGCTGGATCGAGCGCAGCGGCCGCGGTCTGGGCGATCAGGTCGGTCGTGGCCTGGCTCAGCCCCGAGGCAGCGGTGGCGCCGGCTGCTTGCGCCAACTGCGAGCGAAAGGTGTCGTTCCAGGGCGCCAGCACGCCAAACCAGAGCAGCGCCATCGCCAGAAGCACACCGCCGAGGGCGATTTTCAGGCCTGGCAGCAGTGGATTGGCGGCCTCGTTCGAAGACGGCTGGTCATGGTGTCCGGGTCCGTTGCCGGTCTTTGCACTGCGCTTGATGCCTCTCAAATACCGCCTCCGCGAAACTCATCCTGAACTGCCGCGCGAATCGTCCTGGCCGGTTTCTCGGCACCGGCCAGGATCAGCGTAGGTCAATGGCTGCCCGAATGCCCGAAGCCGCCCGCACCGCGTTGGGTTTCGTCGAAGTCCTGGACCAGTTCGAAGTGCGCCTGGACCACCGGTACCAGTACCAGTTGGGCGATGCGCTCGCCGACGGCGATGGTGAAGGCGCTCTGGCCGCGGTTCCAGCAGGAGACCATCAGTTCGCCCTGGTAGTCCGAGTCGATCAGGCCCACCAGGTTGCCGAGGACGATACCGTGTTTGTGGCCCAGGCCCGAGCGCGGCAGGATCAGTGCGGCCAGGCCCGGATCGCCGATGTAGACCGACAGGCCGGTGGGGATCAGCAAGGTCTGGCCCGGTTCCAGTACGGTGTCCTGCCGCAGCATGGCGCGCAGGTCGAGGCCGGCGGAGCCGGGCGTGGCGTACTGCGGCAGGGGGAATTCGCTGCCGATGCGCGGGTCGAGGATCTTGGCTTGCAAAGCGTGCATGGGGATTAAACCTGGTTCAGTCGTGAAGCGATGAAAGAGATCAGCTGGCGGGCAATCTTGCCCTTGCTGGTCTGGGTGAAAACGGTGGCCTGCAGGTTGCGGTCGATCACGCTGCAGGCGTTCTCTTCGCTGTTGAAGCCGATGCTGGGGTTGGCCACGTCATTGGCGACGATCAGATCGAGGTTCTTGTCCTTGAGCTTGCGCGCGGCGTAGTCGAGCAGGTGTTCGGTCTCGGCGGCGAAGCCGACGCTGAAGGGGCGGTCGGGGCGGCCGGCGATGGTTGCCAGGATGTCCGGGTTGCGCACCATCTGCAGCAGCAGGCCATCGCCGGTTGTAGGGTCTTTCTTGAGTTTTTGCGGGGCAACGACTTCCGGGCGGTAGTCCGCTACCGCAGCGGAGGCGATGAACAGGTCGCAGGGGATCGCGGCCTCGCAAGCGGCGAGCATGTCACGGGCACTGACGACGTCGATACGGGTGACCCGGTCCGGCGTCGGCAGGTGCACCGGGCCGGTGATCAGCGTGACCCGGGCGCCGGCTTCGACGGCGGCTTCGGCCAGGGCGAAACCCATCTTGCCGGAGCTGTGGTTGGTGATGTAGCGCACCGGGTCGATGTTTTCCTGGGTCGGGCCGGCGGTGATCAGCACGTGCCGGCCGGTCAGGGCCAGGTGCTGGAAACAGTCGGCGGCGTGCTGGGCCAGCTCGGTGGCTTCGAGCATGCGGCCCAGGCCGACGTCGCCACAGGCCTGGCTGCCGGCCGCCGGGCCGAAGACCTTGAAGCCGCGGCTTTGCAGCAGTTGGGTATTGGCCTGGGTCGCCGGGTCGCGCCACATGGCCTGGTTCATGGCCGGGGCGATGGCGACGGTGGCGTCGGTGGCGAGTACCAGCGTGGTCAGCAGGTCATCGGCGATGCCTTGGGCCAGGCGGGCGATCAGGTCGGCGGTCGCCGGTGCGATCAGCACCAGGTCGGCCCATTTCGCCAGTTCGATGTGGCCCATGGCGGCTTCGGCCGCCGGATCGAGCAGGTCCAGGTGCACCGGGTGTCCGGACAACGCCTGCAGGGTCAGCGGGGTGATGAATTCGCTGCCGCCACGGGTCATGACCACGCGGACCTCGGCACCCTGGTCGAGAAGTCGGCGAACCAGCTCGGCGCTTTTGTAGGCGGCGATGCCGCCGCCGACGCCGAGAACGATGCGTTTCCGATACAGCCGCTGCATAGGCCTGCCTTTTAATGTCCAGTGATTACCACCCCCGAGGACGCCTCCCCAGGCCGATTCGGGGGTAAAAAAGATGGACTACGATAACACAGCGCCCGCCATGGAACAGCGGGCCTCCAGGGGACAGGGAGGTGTGATGAGTATTCGTGATTGGCCGACGGCGGAACGGCCGCGGGAGAAGTTGCTGGAGTTGGGGGCGGCCAGTCTGTCCGATGCCGAGTTGCTGGCGATCTTCCTGCGTACCGGTGTGTGCGGCAAGAGTGCGGTGGATCTGGCGCGGCATCTATTAGGGCAATTCGGTAGTTTGCGTAGTCTTCTGGAGGCCGGGCAGCGGGAATTCAGTCGGGAGTTGGGCCTGGGGCCGGCGAAGTTCGCCCAGCTGCAGGCGGTGCTGGAGATGGCCCGCCGACATCTGGCCGAGCGCCTGCGGCGCGAGTCGGTACTGGAGAGCCCACGGGCGGTTCGCGACTACCTGAAGGCGATGCTGCGCCATGAGGCCCACGAGGTGTTCGGCTGCCTGTTCCTGGATGCCAAGCACCGGGTGCTGGCCTTCGAGGCGCTGTTCCGCGGCACCATCGACAATGCCAGCGTGTATCCGCGGCAGGTGGTCAAGCGGGCGCTGGCGCACAATGCGGCCGCCTTGATCCTGTGTCACAACCACCCGTCGGGGGTGGCCGAGCCCAGTCACTCCGACCGGCTGCTGACCGGCCGCCTGCGCGATTCGCTGGAACTGGTGGATGTGCGGGTGCTCGATCACTTCATCATCGGCGATGGCGAGCCGTTCTCGATGATGGAGCATGGGATGATGTAGCGCGCAGCCCCGTTTCCGGGGCCGCGCGGCAGGTCAGGGCTTGACGCTGACCTTGGCGAAGTCCTGGCGGCCGAACGGGCTCACCTGATAACCCTGGACGTCCTTGCGCACCAGGGCGAAGGCGGTCGGATGGGCCAGCGGCAGCCAGAGTGCCTGCTGCTGGATCTGCGCCTGGGCCTGCTGGTAGAGCTTGCTGCGCACGCCCTGCTCGCTGGTGGTCTTGCCGGCGCTGATCAGCTTGTCCAGGTTGGCGTCGCAGTAGCGGGCGAAGTTGGTCCCGGACTTCACCGCGGCGCAGGAGAATTGCGGGGTCAGGAAATTGTCCGGGTCGCCGTTGTCACCGGCCCAGCCCATGAACAGCAGGTCGTGCTCGCCGGCCTTGGCGCGGCGGATCAGTTCGCCCCATTCGATCACGCGGATTTCCGCCTGGATGCCCACCTCGGCGAGGTCGGCCTGCAGCAACTGCGCGCCGAGGCTCGGGTTCGGGTTGAGCAGGCTGCCGGATGGACGGGTCCAGAGGGTGGTCTGGAAGCCGTTCTTCAGTCCGGCCTTGGCCAGCAGCGCCTTGGCTTTCTCCGGGTCGTGGGCATAGCCGGGCAGATCCCTGGCGTAGCTCCAGGTGTTGGGCGGGTACGGGCCGTTGGCGGCTTCGGCGGTGTCCTCGAAGACGGCCTTGAGGTAGCTGGTCTTGTCGAAGGCCAGGTTGATCGCCTGGCGCACTTCAGGCTTGTCCAGTGGCGGATGCTGGCTGTTGATGGCGAGGAACGCGGTCATGAAGGCCGCGGTCCTTTCCACCTTGAGCGCCGGATCCTTGCTCGCCGAGCCGATGTCCAGGGGCTTGGGCGAGAGGGCGATCTGGCACTCGTTGCGCTTGAGTTTCTGCAGGCGCACGTTGGCGTCCGGGGTGATCGCGAACACCAGGCTGTCGATCGCCGGCTTGCCGGCGAAGTAGTCCGGGTTGGCGCTGTAGCGGATCGCGGCGTCCTTCTGGAAGCGGCCGAACACGAACGGACCGGTGCCGATCGGCTGGCTGTTGAGCTTCTCCGGGGTGTGGGCGGCCATCAGCTTGTCGGCGTATTCCGCCGAGTAGATGGAGGCGAAGCCCATGCTCAGGGCCGCGAGGAAGGTCGAATCCGGATGATCCAGGGTAAAGCGCACGGTCAGCGGGTCGGTGGCCTCGACGCGTTTGATCAGTGCCGGCAGTTGCAACGACTGGGCGTGGGGGAAACCGCTCTGGGCAATCTTGTGCCAGGGGTTGGCCGGGTCGAGCATGCGCTCGAAAGTGAAGCGCACGTCGGCCGCGCTCAGGTCGCGGGTCGGCTTGAAGTAGTCCGTGCGGTGGAATTTCACACCTGGATGCAACTTGAAATCGTAGGTCAGGCCGTCATCGGAGACGGTCCAGCTGTCGGCCAGGCTCGGTACCAGCTTGCCGCTGGCGGCATCGAAGTCCACCAGGCGGTTCATCAGGACGTCCGCCGAGGCATTGGTGGTGGTCAGCGAGTTGTACTGCACCACGTCGAAGCCTTCGGGGCTGGCCTCGGTGCAGACGCTCAACGAGGTCGCGGCCTGGGCCGGCGAGCCGAAAAACGGGACGAGCAATAGCGGCAGGGCAGCGAAGCGCATGTTCAGTTTCCTTTGCAGGTCGTTGTCCCATCTGCGAGTGCAGTCTGGAAAAACCTCTACCCTAGTGCCCCGGGCGGCAATTGACTATCCCATTTTTACTCGATGGGCCGGGGTTGTTGTAGAATCCGCGGCTCTTGCTCGTACGATATTTCCGGACTTTTACCGTGCGCCACGAATTCTGTGCGACGAGCGGCATTTTTCGTCCCGGGCCCCGGCATTGGGGTCTCGTACCCAGGTTTTCGGGCACTCGACACGGTTTTAATCGCACTTGATGTTGTTGCACCGTAGTCTTTCTGGTATAAAGCAGCGCTCTTTTCTAGGGGCCCGGTTCCTTCGCTTGTAGGTGTAGCCGGTAAGACCCTTAAAGAAACGCGGCGCCTGGCGCCAAATGACTGAGAGATTAAGCGGCCAACCCATGCCGGGTTGGGCATGTGGTTTTAGAGGGCTGAGGCATGTCTAGAGTCTGTCAAGTTACCGGTAAGGGTCCGGTGACTGGGAATAACATTTCCCACGCAAACAACAAAACCCGTCGTCGTTTCCTGCCGAACCTGCAGCATCACCGCTTCTGGGTCGAGTCGGAGAAGCGTTTCGTGCGCCTGCGCGTTTCCGCCAAGGGCATGCGTATCATCGACAAGCGCGGCATCGATGCCGTGCTGGCCGAACTGCGCCGTGATGGCAAGGTATAAGGAGCTAAATCATGCGTGAATTGATTCGTCTGATCTCGAGCGCCGGTACTGGTCATTTCTACACGACTGACAAGAACAAGCGCACCACTCCGGACAAGATCGAGATCAAGAAATATGATCCGGTTGTTCGCAAGCACGTGATCTACAAGGAAGGCAAAATCAAGTAATTGATTTTGTTTTTCGAAAAAAGCCCCGACTGGTTCGGGGTTTTTTTTCGCCTTTTTCCGGCGTTTTCCTGCGTAACGTGCCGCCATTTCCTGCGTTTTTTCCGTTTTGCCTTTCCTAGACTGCCTGGGCAGCCAGAAAACGCAGTCAGGGAGGACGTTCATGGTTATCGCAAGGATGTTTTTATTGTTGCTGCTGGTGTTCCTGGCGGCAGCCAGTGTCGCGGTCTCGGCGGCCCCCCTGGCCGCCGTCGAGATGTCCACCGAGGTCTATGCGCAGCGGCTGGCCCAGGCAACCCGCGCAGCCTGGCCGGTGCTGGCCGGGCTCAGTCCTGTCACCCGGGTGTTTGCCGATGTCCAACTGGTGGTCAGCGATGGGCGACGGGCCTGGGCGATGGGTTCACGGGGCGGTGACGAAGTGGCGATGGCGAAAGTCCATGAGTTGGGCGTCAGCTACGAATACCAGCGCTATCGCCGAATCGTCTGGCAGGGGCTGCCGGCGATCTTCATCGGCCTGGGGGTGTCACTGCCGGCGCGGGAGCGGCAGCGGTTGCAGGACCCATGGGCGTTGCCTGAACTGTTCGGCCTGGCGACCCACGAAGCCTTTCATTTTCATGTCGAAGCCGAGTGGCCGCGCCTGCCGGGTGCGGAGCGCAGTATCGTCTATCCCGCCAGGGCCGAGCCGAGGGTGTATCGCAACCAGCTCATTCGCCAGTTGCTGGCGGCGGCCCGGGGGCAGCCCGAGGCACTGGCGCGGGCCAGCCATTGGTATCGCCGCTGGAAGGACGAGCATGCCGACGAGGTGGGGCGTCTTCGCCAGGTCGACCGCTCCGAGGGCACGGCACGGTATGTGGAGTCGGTTGCCGGCCTGCTGGGGCAAGGAGTGCGTCCGGGTTCGGGCGAATGGTCGAGACTGAGGTTCGAGGCGCTGATCCGCCAGGGGCAGGAGCACGACCTTGTCGCCGACCTGGCCGCAGATGTGGAGAGTTATGTGCTGGGTGACCTTGCCGGTTATCTGCTCGAGCGCCAGGGGACGGACTGGTTGCCACGCGTGGCTCTGGGCGAAACGCCGCTGGCAATCCTGCTGGATTCGGTGGCGCCAGTTGCCGCGCCGGTCGACAGGGCTTTGGAGCGACGAATCCGCAGGGCGGTCGCCGTTGCCAATCGCAAGGTGGCGCCGGTCCTGGAGTCTTTCCTGCAACGTTTCAACGACCCGGAGAGTGGGCGCCTGCTGGTGCCGAGCCGGGCCTTGCCGGGCAGCTTCGAGGCTGGCAACTCCTACCGCCTGGCCGCGCAACCGGAAACCATCGAGGTCGACGTGCATGCCGGGTTCGTCCTGGCCGACGGACGTATCGATCTCCAGGCGGCCACGGTCGCCACTCAGCTGAAATCGATCTGCGGCGGTGAGGACCTCTATTGGATCCTGCCACTGGCGCCGGGCGAGTTGCAGAAAACCACGGAGGGTCGGCTACGCATCGAGCGCGCCGACCTCAAGCTCGACATCGCCTACCCGCGGCGCGCTGTCGACGAGCCGCGCAGCTGGTGCGCGGGGGCCTGATCAGGCCTTCTGTTCGAACACCACGTAGATCTTGCGGCAGTGCTCCAGCACTTCCCAGGTGCCCTTGAAACCGGCCGGGATCACGAAGCGGTCGCCGGCGCGCAAGGTCTTGGCATTGCCGTCGTTGTCGCGCAATACCGAGACACCCTGGACGATCTCGCAGTATTCATGCTCGGTGTAGTTCACGGTCCATTGGCCGACCGCGCCTTCCCAGACGCCGGCATTCATCTGCCCGCAGGGGCTGTCGTAGTGGTTGAAGACCGTCTGCTCCGGATCGCCCTTGAGGATCTTCTCCTGTGCCGGGCGGAAGCGCTCGGGCGCGGTGTTGGCTTCACTGAAGTCGACGATGTTCTGGATGTTCATGCTGCTGTTCCTCGGCAGTGGCAGGTCGGATGCTCGAAAGCTCCGAGTCTATGTTTATTAAAATGAACATGGCAACGGCGTTTGGCCAGCTGCTGTCAAATATATTGAAAGTTCAGGGGCCGCTGGTTTAGGGTGATGGGTGTCGTGGGCCCGAAAAACGGGCTATCGAACAGGATTCTCGACGGTGCTGGCGCGAGAGCGCGTGGCGCTTCTATTTCAATAAGAGGAGGACACTCGCATGACCACCCTGACTCGTGCCGACTGGGAACAACGCGCCCGTGAGCTGAAGATTGAAGGCCGCGCCTATATCAACGGCGAATACACCGCCGCCGTTTCGAACCAGACTTTCGAATGCATCAGCCCGGTCGATGGCCGGCTGCTGGCCCAGGTTGCCAGTTGCGACAGCGCCGACGCCCAGCGTGCGGTGGAAAATGCCCGTGCCACTTTCGATTCCGGGATCTGGTCGCGTCTGGCCCCGGCCAAACGCAAGGCGACCATGATCCGTTTCGCCGCGCTGCTGAAAACCAATGCCGAAGAACTGGCCCTGCTCGAAACCCTCGACATGGGCAAGCCGATCACCGACTCGCTGTTCATCGACGTGCCGGGCGCGGCCCAGGCGCTGAGCTGGAGTGGCGAAGCCATCGACAAGCTCTACGATGAAGTCGCCGCGACGCCCCATGACCAACTGGGCCTGGTGACCCGTGAGCCGGTGGGTGTGGTCGGTGCCATCGTGCCGTGGAACTTCCCGCTGCTGATGGCCTGCTGGAAACTCGGCCCGGCCCTGGCCACCGGTAACTCGGTGATCCTCAAGCCTTCGGAAAAATCCCCGCTGACCGCCATCCGCATTGCCGCCCTGGCCGTCGAGGCCGGTATCCCGGCTGGCGTGCTGAACGTGCTGCCAGGTTATGGCCACACCGTCGGCAAGGCCCTGGCCCTGCACATGGATGTCGACACCCTGGTGTTCACCGGTTCGACCAGGATCGCCAAGCAACTGTTGGTCTATTCCGGTGAGTCGAACATGAAACGTGTCTGGCTCGAGGCTGGCGGCAAGAGCCCGAACATCGTTTTTGCCGATGCTCCGGACCTGCAGGCCGCCGCCGAGGCCGCGGCCAGCGCGATCGCCTTCAATCAGGGCGAGGTGTGCACCGCCGGTTCGCGCCTGCTGGTCGAGCGTTCGATCAAGGATACCTTCCTGCCGCTGGTGGTCGAGGCTCTCAAGGCCTGGAAACCGGGCAACCCGCTGGACCCGCAGACCAATGTCGGCGCGCTGGTGGACACCCAGCAGATGAATACCGTGCTGTCCTACATCGACGCCGGGCATGCCGATGGCGCCAAGCTGGTGGTCGGCGGCAAGCGGACCCTGCAGGAAACCGGCGGGACCTACGTCGAGCCGACGATTTTCGACGGTGTGACCAACGCGATGAAGATCGCCCAGGAAGAGATCTTCGGCCCGGTGCTGTCGGTGCTGACCTTCGACACCGTCGAGCAGGCCATCCAGATTGCCAACGACACGCCATACGGCCTGGCCGCCGCGCTCTGGACCTCGAATATCTCCAAGGCGCACCTGACCGCCAAGGCCCTGCGGGCCGGCAGCGTGTGGGTCAACCAGTACGATGGCGGCGACATGACCGCGCCGTTCGGTGGCTTCAAGCAGTCGGGTAACGGCCGCGACAAGTCGCTGCATGCATTCGACAAGTACACCGAGCTGAAGGCGACCTGGATCAAGCTGTAAGTCGCAAACGGCCCTGTGGCGAGCGGGCTTGCCCGCGCCGGGCCGCATAGCGGCCCTGAAACGAGTGTTGACGGTGTGCGAGGCAGATCGTGCTGACCTGTTGTGCGACTGCTTCGCAGTCGAGCGCGGGCAAGCCCGCTCGCCACCACAAGCCGTTGCCACACTGGGCATCGGTCTATCAGAAGACACAGCCGGACTCTTCGCAAGAAGGTCCGGTTGTGTTGTCTCTAGCAGAATTATCCACAGGAGCGTGGAAATGCGTTGGGCGACCTATTTCGCCGTCCTGGCTTCGGTCCTCAGTGTCGGCCTGGCACTGGGGGTGAGCATGCCGCTGGTATCGCTGCGCCTGGAAAGCTGGGGTTATGGCTCGTTCGCCATCGGTGTCATGGCGGCGATGCCGGCCATCGGTGTGCTGGTGGGCGCCAGCCTGTCCAGCCGGCTGGCGGCGCGTCTGGGTACGGCCCGGCTGATGGCGGCGTGCTTGTGGGGTGGGGCGTTTTCCATCGGGCTGCTGGCGCTGTTGCCGAGCTATCCGGTATGGCTGGTACTGCGCCTGATGATCGGGGTGATCCTGACCATCGTGTTCATCCTCGGTGAAAGTTGGATCAACCAACTGGTGGTCGAGCAATGGCGTGGTCGCCTGGTGGCGCTCTACGGCAGCAGCTACGCGTTGAGCCAACTGGCCGGGCCGCTGCTGTTGGCGGCGGTGGGGACCGAGCATGACTATGGCTTCTGGGTCGGCGTGGCGTTGCTGGTGACCTCGCCGTTCCTGCTGCTGGGACGTAGCGGGGCACCGAGCGCGGAGTCCGGGCGGGTGACCCTGACGGACCTGCTGGGCTTCTGTCGCAACCTGCCGGCGATCGCCTGGGCCATCTCGCTGTTCGCCGCCTTCGAGGCGATGATCCTGACCCTGCTGCCGGTGTACTGCCTGCGCCAGGGCTTTACGGCGGATATCGCCCTGGCGATGGTCAGTACCGTGGTGGTTGGCGATGCTGTGCTGCAATTGCCCATCGGTGCGTTGGCCGACCGCCTGTCCCGGCGGGCGATGTTCATCGGCTGTGCGGTGGCGCTGATGCTGTCGAGCCTGGCGGTGCCGCTGTTGATCGACACCCTGCTGATCTGGCCGCTGTGGGTGCTGTTCGGCGCGAGTGCGGGCGGCTTGTTCACGCTGTCGCTGATTCTCATCGGCGAGCGTTATCGCGATGACGCCCTGGTCCGCGCCAATGCCCACGTGGCCCAGCTATGGGGTATCGGCTGCCTGGTCGGACCGCTGGCGGCCGGGGCGGGCAGCCAATGGATCAGCGGGCATGCCTTGCCGCTGTTCATGGCGGTCGGGGCGTTTGGCCTGGTGATCCTGGTATCGCGCCAGGGGGCATTCGGTCGGGTTGAGCCGGTGTCCGCCTAGAGCATCCGTTCCAGCCCGACGCGGTTGGTCAGCCAGGCATTGATCCGGCGCCACCAGCTACCGGGTTCGCGATGCAGGGCATGGACCTGGCCGTTGTCTTCGGTGACCCACACCAGTTCCCCGGCCTCCAGGCGCGGCTCGTAGCTCAGCGCCGGGGCCATGCCCTGCAGTGCCAGGGCGCGCACGTGTTCGGCCAGTTCCGGGCTGTCCACCAATACCCCGACCTCGGTGTTCCACAGCACCGAGCGCGGGTCGAAATTGAACGAGCCGATAAAGGCCTTCTGCCGGTCGAAGATCATCGCCTTGCTGTGCAGGCTGGAGTCCGAGCCCTTGGACGAGCCGCCGTGGAACAGGCGCGGGCCGCTGCCGCCCGGGGCGCCGGGCTGACGGCGCAGTTCGAAGAGTTTCACCCCGTGCTCCAGCAACGCCTTGCGATAGGGGGCGTAGCCGCCGTGCACCGCCGGCACGTCGGTGGCCTCCAGGGAGTTGGTCAGCAGGCTTACCGAAACCCCGGCGTCGGCCCGTCCCGTCAGGTATACCAGCCCTGGCTGGCCGGGGACGAAGTATGCGGAAATCATCATCAGTTCGCTGTGCACGCTGGTCAGCACCGGCGACAGCTGGGTAGTCAGCAGCAGGCGCGGGTCGGGCTCGCCGCGGGCCAGCACCTTGCTGGGCGCGTCCCACAGTGCCTGGTTCCAGGCCCAGATCAGTTCGCGGCGCCAGGTGTCCATTTTGGGATGGTACTGGTAGTCGGCCAGGCGCTGGTACAGCGTGGCATTGCGCTGGCGCCAGTCGGCCAGGGAGCGCTCCAGGCGTTCGCGGGTTTCGGCCAGGTCGCTGGCGGTGGGTTGGCGCGAGAGGAACTCGCCGATGGGCTTGCTCAGGGCGCTGTTCCAGTACTGATCGAAGCTGTGGCCGAGCTGTTCGGCGACCGGCCCGACGCTGAGCATGTCGATGTCGGTGAAGTTCAGGTCCTGCTGCGCGCCGAAGTACTCGTCGCCCAGGTTGCGCCCGCCGACGATGGCCGCGCTGTTGTCGGCCAGCCACAGCTTGTTGTGCATGCGTCGGTGCTGCAGGTTGAGGTTGAACAGCCGGCCGAGGGTGCGTGTGGCCAGGGTGCTGCGGCCCAGGTCCAGCGGGTTGAACAGGCGGATCTGGATATGCGGATGGGCGGCCAGGGTGGCGATGAGGTCGTCGAGGCCGTCGCTGGTGGTGTCGTCCAGCAGGATACGCACCCGTACGCCGCGGTCGGCGGCCTTGAGCAGTTCATCCACCAGCAGGCGGGTGCTCAGGCCGTCATGGACGATGTAGTACTGCAGGTCGAGGCTGCTCTGGGCGTTGCGGATCAGTTCGGCACGGGCCCTGAAGGCCTCGCCGCCGTTGGGCAGCAGGCGAAATCCCGAGCGTCCCTGGTAGGCCGCGGCCTGGGCCTGGAGGTCGCGACCGAAGGCCGAGTCGACGGCCGGCAGGGCCTGGCTGGGGACTCGGGGCGCGTCGATCGAGGCGCATCCGCCCAATAGCAGGGCGAGCAACAGGAAGCAGGATTTCAAGCGGTCGCCCCAAGTCGAGTCTGGTCAGTGTCGGGATATGGACGCTGTCCGGCGGATAAAGGTCAATCGTTGCTGCACGAATCTTCTTCGAGCAGGCGGGTTGCTGTGGCCCCGACCTTGCGCACCGCTTCCTCGATCTGCGCCGTTGGCTTGGCAGAGTAGTTCATCCGCAGGCAATTGCGGTACTTGCCCGAGGCCGAGAAGATGCTGCCCACCGCGACCTGGACACCCTGGTCGACCAGGGCGCGATTGAGCCGCAGGGTGTCGAAGCCCTCCGGCAGCTCGACCCACAGCATGAAGCTGCCCTGGGGCCGGCTGGCGCGGGTGCCGGCCGGGAAATAGCGGCTGACCCAGTCGAGCATCAGGTCGCGGTTGCGCTGATATTGCGTACGCATCCGCCGCAGGTGCGGTTCGAAATGGCCGTTGCGCAGGAAGTCGGCGACCGCCAGTTGCGGCTGTGGGGCGCTGGCGCCGGTGCTGATGTACTTCATGTGCAGCACGCGCTCCAGGTAGCGTCCGGGGGCGACCCAGCCGACCCGCAGGCCCGGGGCCAGGGTCTTGGAGAACGAACTGCAGAGCAGCACCCGGCCATCGTCGTCGAACGACTTGATGGTCCGTGGCCGCGGGTAGGTGTAGGACAGTTCGCCATACACATCGTCCTCGATGATCGCCACGTCGAAGCGCTGCGCCAGTTGCAACAAGGCGCGCTTGCGCGACTCCGGCATGATGTAGCCCAGCGGGTTGTTGCAGTTGGGGGTCAACTGTATGGCCTTGATCGGCCACTGTTCCAGCGCCAGTTCGAGGGCATCGAGGCTGATGCCGGTGAGCGGGTCGGTGGGGATTTCCAGGGCCTTCATGCCCAGGCCCTTGAGGGTCTGCATGGCGCCATGAAAGCTGGGCGAGTCCACCGCGACGATGTCGCCATGGTCGCAGGTGGCGCGGATACTGGCCGACAGCGCCTCGTGGCAGCCGGTGGTGACCACCAGGTCCTGGGCCCCGAGGTGGCAGCCGGAGTCGAGCAGCAGCCGGGCGATCTGCTCGCGCAGGCCGAGGTTGCCGTAGATATTGTCGTAGGCCAGGCCGGGCAGGTCCTGGCGGCGGCTGATCTGCGCCAGGCTGCGCAACAGCGGCTTCATGGTCGGGCTGCCGATGTCGGGGATGCCGCGACCCAACTGTACGGTGTCCTTGCGTGGCACCGTGCGGATCAGATCCAGCACCTGGTCCCATTGGGATATTTCCACCGGTCGCTGGGCCGGGCGGCCGGCTACCGGCAGTGCCGGCAATTCCCGGCTGGTCGGCACGAAATAGCCGGACTTGGGCTTGGGCAGGGCCAGCCCGTTGTCCTCCAGCAGCCGATAAGCCTGCTGCACCGTGCTCAGGCTGACGCCATGTTCCACGCTCAACGCCCGTACAGAAGGCAGGCGGTCGCCTGGGCGATAGAAGCCTTGTTCTATACGGGTTCCCAACAGTTCAGCAAGATTTACGTAGAGGCTCATGTGGGCTGCTCGACGAGGAAACGAACGGGTATCAGTACAGATTGCCAGAAAATACAGGATTCAGTGACGATTTCAGTAAATCTGTATGGAAATAATACAGGTTGTTTGAATCTGTAATGGTTTTGCGCGAAAGGCCATTCTTGTGGCTCATGGCAACCGAGTACCGAAGGAGCAATGGCAATGAACGGCTTGAGCGATGTGCGTCTGACTTTGCGCAGTCAGGAACTGTTGGTCGGGCAGGAGCGGGCCGGCAGGGTGTCATCGGCCCCCGTTGGGGGCCGGATGAGACTGTTCTGGCATCGTCTGCGTACCCGTCGGGCATTGCTTGAACTCACGCCTGACGAGCTGCGCGATATTGGCCTGACCCGTGCCGAGGCGCTGGCCGAGGGCCTCAAGCCCTTCTGGCGGGGTTAACCCAGTTCCTTGAGACGATGCCAGAGCATGCCCAGCGCCAGCAGCGGCGAGCGCAGGTATTTGCCGCCCGGGAAGGTGATGTGCGGCACCCGGGCGAACAGGTCGAAATCGCCGCCGTGCTGGCCGCTGATGGCCTCGGCCAGCAGGCGGCCGGCCAGGTGGGTGGCGTTGAGGCCATGGCCGGCATAAGCCTGGGCGTAGTAGACATTGGGCTGCCCTTGCAGGCGGCCGATCTGCGGCAGGCGGTTGGCGCCGATGCCGATCATTCCGCCCCATTGGTAGTCGATCTTCACCCCGGCCAGTTGCGGGAACACCTTGAGCATCTTGGGCCGCATGTAGGCGGCGATATCCTGTGGGTCGCGGCCGGAATAGTGGCAGGCACCGCCGAACAGCAGACGCCGGTCGGCCGATAGCCGGTAGTAGTCCAGCGCCACCCGCTGGTCGCAGACCGCCATGTTTTGCGGCAGCACCGAGCGGGCCTGCTCCTCGCTCAGCGGCTCGGTGGCGATGATGTAGCTGCCGGCCGGCAGCACCTTGCCGCTCAGCTCGTCGTTGAGCCCGTTGATGTAGGCGTTGCAGGCCAGCACCAGGGTCTTGGCACTGACCGTGCCCCGGGCCGTATGGATCCGCACCCGCGGGCCGTAGTCGATGCGGGTGACGGCAGACTGCTCGAACAACTGCACGCCCAGTCGCTCGGCCGCGGCCGCTTCGCCGAGGGCCAGGTTCAGCGGGTGCAGGTGTCCCGAGCCCATGTCGATCAGGCCGCCGACATAGCGGTCGGAACCGACCACGCTGTGCATCTCGTGGGCCTGCAGCAGGCGGGTCTCGTGACGATAGCCCAGTTGCCGGAGTTCCTCGGCATCCTCGGCGAAGCCTTCCAGCTCGCGGGGTTTGTTCGCCAGGTCGCAGTAGCCCCAGGTCAGGTCGCAGTCGATCTGGAACCGCTCGATGCGCTGGCGGACGATTTCCACCGCTTCCAGTCCCAGCAGTTTCAGGCGGTGCACACCGTCCTGGCCGATGATGTCGGTGAACTGCTCCAGGCCATGGCCGACGCCGCGGATCAGTTGCCCTCCGTTGCGCCCGCTGGCGCCCCAGCCGATCTTGCGGGCTTCCAGCAGGACCACGGCGAGGCCGCGTTCGGCCAGTTCGATGGCGGTATTGAGCCCGGAGAAACCGCCGCCCACCACACAGACGTCGGCCTGCACCTCGCCCTGCAACGGTGGATATTCCGGTTGCGGGTGGCTGCTGGCGGCGTAGTAGGAAGCGGTATGCCGGGCAGGGGCGTTCATGGGCGTGGTCCTGAGGGTCGTGTTTGGAAAATTTGACGGAGGATAAGCCGCGGCCCCCCGCACGGGCAACTTGATGGCCTGGATGGCTAAGGGCGGTGCTGACTGGCCGTGGGCTTTTCAGGCAGAATCCAGGCTTTTCCCGGTATGGGGGGACGCCTCGATGAGCTGCAACAGCCAGAAAATCCGCTTTCTCCGGCAGCGGATCCCGTCCTTCGAATGCGTGCCGGGCTGTCACGACTGTTGCGGGCCGGTGACCACCTCATCGGAAGAAATGGCCCGCCTGCCACGCAAGACCGCCGCCGAGCAGGAAGCGGCGCTGAACGAACTCAATTGCGTGCACCTGGGGCCGAATGGCTGCACGGTGTATGACGAGCGGCCGCTGATCTGCCGGCTGTTCGGCACCACGCCGAGCCTGCCATGCCCGAATGGCCGGCGGCCGGTGGAGATGATTCATCCGCGGATCGAGCAGCAGGTTCACGACTACATCGCCAGCACCCGCCAGGTGCTGGTCTAGTCCTTCCCGAGCGCACGCCCCGCTCTTGCGGGAGCCGGCTTGCTGGCGATAGCGGTGTGTCATTCAACAAGGATGTCGACTGCCCAAGCGCAATCGCCAGCAAGCCGGCTCCTACGATGAACGCGTCGAACGCAAAACCAGAGTTCGTCCCAAATCTGCAGGAGCCTGGCTTGCCAGCGAATAGGCCTTCAAGTCTTGCGCAGAACCATGGGATGTACGATCAGTCGGGAACCGGCAGGTTCAGGCTCTCCTTCACTTCCTCCATCACGATATAGCTCTTCGACTCGCGCACGTGGGGCAGCTTGAGCAGGATGTCGCCCAAAAGCTTGCGGTAGGACGCCATCTCGGAAATCCGCGCCTTGACCAGGTAGTCGAAGTCGCCCGACACCAAGTGGCACTCCAGCACGTGGGGCAGCTTGAGCACCGCGCGGCGGAACTCCTCGAAGGTGTCGCCGGACTTGTAGTCGAGGCTGATCTCGACGAACACCAGCAGGCTGCCCTTCAGATGCTGCGGATTGAGCCGGGCGTTGTAGCTCATGATGATCCCTTCGCGCTCCAGCCGGCGCACCCGCTCCGTGCAGGGCGTGGTCGACAGGCCGACTTTCTCGCCCAGTTCGGTGAAGGAAATGCGTGCGTCTGCCTGAAGGATCCGCAGGATGTTGCGATCGATCTTGTCCAGTTCGCGTTTGCTCTGGTGGTTGGTCCGCATAGGGGATGCGCCTCCGTAAAAAGCCATATTGCCGAGAATTCTCGCCAAATATAGGCACTTATATAGTGAAAAGCACTGGCTATTGTTTTTTACACTGCGCGCATCTTCGCTTTGAACAATAAACGTCGGCGGCTGGCCGCCATTGAGGGGCATCAACATGCGAGTTCTGGTCTTGGGTAGTGGCGTCATCGGAACCGCCAGCGCTTATTATCTGGCCCGGGCCGGTTTCGAAGTGGTGGTGGTCGACCGTCAGCCGGCCGTCGCCATGGAAACCAGCTTCGCCAACGCCGGCCAGGTCTCGCCGGGTTATGCCTCGCCGTGGGCCGCCCCGGGCGTGCCGCTCAAGGCCATCAAGTGGCTGCTGCAGCGTCATGCGCCGCTGGCGATCAAGGCCACTGCCGATATCGATCAGTACCTGTGGATGGCGCAGATGCTGCGCAACTGCACCGCCAGCCGCTACGCGGTGAACAAGGAGCGCATGGTCCGCCTGTCCGAGTACAGCCGCGACTGCCTGGATGAACTGCGCGCCGAAACCGGCATCGCCTACGAGGGGCGCAGCCTGGGTACCACCCAGTTGTTCCGCACCCAGGCGCAACTCGACGGTGCGGCCAAGGATATCGCCGTGCTCAAGGAGTCCGGGGTGCCGTTCGAACTGCTCGATCGCGCCGGGATTGCCCGGGTGGAACCGGCCCTGGCCAACGTCACCGACATCCTCGCCGGTGCCCTGCGCCTGCCGAACGACCAGACCGGCGACTGCCAGATGTTCACCACCCGCCTGGCCGAAATGGCGATCAAGCTGGGGGTGGAATTCCGCTTCGGCCAGGACATCCAGCGCCTGGATCACGCCGGCGATCGCGTCAACGGCGTGTGGATCGACGGCAAGCTGGAAACCGCCGACCGCTACGTGCTGGCCCTGGGCAGCTACTCGCCGCAACTGCTCAAGCCGCTGGGGATCAGGGCGCCGGTCTACCCACTCAAGGGGTATTCGCTGACCGTGCCGATCACCAACCCGGCGATGGCGCCAACCTCGACCATTCTCGACGAGACCTACAAGGTCGCGATCACCCGGTTCGACAACCGCATCCGTGTCGGCGGCATGGCGGAAATCGCCGGTTTTGACCTGTCGCTGAACCCACGTCGGCGTGAAACACTGGAGATGATCGTCAACGATCTTTATCCTCAGGGCGGTGACCTGCCGTCGGCCAGCTTCTGGACCGGCCTGCGGCCGACCACCCCCGACGGCACCCCGATCGTGGGCGCCACGCCGCTGCGCAACCTGTTCCTGAACACCGGTCACGGTACGCTCGGCTGGACCATGGCCTGTGGTTCCGGGCGCCTGCTGGCCGACCTGATGGCGAAGAAGAAACCGCAGATCAGTGCCGAAGGCCTCGATATTTCCCGTTATGGCAACCACCAGGAGACTGCAAGACATGGCAATCCAGCGCCAGCTCACCAATGAGCGCATGAGCCAGATCGTCGTTCACGGCGGTACCGTATACCTGGCCGGGCAAGTCGGTGACGACCTGAGCGGCGACATCGGCCAACAGACCCGCGAAACCCTCGCCAACATCGAGCGTTTGCTGGACCTGGCCGGTACCGACAAGACCCGCCTGCTGTCGGTGACCATCTACCTGAAGGACATCGATGCCGACTTCGCCGGCATGAACGCGGTCTGGGACACGTGGCTGCCCAAGGGCGTCGCCCCGGCCCGCGCCACGGTCGAAGCCAAGCTGTGCGAACCGGAAATCCTGGTGGAACTGTCCGTCGTCGCTGCCCTGCCTTAAGCAAGATCCCTCTCCCGGCATGACCCGTGGCCACCCATTTGTCATGCCGGTTTTTTATTATTCACCGACTGCCTAGAAGTTTGCCGCCATGCGTCCTGCCCGTGCCCTGATCGACCTCCAAGCCCTGCGCCACAACTATCGGCTGGCCCGCGAAGTAGCGGGGGCCCGTGCCCTCGCCGTGATCAAGGCCGACGCCTATGGTCATGGCGCGGTGCGTTGCGCCCAGGCGTTGGAGGCCGAGGCCGACGGCTTCGCCGTGGCCTGCATCGAGGAAGCGCTGGAGCTGCGCGCCGCTGGCATTCGCGGGCCGATCCTGCTGCTCGAAGGCTTTTTCGAAGCTGAGGAGTTGGCGCTGATCGTCGAGCACGACCTGTGGTGCGTGGTGCACTCGCTTTGGCAGTTGGAAGCGATCGAACAGGCGACAATCGGCGCGCCGATCACCGTCTGGCTGAAGCTCGACACCGGGATGCACCGGGTCGGCCTGCACCCGGACGAGTATCAGGCGGCCTACCGGCGCCTGCTGGCGACCGGCAAGGTGGCCAAGATCGTGCTGATGAGCCACTTCGCCCGTGCCGACGAGCTGGGCTGCCAACGCAGCGAGGAACAGGTCGCGGTGTTCGAGGCGGCCCGTCAGGGCCTGGCGGCCGAAGTCAGCCTGCGCAATTCGCCGGCGGTGCTGGGCTGGCCAGGCATTCCCAGCGATTGGGTGCGCCCGGGGATCCTGCTGTATGGCGCCACCCCGTTCGACGCCGAGCACCCGGTGGCGTCGCGCATGCGGCCGGTGATGACCCTCGAATCGAAAATCATCAGTGTGCGCGAACTGCCGGCCGGCGAGCCGGTGGGCTATGGCGGCAGATTCGTCACGCCCCGGCCGATGCGTGTCGGCGTGGTCGCCATGGGTTATGCCGACGGCTACCCACGCCATGCGCCGACCGGCACGCCGGTGCTGGTGGCCGGCCAGCGCAGCCAGTTGCTGGGGCGGGTGTCGATGGACATGCTCTGCGTCGACCTCACGGATATCCCCCAGGCCGGATTGGGTGCGCCGGTCGAGCTGTGGGGCACAAACGTGCCAGCCAGCGAGGTTGCGGCCAGGGCCGAGACCATTCCGTATCAGATCTTCTGCAACCTGCGTCGGGTCCCGAGGCTCTACACCGGGCAATAGCGGGATTGCACGCACGACCGTTGGGGCGTTTGCCCAGGCGGATTCGGGGCCAAGTGTTGTAAATACTGAACGCTATGCCATGATATCGCTCAATTACAACATCGCCTGAATCCCAGGGGGGCTGCCGCATTGGACGTCGGTGAACGACTGCAATCCATCCGCAAAATGAAAGGTCTGTCTCAGCGTGAACTCGCCAAGCGTGCGGGCGTCACCAATAGCACCATTTCGATGATCGAGAAGAACAGCGTCAGCCCTTCGATCAGTTCGTTGCGCAAGGTGCTTGGCGGCATTCCCATGTCGATGGTCGAGTTCTTTTCCGAAGAGATCCTCCAGGAAACGCCGACGCAGATCGTCTACAAGGCCCATGAGCTGATCGATATCTCCGATGGCGCCGTGACCATGAAACTGGTCGGCCGCGCCCATCCGAGCCGCGCCATCGCCTTTCTCAACGAAATCTACCCGCCTGGCGCCGACACCGGCGAGGAAATGCTGACCCACGAAGGCGAAGAGACCGGCATCCTGCTCGAAGGCCGGCTGGAACTGGTGGTCGGCCTGGAAACATTCGTCCTCGAAGCGGGGGACAGCTACTATTTCGAAAGTACCAAGCCGCATCGCTTCCGTAATCCGTTCGACACCCCGGCGCGACTAATCAGCGCAGCGACACCGGCCAACTTCTGATGGCCAGGGGCGCTAGCTCAGGGATTTCAGGGCGCCCGGCAGTACGGACCCGCGTTGCGGGCAATACCCTTGCAACTCCAGGGGTTGTTTCGCAGTAGCGGTCTTACCGCTATACTCACGCCCGCCCGCGAAACCGTGGTCGCGGCGTGATTAGCCACCATTGAGGGTGAACGCGTGAACCTAATTATGAAAATGCTGGCTGCACCAGCAACCGTATTGGCCCTATGGGCTGTCAGCGCTCAAGCTACGACGAACGACGATATCGCCAAGCGCCTGGAGCCCGTCGGCCAGGTCTGTGTTCAAGGTCAGGAATGCAAGGGGATGGAGGTCGCGGCCTCGGCGGGCGGTGGCGGTGGCGCCAAGACGCCGGACGAAGTGATCGCCAAGCATTGCAACGCTTGCCACGGCTCCGGCCTGCTGGGCGCGCCGAAAATCGGTGACACCGCGGCCTGGAAGGAACGTGCCGATCACCAGGGCGGTCTCGATGGCATCCTCGCCAAGGCCATCACCGGTATCAACGCGATGCCGCCCAAAGGCACCTGTGCCGATTGCTCGAACGACGAGCTCAAGGGTGCGATCAAGAAGATGTCCGGCTTGTAAGCCCGCCGGTCTTCTGCAAAAAGCCGCTTTCGAGCGGCTTTTTCGTACCTGTTTTTCAGATTTTTCGATTGGCATGTGCAGTAAAGCCCCAGCGAGCTCGGTCCAACCTCCATTCAGGTACAGGCGAGGACAGTTGGATGACACTGATGTGTTCCATCGAGCAGTCGGTCGATGAAGTGTTGGCGCGGTTGCCGGCGCATATCCACATGGGCCTGCCGTTGGGGCTGGGCAAGCCCAATCGTTTCGTCAATGCGCTGTACCGGCGGGTTGCCCGCTTGCCGCAGCGACGACTGACGATCTACACGGCGCTGAGCCTGGGCCGGCCGCCCCTCGGTGACGGTCTGCAGCGGCGCTTTCTCGAACCCTTCGTCGAGCGGGTGTTCGGCGACTACCCGGAGCTGGATTTCCTCGACGCTCTGCGCCGCGACAACCTGCCGGCCAACATCCGCATCGAGCAGTTCTTCCTGCAACCCGGCAGCCTCCTGCACAGCGCGGCGGCCCAGCAGGACTACGTCAGCAGCAACTACAGCCATGCCGCCCGCGATATCAACGCCGCCGGCCTGAACCTGGTGGCCCAGTTGGTCGCCGGCGACGAGCAGCAGCCGGGGCGGCTGAGCCTCAGTTGCAACCCGGACATCACCCTCGACCTGTTGCCGCTGATCGAGCGTCGCCGGGCTGCCGGCGAGACCATCCTGCTGCTGGGCCAGGTGCATGACGAGTTGCCGTATATGCCGGGTGATGCGGAAATCGACCGCGAGGCCTTCGATCTGCTGATCGACGAGCCTGAGCGCGGCACGCTGTTTTCCACGCCGAACATGCCGGTCGGCTGCCAGGATCACTTCATCGGCCTGCATGCCAGCACGCTGGTGCGCGATGGCGGCACCCTGCAGATCGGCATCGGTTCGATGGGCGATGCGCTGACCGCCGCGTTGTTGTCGCGCCACGCCGACAACGAGGGCTACCGCGCCCTGCTGGCCGATATCGACATCGAGCCGTGGCAGGCGCTGATCGAGCGTGAAGGAGGGGTCGAACCCTTTGCCAGCGGCCTCTACGGTTGCAGCGAGATGTTCGTCAACGGCCTGCTGGTGCTGGCCGATGCGGGGATCGTGCGGCGCAAGGTGCATGCCGATATCTCGGTGCAGCGCCGGTCCGCTGCCGGGTCGCTCGACGAGGCGGGCGGCCAGGTGGTGCATGGTGGCTTCTTCCTCGGGCCGCGCAGTTTCTATCAGCGGTTGCGGGAACTGCCCCGGGAGCGGCTGGCCGAGTTCAACATGACCGCCATCAGCTACATCAACGAGCTGTACGGCAACGAGGAACTCAAGCGCCTGCAGCGCCGGGATGCACGGTTCATCAACAGTGCCTTCACCATGACCCTGCTCGGCGCCGGGGTGGCCGACCAGCTCGAAGATGGCCGGGTGCTCAGCGGGGTGGGTGGGCAGTACAACTTCGTCGCCCAGGGCCACGCGCTGGAGGGCGCACGTTCGGTGCTGATCCTGCGCAGTTGGCGCGAGTCCGGCGGCGAGGTCAGTTCCAACATCGTCTGGGAATACGGCCACTGCACCATTCCCCGGCACCTGCGCGACATCGTGGTGACCGAGTACGGCATCGCCGACCTGCGTGGCAAGTGCGACGCGGCGGTGATCGAGGCGCTGCTCAACATCAGTGATTCGCGGTTTCAGGCCGGGCTGATCGAGCAGGCGCAGAAGGCCGGCAAGCTGCCGCGGGATTTCCGCCTCGATCGGCGCTTTGCCGATAACACGCCACAGCGCCTGGAGGCCCTCCGGGACCGCCATTCGCAGCTGTTCGTGGAGTACCCGCTGGGCAGCGATTTCACCGCCGAGGAGCGCGACCTGTTGCGGGCGCTGAACTGGCTCAAGCGCCACTTCAAGCTCAGCGAAATACTCGAGTTGGGCAAGGCGGCCCTGGAGGCTCCCGAGCCGTTGGCATTTCCCGCGCACCTGCAACGCATGGGGCTGGCCGAGCCCCAGGGGCTGCGCGAAGAGCTGTATCAGCGGTTGCTGTTGGCAGGATTGCAGGCGACGGCCCGGCCTCTTCAGTTGTAGGTGATTTCCACGGTGGCCTGGCTGACCAGCGTGCCTTCGCGCACGTTGCCGGTCTTCCAGTACGCCGCCCCCAGCGGCAGGACCGCCTGGCCGCCGCTGGGCGACAGCGTGCGGGTGCTGTCGCTGCCGTCGGCGCGGATGGTCCGTTGGACGCCGCCCAGCCGTGAGTACAGCCACAGCCCGATGCCCTGGGCATCGCCGGTGTTGGCGAAGCGGGCGCCGTCGTCCGCCTGGGTGCCGGAGAACGTGAAGGTCACACTGGTGATGTCCGAGTCGCAATGGGCGCTGATCTCGAAACTGCGGTGGCCCGTCGATTCGCTGCCGGCGAAGTCGCTGACCCTGGCTGGCGGCAGGACCACCGGCCGATCGTATTCTCCGGGAACCAGGTCGCAGGTGCCGCCTTCGACCAGGCCCTCGACCTGCAGGTTGCCCGGATTCAGGGATTGTGCCGATGAATTCTCGACGCTGGCGGCGACCATCAGCACCAGGGGTAGCAGGTAGGTTTTCATGAGGTGTTTTCCGTTCTGGCGTGACGAGCTGGCTGCAGCGTCCTGCCGCAGCGTGGCCGGTGTTTCAGAGGTAGGTGATGCTTATGGTCGCGGTGGTCAACAGGGTGCCTTTGGAGACGTCGCCGATCTTCATGTAATGCGCCGCCATGGGCAGCGTGGCCTTGCCGGCGCTGGTCGCAACGGTGCGCTGGCGTTGGGCAACGGTGCCGTTGGCCGGAATGTTGTAGTTCGAGCCGTTGCGGGCCTGGAGCACGGAGGCGATGCCGCCGGCGGTGCCGGTGCTGGCCCAGTGGGTAGGCGAGCCGGTTGCCGGCGTGCCGGTGAACAGGAAGGTGACATTCTTGATGTCCGAGTCGCAGGTGGCGCTCAGGCTGAACGTCTTCAGTCCGGTCCAGGTGACGGAGTCGAAATCGCTGACCTTGACGGTCGGCAGCGTGACGGCGGCGATGGTGTCCAGGTTGCAGGTGCCGCCGTCGATCTGACCGCGCACGGTCAGGGTGCCGGTGGTGGCGGCCTGGGCGGTGGTCAGGCCGCCGGCGATCAGCAGGGAGAGTGCCAGGAGAGGGGTTTTCATTGCGAACGTCCTTCTGTGGGTTCAGTTGTAGGTGATGTTGACGGTCACGGAACTGACCAGGGTGCCTTTGCCGGGTGTGCCGATCTTCCAGTAGGCGGCGCCCAGCGGCAGGACCGCCCGGTTGGCGCTGGTGGGAACGGTGCGGGCGCTGTCGGTGCCGTTGGCGCGGAGGGTGGCTTCGACGCCGTTGATGCGTGAGTACAGCCACATGCCGACACCGGGGGCGGTGCCGGTATTGGCGAAGCGATAGCTGTCACCACTGGCCTGGCTGCCGGAGAAGCGGAAGGTCACGCTGGAGGCATTGCTGCAGTTGGCGCTGATCTCGAAGTTGTACTTGCCCGCCGAGTTGCCGGTGAAGTTCGAGAGCTGGATCCTGTTCAGGGTGATGGTACGGTTGACGTCGCCGGCGGCCAGGTCGCAGGTGGGGTTTTGCGCGACGAACTGCACCGAATTGTTGAGCAGCAGCGTGGCGATCAGCCGTCCGTCCCAGTTGTTCTGCTGGAGGTTGCCGGCGGGGACCGTGCCCGTCGAAACGTTGCCGGTCTTGTAGAACTGCGCCTCCATCGAGTAGAGGGAGTGGTCGAAGCTGCTATACGTGAGCGTCGTCGTACTGCTGAAGAGGGGCGAGGTATAGGGAGTATTGTTGCCTATCAGCGAATGGATCCGTATGCCGACTCCCGGAACGTTGGTTTGATAGACACCGATGCCTCCTCCCAGGTTGACCCAGTCGGACGCCCTGTAGCGTCCCACCGTCTGCTGCAGGATCGAGCCCGTACAACGGCTGATGCCGCTAGGGTACGGCGTGCTCAATGGGACCCTGGCGATCAACCCTCCCACCGGCAGGTTGGCCGGGACGGTGATGGTGCCTGGAAAGGTCGCGGCGTTGCGACTGTTGGGGTAGTAGTCGCAGGCGGCCTGGGCCAGCGTGGGCAGGCACAGGCTGACGGCCAATACGGCGAGTGAGCTGATCGAAGCGTTCATTCTGAGTCTCGCGAAGTCGGGTTTTCCGGGCTGTCGATGGCTTGGCAGAAGCCGTCGATCTGACGCAGGGTCTGTGAGTCGTCGCGGATGTCCGGCGGGCCGAGGTCGTAGTCGATCCGGCAGTGGCTGGTGCTGTTCGCTCCCCACTTGACGGTGAGTTGGCCGCTATCTCGCGCAACCCGCACGAAGACCTTGCCGCCCTGGCCGACCACGCCGACATGGGCGTTTTCCTCATCGAACACATCGGCGCCGAACGGCAGTGCGGAGTGGTCGTCCCGCGCCGCATCGATCATGACCGCGCGGCCACTGTTGGTCTCGTACTTCATCACCACCACCGAGCCGGCGCGGGGCGCGACGTTGTGGGAAGCGGCCTTGAGTTCCACGTCGTGGGACATGTCCCGGGGATCGAGCTCGACCACGTTCTGGCGATAGGGGGTCAGATGCGCAACCACGGCGTAGCCCTGGGCGTCGACCTGGGTGTTGCTGCCGACCCACGCGCCTTTCGCGCCGGGGGCGTTGACCAGGCCGATGGTGTCGCCCAGCTCCGGGCTCAGGGTGACGCCGTCGGCGTGGGCCACCAGCCCACCGGACAGACTCAGCGACTGGGCGTGGAAGTCCTTGCCCTGGCTGTGGCTGGTGGACGCCAGGGCGTAGCGGCTGCGGTATTGCAGGTCGGCGTTGAAACTGCTGCCGATGCCGTTGTCGGCATGGCTGAGCGATGCGCCGTAGTTGTACTCGTTGCGCTCGCCCAGGGTGCCGCTCAGGCCGGCCCTGGCACTGTTCTGGCGGTCGCCGTGGATCAGCGTGCTCGACAGGTTGGGCGCGCGGTCGGAATGGCCCAGGGGCAGGTGGAAGGTGAAGTCGATCTGGTTGCTGCTGCGGTTGCTCAGCAGGTCGCGGCTGCGCTGGGCGCTGACGGTGTAGTTCATGCGCTGCCAGGCGCCGCTGTAGCCGGCGGTGAAGCTCAACTCGCCGCCCTTGCGGTTCCAGTAGTGCTGCGATGAACCGGTGAAGAACAGCGAGCCGCGCTCCAGGTTCTGGTTGAGGCTGATGTCCAGGCGCTCGCGCAGGCGACCGACGCGGTCCAGGTCGCCGCCCATGCGTGCCAGCTCGCGCAGTTGCGCGGTGTCGCGGGCTGTGAGGAAGCCGTCGGTGGAGTAGCGGAAGGCACCCAGGGCGAAGTCGGTGCCGGTGCTGGCGAAAATCTTGTTGTAGCGGGCCTGCAGGCTCTGTCCGCGGCGCTTGCCCAGGCCGGGGATTTCGGCCTGGGAGGTGGTCAGGTCGAGGGAGATCGCTCCCACCGGTGTGTTGAGCGCCGAGCCGAACAGCTGGGAGTGGTAGCCCTCGGAAGCGAGCGCGCCGGTGTAGCCGGTCAGCAGGTTGTTCAGGCCGTACTGGAACGTACCCTGGGCCAGCCAGGGCTGGCTGTCGATGCCCAGTTCGTCCATCTCGCCCAGGCTCAGGGAGTAGCGGCTGTAGCCGGGGCGCAGCAGGTTGATGTTGGAGGAGAACGGCACGATGAACTGGCGCTGCCGGCCGTCGGCCTCGGTGACGGTGACTTCCAGGTCGCCGCCGTAGCCGGTGGGGAACAGGTCGTTGAGCACGAACGGACCGGGCGCCACGGTGACTTCGTCCAGCAGGATGCCGCGCTGGCGCACGCTGACCCGTGCGTTGGTCTCGGCCACCCCGCGTATGATCGGCGCGTAGCCGGTGAGCGAGTCGGGCAGCATGCGGTCATCGGTGGACAGGGTGGCGCCGCGCATGCGGATGCCGTCGAACAGCTCGCCGCTGGTGTAGATCTCGCCGGCCATCAATTGTGATTGCAGCCCGGCCAGCTCCCGTTGCACGTAGGTGGCGCTGCTCTGGTACTTGCTGCCGGCCTGGTTGCTGCTGTAGGCGCCGTTGTGGCGCAGGTGCCAGCCTTCCAGGTTGAGGCCGGTGTGCAGGCCCAGGTAGCTGGAGAACGACGAGCGCCCCTGGTTGCTGTTGCGAAAGCCGCTGGCGCTGTAGCGGGCAAAGGCGGCGTTGACGCCCCGGTCCCAGTACTCCGGGCTGACGTAGCCACGAGCCGAGCGCGACAGGTAGAGCTGCGGTACCAGCACCTCCAGGCGGCTTTCACCGGCATCGAAACGGGTACTGGCCCCTGGTATGTAGGTGCCGATGGCACCGCAGTGCAGCTCTGCCGGCAGGGGCGGCGGCACGGGCTCGCCGGCTTCGGCGGCCTTGGCCGGCACTCGGTCGATGTCGATGCCCAGGCGCAGCAGCAGCGGGCGTTCCAGGCACAGTTGGGCACTGCTCTGGCCTTCGACGCTGGTGAAGGTCAGCTCCTGGCGGCCGAGCCAGTTGCCGTTCACCGTGACATCGGCCCGGTACTGTCCCGGCAGGACCACGTTGCCCTCGTTGAAGCGCGAAATGTCGATCTGGCCGCCCCCGGGAAAGAACGCCGGGTTGAATTCCACCCGCTCGACCTCGTCCGCCGCCAGTGCGCTGCCGCTGCCCAGCAGTAAAAGGCCATGAAGCACACGGGTCAGGCGACAGGGGCGGGTCCGTGGCCCGATGGGTTCGGGCGATCTCTTGGAGCTCATCGTCAGGGTTCCAAACTGTGTGGGTTGCCGAATTCGGGCAAGCCGTGCCCGGCCAGCGCGCGTTGTGGATCGCGGATGGGGCACGGATGTCTCGTGTTCTGGTGTCCTGGCCCTGCCAGGCGGGTATTCAGTCGGTCAGGGGCGGAGTCGGACCTTGTGCAGGTGCCGGGCCCCGTAGTCGTCGATGGTCTGGAATTCGACCTGCGCGTCGGTGGCCGGCGCGGCGGTCAGACTCGGCAGGGGAAAACGGTTGCTGGCGTGCGGGTTGACCATGTTGTCGTCGGCGCTCTCGCCGGTCGGCTTGGTGTGGCGCTGGCCCGCGGTGAGCAATTCGACCGAATCGAAACTCAGGTGGTAGGGGGTCGGGTTGGTCACCTCCAGGGCCTGGCCCCGTTCGTCCCTGGTCAGCGACCAGCGCAGCTTCCCGGCCGCCTGGGAAACTTCCAGAGGCAGATCCGTCGGTCGGAAGAACACCTTGATGCGGGTTCGAAAGGCCAGCTGCAACTGGCTCTCCTCTTCGTTGGCCTGCATCTTGGGCGGCACTTCCAGCATGTTCAGCCAGAACAGGCTCTCCTGGTTCTTCGGCAGCGGTTCGCCGGTATAGGACAGGCGCAGCACCTGCTGCCGGCCCGGCTCCATGCGAAAGATCGGCGGCGTGGCGAGAAAGGGCACGCGGGCCTGTTCCGGTGTCGCCTCTTCATCGCCACTGTCCAGCCAGACCTGGACCAGGGCCGGTTTCGAGTTCTTGTTCTCGAAGCGGATCGTCACTTCCTTCTGGTCCGCCGGGTACACCACCCGGGTGCCGGTGATGACCACGCTGGCCTGGGCGGTGAGGCTGCCCGTGAGCATCAGGGCGAGCAGGCCGAGCCGGGCCGACAGCCGGCCAGTGCCAGTTTTGCGCTGAAATCTGAGGATAGTCATGGGCGGTCCCTGGCTCTTTTTCAGGACGTGAGATCGGCGCTGTGGCTGATGCGTGCGCCGTGATCGCTGACAGCGGTGAATTCCACCTTCAAGGCGCCGGCGGGCAGCGTGCGCAGGGTCGGCAGTGCAAAGCGCTTGATGTCGCCGGCGGGCAGCAGCAGGCTGTCGTCGGCCTGCTGGTTGGGCGCCTTCGGGTAACGCCCGTTCCTGCCGACCAGTTCGACCGAGGCCAGAGAGACGTGATACGGCGTGGGGTTGAGTACTTCCAGGGCGTGTCCGCCGGCATGGGGCACCAGTTTCCAGCTCAGCCTGGGGGCGGCGGCGCCTTTCGGATAGGGCAGCCCCTGCGGCCTGAAATACACCCGCAGGCGCGAGCGGAACGACAGCTCCAGCAGGTTTCTCTCGCCGGCATTGATGGCGTTCGGCTGCACTTCCAGCACATTCAGCCAGAACAGGCTCTCGCGATCCCGCGGCAGGGGTTCGCCGGTGTAGCGCAGGCGCGGAGCCTGTTGCCGGCCGGGTTCGATCCGCATCACCGGCGGCAGGGCGGTGAACGGTGCCCGGGCGGTGGCCGGGGTGGCGAACTTGTCGCCGTTGTCCAGCCAGAGCTGGACCAGTGAGGGACGGTCTCCCTTGTTTTCCAGGCGCACCACCACTTCCTGCTGTTCGGCGGGGTAGATCACGCGGGCTCCGTGGATGACCACGGCGGCCTGCACAGTGGCGGCGGTCAGCGATGTCAGCAGCAGGGCGCAGAGGCACCTGCCCAGGCGAGCCATGTTGTTCATTGCGGCAACTCTCGGGAGGAGGAACGGACCCGCCTGACGGCTGCGGGTCCCCTGGCGGAGGTCAGTCGGCGTACTCGACCATGAAGCCGACACGTGTCGCGACCAGGCCCTCGCCGGCGGTGCCGGTGGCGTAGTACTGGGCGGCCAGCGGAATGACCGCCTGGTTGTCGGCGATCACCACACCCTCGGATTTTTCGGTGTAGACGTGGATTGGCGTGCCATTGCGCTGGGTCACCTCAACCTGCACGTTGCTGGCGGCGTCCGCGCCGTCATCGATGTTCAGGCGGCCGGTGTCGACGTCGATCGCCGGGCTGGTCGGGTCGAACGCGACCATCGCCGTACGGCCATTGGTGCAGGTGGTTTCGCCCGGGGCACCGACGCGGATGCTGAAGCCGGTGAGGTTGGCACGATCGCCGGCGTTGGCCAGGCGGGCTGCGGAGACACCCCCCAGGTCGACGTTCTTGACCACGGTACCACCGCCCGGTGCCTCACCCTCGATGGTGCAGGTGATGTCCCGTACCACCCCGTTGAAATTGATGATGCCGTCGTTGGCGGCCGAGGCCGGCAAGGCGATCAGGGCGGCGAGGGCCAGGGAGACGGCAGCGGAGACTTGAGAGATTTTCATGGCGTTACCTTGAGATGGTTTCAGTTGTTTTCCCGCCGGCAGACCATCAGGGAAGGGGATTGGCCTGCCTGAGGCGGGTCGCCACTGTCGCGCAAGGCAAACCTTTGGAACATCGAGATAACTCGAAACACAGCAGTTTCGATATTTCTCGAAATGCGCTTCCGATATCGGGTGCTATAAGCCTGAAAGTTCTGTAGGCATTCGCCATGGCTTTGGCTGTGGGCGCGTACTCTCTCTCAGGAGGACAATAAAGATGACAAGTGCACTCCCTGGTTCCTATACCGTCATGCTGCTGGACGATCACGAACTGATTCGGGTCGGTACGGTCCTGTGGTTGTCGAAAGAGCCCGATCTGGAAGTGATCGGTTCCTACTCCACCAGCAGGGAGCTGCTGGCGGCGCTGGCCATCCGTCAGCCCGATATCCTGGTCATCGACTTCATGCTCGGCCCCAGGGAGATCGACGGTATCAATCTGATCCGTACGCTGAGGGCGCGTTATCCCGATTGCCGGCCGCTGGTGCTGTCGGCCCACTACACACCGGCCACCGTCTCGTTGGCGCTACGGGCGGGCAGTTGGGGATTTTTCGGCAAGAGCGAGCGCCTGGTGGGGCTGGCGTCGGCGATCCGCACGGTGGCCCGCGGCAGGATCTACCTGCACCCGGTGATGGCAGCCGAGGTGGCGACGGTCTCGGAAACGGAGGTGCACAAGGTGGCGAGCGCGGCCGAGCCGGTCTGCACGGCAGGGCACGGCGAGGTGCTGTCGCCCAGGGAGCGCGAGGTGTTGCGCTGCTTTCTCGACGGCATGTCGGTCAATGGCATCGCCGCCAAGTTCTCGCGCAGCGCCAATACCATCAGCACGCAGAAGCAATCGGCCTATCGCAAGCTGGGGATCAAGAACGACAGCGAACTGTTCAAGTTGTCCAGTTCGCTGCACGGTTCACGGGCGATGGGCTTCTGAAGCCGGGTGACTCACTCGATGAAGGTGACGACGCCGCCGGCCAGTGACTTGACCCGGGCCAGCGATTCGACCCGGTAGCCCTGGGCGTCCAGTTCGGCGCGGCCGCCCTGGAACGATTTCTCGATGACGATGCCCAGGCCCGCCACGGTGGCACCGGCCTGCTTGATGATCGAGATCAGTGCCTGGGACGCCTTGCCGTTGGCCAGGAAGTCGTCGATGACCAATACCCGGTCGCTGCTGGTCAGGTGGCGCGGGGAGATCGCCACGGTGTTCTCCACCTGCTTGGTGAAGGAGTAGACGGTCGCCGACAGCAGGTTTTCGGTCAGGGTCAGGGACTGGTGCTTGCGTGCGAAGATCACCGGTACGCCCAGATTCAGGCCGGTCATCACCGCCGGGGCGATGCCCGAGGCTTCGATGGTGACGATCTTGGTGATGCCCGAGTCGGCGAACAGGCGGGCGAACTCGTCGCCGATCTGCTTCATCAGTAGCGGGTCGATCTGGTGGTTGAGGAAGGCGTCGACCTTCAGAACCTGATCGGAAAGCACGATGCCTTCTTCGCGAATTTTCTTATGCAGTGCTTCCACGTAACATCCTCGAATAGCGCCTTCTGGCGCTGAAAAATAATAGTGGTTGTCCCATCACCCGATCCACCTGTAGGAGCGTGGCTTGCCCGCGAAAGGGCCCTTGAGGAGAAAAGCTTCGCGGGCAAGCCCCGCTCCTGCAGGCAGGGTGGGGCGGGGGTAAAAGGGTCAATTCTAGCGCTTTAGCATCGCTCGTATATCCGCCAGTGCCGAGTTGCCGCGCACGGCTTTCACTTCGGTCGGCGTGTCGTCGTTGCCTTCCCAGGCCAGGTCATCCGGCGGCAACTCGTCGAGGAAGCGACTCGGCGCGCACTCGACCACCTCGCCGTACTGCTTGCGCTTGGCGGCGAAGGTGAAGGCCAGGGTCTGGCGCGCGCGGGTGATCCCCACGTAGGCCAGGCGCCGCTCTTCCTCGATGGTGTCGGCCTCGATGCTGGAACGGTGGGGGAGAATCTCCTCCTCCATGCCCATGATGAACACGTAGGGGAACTCCAGCCCCTTGGACGCGTGCAGGGTCATCATCTGCACGCCTTCGGCGCCTTCTTCCTCTTCCTGCTGGCGTTCGAGCATGTCGCGCAGGACCAGCTTGCCGATGGCGTCCTCGACGGTCATCTCGCCGTCTTCGTCTTTTTCCAGGGTGTTCTTCAGCGCCTCGATCAGGAACCAGACGTTGCTCATCCGGTAGTCGGCGGCCTTGTCGCTGGAGCTGTTGGTGCGCAGCCAGTTCTCGTAGTCGATGTCCATGACCATGCTGCGCAGCGCGGAAATCGGGTCTTCGCCGGCACACTGCTCGCGCACCCGGTCCATGAAACGCTTGAAGCGCGACAGGCGCTCGGTGAAGCGACTGTCCAGGTGCTCGCCGAGGCCGATCTCGTCGGTGGCGGCGTACATCGAGATCTTGCGCTCGGTGGCGTAGTTGCCGAGTTTTTCCAGGGTGGTCGAGCCGATCTCCCGACGCGGCACGTTGATCACCCGCAGGAAGGCGTTGTCGTCGTCGGGGTTCACGATCAGCCGGAAGTAGGCCATCAGGTCCTTCACTTCCTGTCGACCGAAGAAGCTGTTGCCGCCCGACAGCCGATAGGGAACCTGGTGGTGCTGCAGCTTGAGCTCGATCAGCTTGGCCTGGTAGTTGCCCCGGTAGAGGATGGCGAAGTCGCTGTAGGGGCGGTTGGTGCGCAGGTGCAGGGTGAGGATTTCCATGGCCACCCGCTCGGCCTCGGCGTCCTCGTTGCGGCAGCGGATCACGCGGATCTCGTCGCCGTGGCCCATCTCGCTCCACAACTGCTTCTCGAACTCGTGCGGGTTGTTCGAGATCAGCACGTTGGCGCAGCGCAGGATGCGGCTGGTGGAGCGGTAGTTCTGCTCCAGCATGACCACCTTCAGGGACGGGTAGTCTTCCTTGAGCAGCATCAGGTTTTCCGGGCGGGCGCCGCGCCAGGCGTAGATCGACTGGTCGTCGTCGCCCACCACGGTGAACTGGTTGCGTTTGCCGATCAGCATCTTCACCAGCAGGTACTGGCTGGCGTTGGTGTCCTGGTATTCGTCCACCAGCAGGTAACGCACGCGGTTCTGCCACTTTTCCAGGATGTCGGCGTTGTCCTCGAACAGCTTCACCGGCAGCAGGATCAGGTCGTCGAAGTCCACCGCGTTGAACGCCTTGAGCGTGCGCTGGTAGTGGGTGTAGACGATGGCGGCGGTCTGTTCCTTGGGGTTGCGCGCGTTTTCCAGGGCCTGGGCCGGCAGGATCAGGTCGTTCTTCCAGCCGCCGATCATGTTCTTGATCTCGTCGACGCCGTCGTCGCCCGAGTACTCCTTCTGCATGATGTCGGTCATCAGGGCCTTGACGTCGGTCTCGTCGAAGATCGAGAAACCCGGCTTGTAGCCCAGCCGCACGTGCTCCTTGCGGATGATGTTCAGGCCCAGGTTGTGGAACGTCGACACCGTCAGGCCGCGGCCCTCGCCCGGACGCAGCAGGGTGCCGACCCGCTCCTTCATCTCGCGCGCGGCCTTGTTGGTGAAGGTCATGGCGACGATGTACTGGGCCCGGATGCCGCAGTTCTGGATCAGGTGCGCGATCTTGCGGGTGATCACGCTGGTCTTGCCGGAGCCTGCACCGGCGAGCACCAAAAGCGGGCCGCCGACGTAGTTCACGGCTTCTTGCTGCCGGGGATTGAGTCGGGACATGACGGAGTAAGAGGTCTGTTACGAAAAAAGGGCGGGCATTTTAACAGGCTGGACGGATTCTGCCGCGACTCTCCGACATTGTGATGCAATAGGCGATCTAAATTTGCCGGTTTTGTTACTTTCCCGCAGGATGCGCAAGGAATTTCGGGCTATTGTTCAACCCTATGCGGTATAAGGTAGCGGCTGAGAACCATTCGCATTGTAATCGCTCCTCGGCGAGTCATGATGCCTTTCGCCAATGTTTTTGCAGAGTCTAGGGAGCTAGCTTGTCTACGCCTGTCGAACCCTTGCGTTTGCTGCTGCTGGCCGATGATCCGGCCTGGGCGGCGTTGTTGCGCGAGTGTCTCGCTCCGCTGGGGGGCACGGCCATGCTGGTCAGTGCGACTTCGTGGGAGTTGGTCCGCGGCCTCTTCGATAATGAGCGCGCGGCGGTCTTGCTGACCGTTCCTCGATTGCAGCCGGCGCCGGGGCGTTGCAGCCTGCCGACCGTGCTGCTGCTCGATGATGAACCCGAGGTCGCGCCGTTGGGCGTCAGCGACTGGCTGGTGCGCGACACCCTGGATACCGCGACCCTGCGTCGCTGCCTGCGCCACGTGTACGAACGTGGCGTGCTGGAAAACACCCTGCAACGCCTGGCCGAGCAGGACCCGCTGACCGGCATCGCCAACCGCCAGGGTTTCCAGACCCTGCTGACCGCGCGCCTGGCCGAGAACGACGGCTGCGGCCTGGCCCTCGGCCATCTCGATCTGGACAACTTCCGCCATGCCAACGATGCGCTGGGCCACCAGGCCGGTGACCGGCTGATCCTGCAAGTGGTCGCACGCCTCAAGAGCCAGTTGGAAGCCGGCGACCAGCTGGCGCGGCTGGGCAGCGACGAGTTCGCCCTGCTGATCGACACGCGCCGGGCGCCGCAGCGTGCCGAGTGGATGGCCGAGCGGATCGTCGAGGTCATGGCCGAACCCTATTGGGTCGACGGCGAAAGCCTGCTGATCGGCTGCAGCCTGGGCATCGCCCATGCCCGGGCCAAGGCCGGCGCCGACCCGCTGATGTGGCATGCGCACATCGCCATGCAACAGGCCAAGAGCACCCAGGGCTGCACCTTCAACATCTTCAACGAACGCATCAACCGCAATGCCCGCAGCCTCGCCGACCTGGAAAGCGAACTGCGCCGGGCGTTGCGCCGCGACGAGCTGGAACTGCACTACCAGCCGCGCCTGGACCTGGGCAGCGGCCGGATCGTCGGCCTCGAAGCCCTGGTGCGCTGGCGCCACGGCGAACGCGGGCTGTTGCCACCGAGCGAGTTCGTGCCGTTGGCCGAGCAGAGCGGGCTGATCGTGCCGCTGGGCTACTGGGTGATCTCCCGGGCCCTGCGGGACATGCAGGACCTGCGCGAGCGTGGCCTGGGGCCGTTGCACATGGCGGTCAACCTGTCGTTCCGGCAGTTCCAGGACAGCCAGTTGCTGCCGACCCTGAGCCGGCTGATTGCCGAGCGTGGGGTCGAGGCGCAGTGGCTGGAGTTCGAGTTGACCGAGACGGCGGTGATGCGCCGCAGCGATCTGGTCAAGCAGACCATGGATGCCCTGGGGCACTTGGGCGTGCGTTTTTCCCTGGATGATTTCGGCACCGGTTTCTCGTCGTTCGTGCACCTCAACAGCCTGCCGATCGCCCTGCTCAAGGTTGACAAGAGTTTCGTCGGCGGGATGGAGCAGCGTGAAGAGAACCGCAAGCTGGTCCACGCCATGATCAACCTGGCCCACAACCTCAACCTGGAGGTGGTGGCCGAGGGCGTCGAGACGCCGGAACAACTGGCCCTGTTGCACGGCTTTGGCTGCGATCAGGTGCAGGGTTATCTGATCAGCAAGCCGCTGCCGATGGAGGAACTGGCCCGGTACCTGAGCTCCTGCGCCAGCCAGCCGGCGATCCAGGCTGTCTGCTGAGCGCATGGATGCAACAATCTTGCTGTGGGGGCCGGTTTGCTGGCGATAGCGGTGTGTCAGCCAGCCAAGGTGGCGATCGATCGAGCGCAATCGCCAGCAAGCGGAGCGCCGCCCGGCCGTCTCCCACAAGAGCCTGCGCCTAAGGGGAGGCGTTCATGGCCGCTTGAGTCGATGCATGCTTCTCGCCTTTCCCCAGCATCCGCTTCATCCGCCATTCGAACGCCAGGGTCAGCCCGGTCGCCGCGCACGCCAGTCCCAACGCCAGCCCCCACCAGACCCCGGTCGGCCCCCAGCCAAGGTTGAACGCCAGCAGCCAGGCCGATGGTGCGCCGATCAGCCAGTAGCAACCCAACCCGACCAGGAAGGTGGTCTTGGCATCCTTGAGCCCACGAATCGCGCCCATCGCAATGGTCTGGGTGCCATCGAACAGCTCGAACCAGGCCGCCACCGCCAGCAGGCTGACCGCCAACTCGATCACCGGCCGGAACGCCGGGTCGTTGTGGTCCAGGAACAGCCCGATCAGTTGATTCGGCGCCAGCCAGAACAGCATGGCGAAGGCCAGCATGGTCGCCGCGCCGAAGGCGATCCCCACCCGTCCGGCGCGCCGCGCGTCCAGCAGTTGGCCGGCCCCGTAGTGCTGGCCGATGCGCAGGGTGATGGCATAGGAAATCCCTGCAGGAATCATGAACGCCACCGAAACGATCTGCAGGGCGATCTGGTGCGCGGCCAATTGCGTGCTGCCCATCGTGCCCATGCACAGGGCGGCGAAGGCGAACAGGCCGACTTCCACGGCATAGGTCCCGCCAATCGGCAGGCCCAGCCGCCACAGTTCGCGCAG
>NZ_AQOH01000007.1 GCF_000364705.1 Pseudomonas fuscovaginae SE-1 | reverse complement strand
CAGACCCTGGCTTCCGACGGTAGCGAACGCACTCCACAAGGCCAGACCCTTGCCGCCGATGGCTACGACCGTACCCCTCAGGGCCAGACTCTCGCCGAAGGTGGTAACGACCGTCTGAAAGAAAAAGACCTGATCACCGAAGGCGGTGCCGATCGCCTGGCCGAACGTCACCAAGCCCTGAGCTGAGGCCATGATGGCCTGGAACGAAGCCCGATCCACTGGATCGGGCTTCGACATTTCAGGGACTCCGATTTACTGTCGCTCCCTCCTGCCCCCGCTACACGTTCGACGCCGGCAAAGCTGATTTGCTAGAGTGCGCCGCTCCTGTCTTCCAGAAAACGTCCCGCCGATGCTGCCTCGTGCCGAACAGAAACAACAGACCCGTCATGCCCTGATGGACGCCGCGCGCCATCTGATGGCGGGTGGACGTGGCTTTGGCAGCCTGAGCCTGCGCGAAGTGGCGAAAACCGCTGGCATCGTGCCGACCGGCTTCTACCGGCATTTCGACGACATGGACCAACTCGGCCTGGCGCTGGTCAGCGAAGTGGGCCAGACCTTCCGGGAAACGATCCGACTGGTTCGCCACAACGAGTTCGTCATGGGCGGCATCATCGATGCGTCGGTGCGGATCTTCCTCGACGTCGTGGCGCAGAACCGCTCGCAGTTCCTGTTTCTCGCCCGCGAACAGTATGGTGGCTCATCACCGGTGCGCCAGGCCATCGCCCGCCTGCGCGAGAACATCAGTGCGGACCTGGCCGCCGACCTGGCCCTGATGCCCAAGCTGCAGCACCTGAACGCCGACGGGCTGGAGGTGATGGCCGACCTGATCGTCAAGAGCGTATTCGCCACCCTGCCGGAGATCGCTGACCCACCGCAGGAGCCGCTGCCCGACTACCTGGCGCCGCAGGCGAAGATCACCCAGCAGTTGCGCTTCATCTTCATCGGCCTGAAGCATTGGCAGGGACTCGGCAGTACCGAGTGACCCTCGCCCCCCGACGCCCAGCCAACCTCGTAGGAGCCGGGCTCGCCCGCGAAGCTTTTCAGCGCCCCTGAACGAACAGACCGCCCTTCACGCCCCTGCCGGACACTTCACCCCCAGATGCACCGAAAACGCGCGGAAAGCCCTCTCTCGCACCACATTGAAACACCCAGACACATCGCTACGCTCCTTTTTCAGGCGCGCGACGCCTTCTGACAGGGATTTCCTAGGCCTCGTCCGACTGGCAAGCCCTTTGCTCTAGCTCAGGTATTGCTCATTGCTGGAAGCCTAAAGATGCTGGTGATTCATCGCAGAATCGAACCTCAATCCGCCTGGAGCGCCGAACTGCACCTGAACTTCGAGGCACGCAGCAAAAGCCGCCTGCGCTGTTTCAGTGCCGCCGGTGAAGATGTGGGATTGTTCCTCGAACGCGGTCAGCCCCCCCTGTACGACGGCGAATGCCTGCAAGCCGAAGACGGCCGCATCGTCCGCGTCTGTGCCCGCCCCGAACACTTGCTGCATGTCACCTGTGCCAATGCCTTCGAACTGACCCGTGCCGCCTACCACCTGGGCAACCGCCATGTCGCTCTCCAGGTCGGCGACGGCTGGCTACGGCTGCTCGACGACTATGTGCTCAAGGCCATGCTCGAACAGCTCGGAGCCCGCACCGAAACCATCGAGGCGCCCTTCCAGCCGGAACACGGCGCCTATGGTGGCGGCCATCACCATTCGCGGCATGGTGATGAAGACTTCAACTATCCGCCACGCCTGCACCAGTTCGGTGTGCGCACATGAATCCGGCCTGGGCGCTGCTGCGCCTGGCCAGCCCGCAACTGCCGATTGGCGGCTACAGCTACTCTCAGGGTCTGGAAATGGCCGTGGAGCAGGCGCGGGTGCATGACCCGGCCAGTGCCCGGCGCTGGATCGGCGACCAGTTGCTGCTCAACCTCGCCCGCTTCGAAGCCCCCTTGCTGCTGGCCCATTGCACCGCGGCGGCGCAGGCCGACTGGCCGCGCCTGGAGCGACTGGCCGAGGAACACCGTGCCAGCCGCGAGACCCGCGAGCTGTACCTGGAAAGCCGGCAGATGGGCTACTCCCTGCAACAACTGCTCGGCGGTCTTCCCGAGCTCGATGACGACGCCCGGGAATTCCTCGCTCACCATGGCGAACCGCACCTGGCCCTTGGCTGGGCACTGGCCGCCCGGGCCTGGCGAATCAGCCCCCAGGACGCCCTGGCCGCCTGGCTCTGGAGCTGGCTGGAAAACCAGTTGGCGGTGCTGATGAAAACCCTGCCACTCGGCCAGCAGGCCGCCCAGCGCCTGACCAGCGAACTGCTGCCGCTGCTGCAACAGGCCCAGCGGGCGGCCAGCGAACAAGATCCACAACACATCGGCAGTGCCGCCTTCGGCCTGTCCCTGGCATGCATGGCCCACGAGCGCCAATACAGCCGCCTGTTTCGTTCCTAGGAGAGCAAGATGAACGCACAACCCCTGCGTGTCGGTATCGGCGGCCCCGTCGGCTCCGGCAAGACCGCCCTGACCCTGGCCCTGTGCCTGGCCCTGCGCGAGCGCTACAACCTGGCGGTGGTCACCAACGATATCTATACCCGCGAAGACGCCGACTTCCTGGTGCGCAACCAGGCCCTGGCGCCGGAGCGGATCATCGGCGTGGAAACCGGCGGCTGCCCGCATACCGCGATTCGCGAGGACGCCTCGATCAACCTCGAGGCCGTGGACCAGTTGAACCGGCGCTTTCCGGGCCTGGACCTGATCCTGGTGGAGTCGGGCGGCGACAACCTGTCGGCGACCTTCAGCCCGGAGCTCTCCGACCTGACCATCTACGTGATCGATGTCTCGGCCGGCGACAAGCTGCCGCGCAAGGGCGGACCGGGCATCTGCAAGTCCGACCTGCTGGTGATCAACAAGATCGACCTCGCGCCGCTGGTGGGCGCCTCGCTGGAAATGATGGACAGCGACACCCGCCGGATGCGCGGCGACAAGCCGTTCGTCTTCAGCAACCAGAAAACCGGGCACGGGCTGGACGCCATCGTCGCCTTTATCGAACGCCAGGGCCTGCTGACCGCAGCCTGATCACTCAACCACCAGGAATCTGTCCATGAGTCTGAAAAAACTCCTTAGTGTCCTCACCCTGCTGCTGGCGCCGGCCGTGGCCTTCGCTCACCCCGGCCATGGCGACAGCGGCCTGGTCGCCGGTATCAGCCACCCCATCGGCGGCATCGATCACCTGCTGGCGATGCTGGCGGTGGGCCTGTGGGCCGCGCAGCAACAGGGAACGGCGCGCTGGGCGCTGCCGTGCACCTTTGTCGGCACCATGCTGATCGGTGGCGTGCTCGGCTTCGAGGGACTGGAACTGCCGGCCCTGGAAAGCGGTATCGCCGCCTCGGTACTGGCACTGGGCCTGGCCGTGGCATTGGCGGTACGGCCACCCGTGAGCCTGGCGGTGGCCGCCACGGCGCTGTTCGCCCTGTTCCATGGTGTGGCCCATGGCCTGGAATTGCCGGAGATGTCCAGCCCGTGGGCGTATGCCGCCGGTTTCGTGCTGGCAACGGCCACCCTGCACGCCCTCGGGTATCTGGTGGTGCGGGTCCTGCCGCAGGCGGCGGCGCCGCTGGTGCGCGTGGCCGGGGCGGCTTCGGCGGCGACCGGGGTGTGGTTGCTGGCAGGCTGACGGCCCAGTCGCGGATAAACCGGGGCACCGGCTCCCACAGGCCCGGTGGGAGCCAACTATCTCTAGCCCATCGCCGATGAACGGCCAAACAGGCTCCCAGGAAGTGCGGCAGACACCGCAGAACCTGGGGAGCTGGCGGCCCGGCGCCCCGGTTTATCCGCGAAAGCGCCAGCCCGGCCGCCGCCTTCTGCAACTGGACAGACACCTGCCCCAACCCACCCCGCAAAACCACGTATCTGACATGGCGACAAATCGCCTGCTACCATGTGGCGCAAACTCCTGTCCGACGACCCCTGCCGATGCCTGATGTTTCCAGCTCTGCCGCCGCCCCCGAATTGAAGCGTCTGTTCGCCACCGTGCAACAGCACTTTCACCAGGTGATCGTCCCCCTCTGGCAAGGCCCCGGCTGGAATGCCGAGCTGGCACTGCCGTATGAAGCGCTGGACGCCGAACATCGCCCACTGCCGCCGCAACGCTATCGCGCCATGGCCTGCGCCCGTCAGCTGTACCTGTTCTCCAGCCTGATCGGCGACATTGCCTTCCCGGACGCTGGCACCCGCGCCGCGGCACTGTTCCGCTCGCTGCAGCGGCATTTCCACGACGCCGAGCACGGTGGCTGGTTCTACAGCATCGATCCGCGGGGCACACCGCTGGACAGCCGCAAGGACCTCTATACCCACGCCTTCATCCTGTTCGCCTGCGCCCACTACTGGGCCAGGACCCGTGAACCGCTGGTGGAGTCGGTACTCGATGCCGCGCTGGAAGTGCTCGCCGTGCGCTTCGCCACCGGCGACGGCCTGTACGAGGCGGACCTGGCGCGCGACTGGTCGTCGCTGGGCAGCGGCCCGTTGCAGAATCCGCTGATGCACCTGACCGAAGCCTTCCTGGCGACGCTGGCGGCACGCGAGGACGCCCGCGTCCAGACCGACCTGCTGGCCCTGGTCGCGGCCTTGCAGAAGCGCTTCGTCGACCGCCAGCACGGCGTGATCCTGGAAAAACCGTTGGGCACTGTGGATAACTGGTTCGAACCGGGTCATCAGTTCGAGTGGATGTTCCTGCTCGAATCCTCGCCCCTGCTGCGCGGCAGTGCCTTGCACCAGTCGCTGGAACGAGGTTTCGAGTATGCCGAACGGACCGGCGTGGACTCGAACAGCGGAGCCGTCAGCGCGATGCTGGCCATCAATGGGACAGTACGTGACGCAACCCAACGGATCTGGGCCCAGGCCGAATACCTGCGGGCGCTGACCCTGCGTGTGGATAACTCGGCACGTCTGCAGCGCCAGCTTCAGGCCCTGCACACGCATTTCATGCACAAGGGCGGCTGGAACGAGTGCCTGGACGCCAAGGGCGTGGTCAGCCGTGCGGACATGCCGTCGACCACGCCCTATCACCTGGCGACCTGCCTGCACGGGCTGGCCGACTACCTGGGCTGAGCCGCACCGCGTCTCCTTGTGGCGAGCGGGCTTGCCCGCGTTGGGCTGCAAAGCAGCCCCACTACCAGCGAACTCGTTGTGCCTGGTGTATCTCGATCGCTGGCTTTGGGGCCGCTTCACGGCCCAACGCGGGCAAGTCCGCTCGCCACGCAATTGAGGATCAGGACTTGTCGCGCTCGATGGCGAACCCGGCCCAGGTCTGACTCACCGGCATCAGTTCCAGGCTGTTGATGTTGACGTGGGCTGGCGTGTTGAGCACCCAGAAGATGGTCTCGGCGATGTCTTGCGGCTGGATCGGCTCGGCACCGGCGTAAGTCGCGTCGTAGCGTGCCTGGTCACCACCGAAGCGCACCAGCGAGAACTCGCTTTCACACAGCCCCGGCTCGATGTTGCTCACGCGCACGCCCGTGCCTTGCAGATCGCAACGCAGGCTCAGGGAGAACTGTTTGACGAACGCCTTGCTCGCGCCATACACATGGCTGCCGGGGTACGGGTACTTGCCGGCGATCGAGCCGACGTTGACGATGCTGGCGCCACGGCCATGGGCGATCAGCCGCGGCAGCAGCAGGCGGGTGCTGTACATCAGGCCCTTGATGTTGGTGTCGACCATGGTGTCCCAGTCGTCCAGGCTGCACTTGGGCGCCGGGTCGACGCCCAGGGCCAGGCCGGCGTTGTTGATCAGTCCGCGCAGCTTGGCGAAGCTCGGTGGCAGGTTGGCGATGGCGGCTTCCATGGCCTTGCGGTCACGCACGTCGAGCACCAGGCCATGCACTTCGGTCTGCTGGGAAAGCTCGGCGCACAGGGCATTCAGACGCTCTTCGCGACGCCCGGTCAGTACCAGTTTCCAACCGGCCTCGGCAAAGCGACGGGCACAAGCCTCGCCAAAACCGGAAGTGGCGCCCGTGATAAACAGCGTGGATGTCATCGTGTTCTCCTAGCTAGACTCGGTTACAGCATGAAATAAAGTCGTTCTCCGCCCAGCATGCCCGGCCCGGCGGGGGCCAGCAACTGTGTCGCACGCTTCGACACTAGACTGTGCAAAAAACGTTCAAATACCTGCAGCCCAGGCCAGACGTGGCCTGGCGCCTGCTGTACGCACCTTATCCACAGCCCCTTCCACAATCCCTGGGGGCAAGTCGAAAAGCGCCAGCCCGCTATCCACAAGGCCTGCAGCGCTGTTCTGAAAGTTTTTTGCTTGACCTCGAACAAGCCCATGTGCCGCAACCGGATGCCAGGGCCAAGCGGTGGACTTTCGCGGGATGGCTCCAAGCCAGCAGCCACGCCGCTCATAGCGGTCTTTCCAGAGTTTGCCCACAGAGTTATCCACAGGCTGTCCCTATTGATTCAAAGGCATCCGGCGCATCCACAAACCTGTTGACAAATGCGCCGCGAGCCTGCTGAAAATCGACTGATCAAAAAACGCACAAAGCCTTGAAAGCCACGTTCTACAAGGCTTACAGCCAGCTACTCCCACGTTACCCACAGCCGATTCCACAGCAAACGGGGACAAGTCAAAACGGTGACAAAACAACTGTTTGCAGCGGTTTCATGTCGCACCCCACGAAGTTTTGCACGGTGTTTTCCACAATTCGTCCCCCGGCGCCGTGGATATGAAAAACGCCCCGGACCCATCAAGGTCGCGGGGCGTTACGGTGGGTCGACCGGGTCGGATCAGTGCCCGCCCAGATAGGCGTTGCGCACCTCCTCGTTGGCCAGCAGCTCCTTGCCGGTGCCGCTCAGGCGGATCTGGCCGTTGACCATCACGTAGGCCCGGTCCGACAGCCTGAGCGCATGGTTGGCGTTCTGCTCGACCAGGAAAATGGTCATCCCCGAGGCCGCCAGCTCGCGCAAGGTAGCAAAGATCTGCTTCACCACGATCGGCGCCAGGCCCAGGCTCGGCTCATCGAGCAACAGCAGCCTGGGCCGGCTCATCAGCGCCCGGGCGATGGCGAGCATCTGCTGTTCGCCGCCGGACATGGTCATGGCCCGCTGGTTGCGCCGCTCCTTGAGCCGGGGAAACAGCTCGAACATGCGCTGCATGTCCTCGCTGGCGAACTGGTCGCCAATCGGGATGGTGCCCATCAGCAGGTTCTCTTCCACGGTCATGTCGGGGAACACCCGGCGTCCTTCCGGCGATTGGGCGATACCGTTGGAGGCGATGTAGTGCGAAGACTTGTGGGTGATGTCGACGCCGCGGTAGAGGATCTGTCCCGCCGCCGCACGCGGCTGGCCGAAGATCGACATCAGCAGCGTCGACTTGCCGGCCCCGTTGGAGCCGATCAGGCTGACGGTTTCGCCTTCGTCGATGTGCAGCGAGACCTTCTTCAGGGCCTGGATCGGCCCGTAGTAGACATCCAGGTTCTTCAGTTCGAGGATAGCCTGACTCATACCAGTTCCTCTTCATCCGCACCCAGGTAGGCGGCGATCACTTTCGGATCGTTGCGAATCGCTTCGGGCCCACCCTGGGCAATCACGTTGCCGTGGTCCAGCACCACGATGTGGTCGGAAATGCTCATCACCATGCCCATGTCGTGTTCGATCAGCACCACGGTCAGATCGTGCTCGTCGCGCAGCAGCCGGATCATCGCGCTCAGCGCTTCGGTTTCCTGAGGGTTGAGGCCCGCCGCCGGTTCGTCGAGGCAGATGATCTGCGGCCGCGTGCACATGGCCCGGGCGATCTCCAGGCGACGCTGCTGGCCATAGGACAGCTCGCCGGCCAGACGGTTTGCGCAGTCCACCAGGTCGACCACCTCCAGCCAGTAGAACGCCGTGTCCAGCGCGTCGCTCTCGGCCTTGCGGTAGCCCCGGGTGTTGAAGATACCGGCCAGCAGGTTGCGGTTGACCCACATGTGCTGGGCCACCAGCAGGTTCTCCAGCACCGACATTTCCTTGAACAGGCGAATGTTCTGGAAGGTCCGCGCCAGCCCCGCCCGGTTGACCAGGTGGGTACCGCCGAACATCTTGTAATACAGCCGGCTGGCGAAATGCTTCGGCGAAATGAAGTCGCTGACCCGGAAGGATTCGCCCAACAGCTGGATGACGTTGGTCACCCGGCCGCGGGTATTGAGTTCGATGGTGCCGCCGGTCGCCTTGTAGAAACCGGTGAGGCAGTTGAACACGGTGGTCTTGCCGGCCCCGTTGGGGCCGATCAGGGCGAAGATCGAGTTGCGCTTGACCTGCAGGCTGACGTCGCTGAGAGCCTTGATGCCGCCGAAGTGCATCATCAGTTTCTCGACCGAAAGAATGATTTCATCGTTCATTGCGCGGCTCCCTCGTGCAAGGCACCCTTACGCGGGGCAACCCCGGTACGACTGATACGGATCAGGCCGCGCGGGCGCCAGATCATCATCAACACCATCAATACGCCGAACAGCAGCACCCGGTATTCGGCGAAGCTGCGCAGCAACTCGGGCGCAACGGTCAGCACGAAGGCGGCGATGACCACGCCGATGGTCGAGCCCATGCCGCCGAGCACGACGATGGCGAGGATCAGCGCCGACTCGAAGAAGGTGAACGAAGTCGGGTTGACGAAACCCTGGTAGGTGGCGAAGAACACCCCGGCCAGGCCCGCCGTCGACGCACCGAGGGTGAATGCCGAAAGCTTGACCAGCACATGGTTCAGGCCCATGGCGCGGCAGGCGATCTCGTCTTCACGCAGCGCCTCCCAGGCCCGGCCGACCGGCATCCGGGTCAGCCGGTGCTTGATGTAGAGCACGGCCAGCACCACCAGGAACAGCACGGCGTAGATGAAGTAGAACTTCACGTCCGGGTTGTAGGCGAGGCCGAAGAACTCATGGAACGGCACCCCGCCGTCCTTCGCCCGCTTGCCGAACTCCAGGCCGAAGAAGGTCGGCAGCGGCGCCGGCATGCCATTCGGGCCGCCGGTCAGCGACAACCAGTTGTTGAGCACCAGGCGGATGATCTCGCCAAAGCCCAGGGTCACGATCGCCAGGTAGTCACCATGCAGGCGCAACACCGGGAAGCCCAGCACGCAGCCGGCCAGGGCCGCGCAGATGGCCGCCAGGGGCAGCACGCTCCAGAAGCCCAGGCCGAGGTACTGGTAGCCCAGGGCCAGGCCGTAGGCACCGATGGCGTAGAAGGCCACGTAGCCGAGGTCGAGCAACCCCGCGAGGCCGACCACGATGTTCAGGCCGAGCCCGAGCAGCACGTAGATCAGGCCGAGGATCACCACGCCCAGCAGGTAGGAGTTGGAGAACACCGGGAAGATCACCGCGATGGCGATCATGAGCGGGATGATCCAGCGCAGGCGCGACTTGTAGTCCGGCGCCAGTACGTGCACCCCCGAACCGCCGCCCTCGAAACTGTCGAGCAGCCGCTTGCCCTTGGCGGTCTGCAGGTACAGGCTCAGGGCCAGGCGGCCGAGCATGACGATCGCCACCAGCCAGGCGACGCGGGTCGGCTCCAGGTTGAAGCTGTAGCCCTCCAGGACGACACCGACGATCGGGCCGAAGACGATCAGGGCAAGCAGGCCGGCAAGAATGGCATCCACCAGGCTTTTTTTGATATCGAGCGATTTTTCTGTGGCAGTGGACATGGCTTACACCTTCGACACAAGAGGACGGCCGAGCAGGCCTTGCGGCCGAAAGACCAGAACCAGGACCAGCAGCGAGAAGCTGAACACGTCCTTGTAGTCCGAGTTGACCAACCCGGAGAACAGCGACTCGGAGATCCCGAGGATGATCCCGCCCAGCATCGCCCCCGGCAGTGAGCCGATGCCGCCGAGTACCGCGGCGGTGAACGCCTTGATGCCGATGACGAAGCCGGCGTAGAAGTCGAAGGTGCCGTAGTTCATGGTGATCAGCACACCGGCCAGGGCCGCCATGGCCGCACCGATGACGAACACATAGGAAATGATCCGGTCGGTGTTGATCCCGAGGATCGAAGCCATCTTGCGGTCCTGCTGGGTGGCCCGGCACATGCGCCCCAGCTTGGTGTACTTGATGATGTAGGTCAGCACGCCCATGCCGAGGAACGCGGCCACCAGGATGAATACCTTGGTGTAGGTGAGTTGGACGAAGCCGCTGCCGACGTCGATGCGCCAGGCACCGGTGAGCAGCGTCGGAACGCCCTGTTGCTTGGCACCCTGGCTGATCTGCGCGTAGTTCTGCAGGATCAGCGAGATACCGATGGCGCTGATCAGCGGCGCCAGCCGGGTGGAGTTGCGCAGGGGTTTGTAGGCGATACGCTCGATGGTCCAGCCATACACGCCGGTGACGACGATGGTGAACAACAGCGTGCCGAGCATCAGCAGCGGGAAGGATTCGATGCCGAAATAGGCCAGCAGGGCCAGACTGATTGCCGAGAGGTAGGCGGAAATCATGTAAACCTCGCCATGGGCGAAGTTGATCATGCCGATGATGCCATAGACCATTGTGTAGCCGATGGCGATCAGGCCATAGACCGACCCGAGGGTCAGGCCGTTGACCAGTTGCTGCAGGAAAATACCATCCATAACGCAATCTCACGCACGTTGAGAGACTGCACAGAAGCGCACCGCGACGGACCGGGGTTCAACCGCCGTCGCGGCACAGCCATGTGCAGTTCTACGAGAAAAGACAGGTAACTGCACGGACACGCGTGGCAAGTGGCCGCCCCACGGGACGGCCACTCGGCTCATGTCACTTCTGTTTTTCCAGTTGGTGGTATTTGCCGCTCGCGTCCCACTGGTAGACCACGTAGTCGGAGACCTTCAGGTCACCCTTGGTGTCCCAGGCCTTTTCCCCCATGACGGTTTTGACCGGGTGCGACTTGAGCCACTTGGCGGCGTCTTCGCCCTTGTTCGACTTGGCGCCGTTGAAACCGGCGGCCAGGGCCTGGATCGAAGCGTAGGCGTACAGGGTGTAGCCTTCGGGCTCGGTACCGTTCTTGCGGAACTGTTCGACGACTGCCTTGCTGTCCGGCAGCAGGCGTGGGTCGGCGCCGAAGGTCATGTAGACGCCGTCGACGTATTGCGGACCGCCGGCGGTGGTCACCAGTTCGTCGGTGACCACACCGTCGTCGGACATGAACTTGACGTCCTTGAGGCCTTCGGTACGCAGCTGCTTGACCAGCGGACCGGCTTCCGGATGCAGGCCACCGAAGTAGACGACGTCGGCGCCAGCGGCACGGATCTTGGTCACCAGGGCGCTGAAGTCCTTCTCGCCACGGGTCAGGCCTTCGTAGATCACCGGGGTCACGCCGCGCTTGATCAACTGTGCCTTGGTCGCATCGGCCAGACCCTGGCCGTAGGTGTCCTTGTCGTGGATCACGGCGACCTTCTTGCCCTTGAGCACGTCGACGATGTAGTCGCCGGCGACGATGCCCTGCTGGTCGTCACGGCCGCACATGCGGAACATCGCCGACAGGCCGCGCTCGGTCACCTGCGGGTTGGTCGAGCCGGGCGTGATCGCGATGATACCGGCTTCGTCATAGACCTCCGAGGCCGGGATGGTCGAGGACGAGCAGAAGTGCCCGACGACACCGGCGACCTTCTTGTTGGTCAGGTCCTTGGCGACCGTCACTGCCTGTTTCGGCTCGCAGGCGTCGTCGCCCTTGATCAGGACAATCTTCTCCCCGTTGACCCCGCCCTCCGCGTTGATCACGTCCGCCGCCGCCTGAGCCCCCTTCATGTACTGCTCGCCAAACGCCGCATTGGCACCGGTCATCGGACCGGCCACACCGATTTTCAGATCAGCCTGGGCAAACGCAGAAACACCCAGCGCAGCAGCCACTGCGAGGGCGACACAGCCTTTTTTGTAAAACTTCTGGGACATGAGGTGGTGCTCCAAGTTTTTTTAGTTTGGCACTGCGACTTCACCGAATGCTGAGAGCAAGGGCCGTGCCATCGGTTTTTTGTTCTGAAAAAAGTCACTGTCTTGTTGTTTTATGGACTGTTTCGGGCCCTTTTCAACTGGGCGTGCAACCGTCTAAACCGCTGAAGGTAAAACCCTTTTCAAGAAAAGGTGCAACCATCAGATGCCACTACTGCAACCAAAGCTTCCATACGTGTGCAACCGCCCTGTAACAACGTGCGTCACCTAAGTGCACACTCATAGTGCGCGACTGCTACATCGCGCACCATATAGGCTAGCCACATCGGGTAAAAGCGCCGTCCGGATTGGCGCTTTTGTTGTATCAGATGACAATCCGCAGGCATTGGCCCGCGTGGTTGTTCAAGGGCGTCCCGCATGGCGTCGAAGCTGTGCCTGTCGATCAGCGGACCGACCAGGTTGCCTTCCAGCGGATGGCCGATGCGCACCTTGGCGTAGGCCGCCTTGAGCCGGCTGACGATCTCTTGCTTGACCGACTCATGGGCGATCAGCCGACGCAAGGTGGTGCAACGCTGGCCGGCGGTGCCGACGGCACTGAACAGGATGGCGCTGGGGCCGAGGATCAGGGCGTTGTTGCCGCCCAGCTCGAGGATGCCGCGGGCGAAACGGGCGGCGACCTTGGGCGCCGCTTCGCGACCCATCCGGGTGCTGCCGGTGGCGCCGACCAGGGCCACGCGCGGGTTGTCGACCAGCGCCGGATCAACACCAAGACGATCGAGCAATGCGGCAACCATGGGATCACTCCTGCAAACGGAATTCGGCAAACTTCGGACTCTAGTTGTAGCGGTATCAAGACGGGGCAACAAACGACGTTTAGGCGAGATATCATTCCGTTTATTCATGCTGCGCAAGAAACACAAGAAAAGGCCCGTCCATGCTGAATAAGAGACACCTGCCCTCGATCACCGCCCTGCAATGTTTCGAGGCCGTCACCCGCCACCTCAGCTTCACCCGCGCGGCAGAGGAACTGAACCTGACCCAGAGCGCGGTCAGCAAGCAGGTCGCGCAGCTTGAAGAACTGCTCCAGCACCTGCTGTTCCGCCGGGTACGCCGCCGCCTGCAACTGACGCCGGCGGGCGATCTGTACCTGGTGGAAGTCCGAAAGATCCTGACGCAGATGGAGATGTCGACCCATTATCTGCGTTCCTACGGTGGCGAAACCGAGGTTCTGCGCGTCTCCACGCCGCCGACATTCGGCGCGCGCTGGCTGGTGCCGCGCCTCAAGGGCTGGCGTCTGCGACATCCGCATATCCACCTGGACCTGCGCAGCGAACAGGAGGCCGAGGACCTGCTGCAGGGGCACAGCGACCTGGCGTTCTATTTCGGCCAGGGCTCACGACCGGGCACTGAGTGCCTGAAGCTGTTCGGCGAAGAGCTGGTGCCGGTCTGCGCGCCCACAAGCCTCCCCGAACGCCCACTGCAAGACCCGACGCAACTGAGCGAACTGATCCTGCTGCAGAACGCCTCGCGCCCCCAGGCCTGGCATGACTGGTTCGACAGCCAGGGCTATCACACCGAACACAGCTATCACGGGCCGCGCTTCGAGACCTTCTACATGTGCATCCGCGCGGCGCAGGTCGGCTGTGGCGTGGCCCTGCTGCCGCGCTTCCTGGTGGAGGAGGAATTGGCCGATGGCAAGCTGGTGATCCCCTGGCAACATGCAATGCCCAGCCACGACGCCTACTACCTGGCGTACCCGGAGCATTCGGCGGAAGTGCCGAAAGTGAAGAGTTTCGTGCGCTGGATGCAGGAGCAGATCGAGGTGTCGTGATCTGTCGGCTCCGGAGCGCGAAGGCGCCCGCATTGCCAATAAAAATCGCTGGTAAAACCGCCCCCTGATATGCGCCACTAGTGCCACTCACCCAAAAGCCGCCGCAACGCCGACTCACCGTCGACCGGCATGGAGACACCCGTTATGAGCGATAAGGCCTTCGGCGATCGCATCGTGCAGAACCTGCTCGACACCGACTTCTACAAACTGACCATGATGCAGGCGGTGCTGCACAACTACCCCAACGTCGAAGTCGAATGGGACTTCCGTTGTCGCAACAGCGAAGACTTGCGCCCCTACCTCGCGGAAATCCGCTACCAGATCGAGCGCCTCGCCGAACTGAACCTGAGCATGGACCAACTGGGTTTCCTGGAGCGCATCAGCTTCCTCAAGCCGGACTTCCTGCGCTTCCTCGGCCTGTTCCGCTTCAACCTGCGCTACGTGCACACCGGCATCGAGAACGGCGAGCTGTTCATCCGTCTGCGCGGCCCGTGGCTGCATGTGATCCTGTTCGAGGTACCGCTGCTGGCGATCGTCAGCGAGGTGCGCAACCGCTATCGCTACCAGGAAACCGAACTGAACCAGGCCCGCGAGCAGTTGTACCGCAAGTTCGACTGGCTGACCGCCAACGCCAGCGCCGACGAGCTGGCGCACCTGCAGGTCGCCGACTTCGGCACCCGCCGACGCTTCTCCTACCGGGTCCAGGAAGAGGTGGTGAGCGTGCTCAAGCACGACTTCCCGGGACGCTTCGTCGGCACCAGCAACGTGCACCTGGCCCGTGAGTTCGACATGAAGCCCCTGGGTACCATGGCCCACGAATGGATCATGGCCCACCAGCAACTCGGGCCGCGCCTGATCGACAGCCAGATCGCCGCGCTCGACTGCTGGGTCCGCGAGTATCGCGGCCTGCTGGGAATCGCCTTGACCGACTGCATCACCACCGACGCCTTCCTGAAGGATTTCGACCTGTACTTCGCCAAGCTGTTCGATGGACTGCGCCATGACTCGGGCGACCCGGTGCAGTGGGGCGAAAAATGCATAGCCCGGTACCACGAGCTGGGCATCGACCCGATGAGCAAGACGCTGGTGTTCTCCGACAGCCTCACCCTGCCCAGAGCCCTGGAGATATTCCGCGCGCTGCGCGGTCGGATCAATGTCAGCTTCGGCATCGGCACCAACCTCACCTGCGACATTCCCGGGGTGGAGCCGATGAGCATCGTGCTTAAAATGACCGCCTGCAACGGCCAGCCCGTGGCGAAAATCTCCGATGAGCCGGGCAAGGCCCAGTGCAAGGACCCGAATTTCGTCTCCTACCTGCGCCATGTGTTTCAGGTGGCCGATTAATCCGTTTCCGATCGAATCCTACGCAAGGAGTGAATCATGCAAGCCGTACAGCGCCAGATTGCCGAACAGCTCAAGGTCCAGCCGCCGTTCGCCGACCAGGCCGCCCTCGAGGCCGAGGTCGCCCGGCGCATCACCTTCATCCAGAACTGCTTGCAGAACTCGGGCCTCAAGAGCCTGGTGCTGGGCATCAGCGGCGGTGTCGACTCGCTGACCGCCGGCCTGCTGGCGCAGCGCGCCGTGCGCGAACTGCGTGAACGCACCGGTGACGGGCAGTATCGCTTCATCGCGGTGCGCCTGCCCTACGAAGTCCAGTTCGACGAACACGACGCCACGGCTTCGGTGGACTTCATCAACCCCGACGAACGCCATACCGTGAACATCGGCCCGGCGGTCAAGGCGCTGGCCGCGGAAGTCGCGGCGTTCGAAGGCAAGGCCGCCGTCTCGCGGGACTTCGTGCTCGGCAACACCAAGGCGCGGATGCGCATGGTCGCCCAGTACACCATCGCCGGTGCCGCCAACGGCCTGGTGATCGGTACCGACCATGCGGCCGAGGCAGTGATGGGCTTCTTCACCAAGTTCGGTGACGGTGCCTGCGACCTGGCGCCGCTGAGCGGGCTGGTGAAGAATCAGGTTCGGGCCATTGCCCGCAGCTTCGGCGCGCCCGAATCACTGGTGGAAAAGATCCCCACCGCCGACCTGGAAGACCTGGCGCCCGGCAAGCCGGACGAGGCCTCCCATGGCGTGACCTACGCCGAGATCGATGCCTTCCTGCACGGCCAGCCGGTGCGCCAGGAAGCCTTCGACATCATCTGCCGCACCTACGAAAAGACCCACCACAAGCGCGAGATGCCGTTCGCGCCGTAAGGACACACCGTGGCGAGCGGTGTTGCCGGCTCGCCACGGCGAACGAACGCCTGGACCTCGACAGCGGCAAAGCCCGGGCATTGTCAGAATGACGGCCGCAAAGACCCGATACCGGCCGGTTTGTCGTAGGACTTTTCTGTTTTTCCCCGCAACTGTTGAGGCACTCACCACTGCGGAGCAGTCTTCGCCATCCCAAGTTGGCCAGGACTGCTGCCTATGTTGTTCAAGCAAAAGCCTCCCCATATCCGAACCACTCCCCTCTTCCAGCGCCCATGGATCATCCCGCTGTTCGGGCTGATCGGCACCCTGTGCTGGCTCATCATCGCGACGCAGCCATCCGCCCGCCCAGCCAGCGGCCGCCCGAGCAAGGAACACTTCATCCTCAGTGGCAGCATGCCGGTCCAGACCGCCCTGCGCGCCAGCGCCCGCTACACCCCTGGCAGCCAGCAGAACGGCTGTCCCTACCAGCACCCGACCCTGCATTTCGACACGCTTCCACTGGATACTCCGCGCACCTTCGACTTCACGGTGCCCACCGGCTACGAACTGCCCGACTGCAAGCTCTACCTGAGCGAGGTCAGCTTCGAGACCGAAGCCTTCTATGGCCAGGACAACCATCAGCGCAGCATTACCAGCAGCGGCGCGATTACCCTGCGCGATGATCTGCGTCCAGGGGTGTCGGGGTTTCCGTCATCGGGGGAAAAACACTATCGCGGCCTGTGCGACTGGCAGCCACACAGCACCCCGGCGGGTCTGGAACCGCAACAAAGCCTGAATTGCTATAGCGTCGACGAACAATGGCAGGCGCTGGGCAACGACTACAAGCGCAAGCAACTGGGCGGAGTCTTCAGCCGACAGGAGCTGGAGGGAAAGAGAATTCGGCTGGAGTTGAGGAAGAACGAACAGTCCTGATCCCGCACGGGGCGGGACCAGGCGAAGGCCATCACTTGAGGGTGACGGTGCCCTTCATCATCGAGATATGGCCCGGGAACGAGCAGAAGAAGCCGTACTTCTCGGCAGGGTTGAGCTTCGACACGTCGAAGGTCACCGAGTCCTTCTCGCCAGCACCGATGATCTTGGTGTGGGCGATGATGCGGGCATCACCGTCTTTCAGGTAGTTTTTGTCGATACCGGCGGAAATGCCGTCCGAGGCGATCGGCTGCATGTCGGCTTCCTTGCTCAACACCCAGTTGTGACCCATGACGTTCTTCGGCAGGCTGCCGCCGTGGGTCAGTTCCACGGTGAAGGTCTTGCAGCTCTTGTCGATTTCGATGGCCTTGGTGTTGAAGGACATCTGGTCGGTCGAATCGATGGTGGTTTTACATTCGGCAGCTAACACCTGGCCGCTGGCGAGGGCCAGCAGGGATACCGCGACAACTTTGGCAAACATCGTGAATCTCCAAGGCAGGGTATGAAATCGGCGGATCAATGCAGGAAGACTACCTGAGCCAGGTGGCGTTCCCCATGATCTGAATCAATAAATTGTATACAATCGTAAGCTATCGCCCCGATGGATACAATCAACCAGCCAGACGAATCCGCGCGACTTAACATTAGTCCATCGTCATCCATCGGAGTCTGCGCCATGTCCATCGACAGCCTGTTGTACAGTTTGCTCGCCGCCTATGCCTGCGGTGCCAGTGGTACCTGCGAAGCCACCCGGCGCTAGCGCCGCTTCACCAGCGTACGGCGAAGGCTTTCCCGCTGTTTGCGGATCTCCACCAGGCGCTCGCGCATTTCGCGGTGGCGCCGACTGTTGAGCAACAGCAGGCCCAGCAATGGGGCGAAGAGAGCCAGCGCGTAGACGATCCGATGTGGATGCGAGGTGATGGTCGGCAGCACGCCCAGGAAACACAGCGCGAACACCAGCACCAGGCCGCGAACCCACCGTGGATGGCCACGTACGATCATGAAGTTGCAGTGGGCAACCACGAATCCCAGCAGCACCAGCGCCGCGAACGTACCGGTCGTCTGTTCTTCCAGTGAAGCCGCCGGGAAGTAGTGATCCCCCGCCAACGGCAGGCCACAGGCGATAGACACCAGCGCCGCGAAGACCGCCCCGATGAAGGTCGGGAAATACCGCGCCAGAAAACGCCGCAGGCTCAACGTCTCCATCATTCGTCGATCTCCTCGTAAAGCCCGACGGCAATGGTCTTCACGTTACCGGACAGGGCACTGCCGGTGAGCCCGATCGCCGCGCCCAGGGAGTCCTTGATCTGGGTGATGGTGGCGTGGCGAATCTCGGTCGGCGTGAAGCGCTTGGGCAAGTCACCGGCCAGTTGCTTGAGCTTGAGCATCTTAGGAGTCAGCCGTGGGTCGTTGATGCTCAGCAGTTCCCTGGTCAGCTTGGCCCGCTCCTGCCGATTGAGTCCACGCAGCACGTCACGAACACTCTTGCCGGTAGTGGCCTTGGTCAGACGCACCAACTTGATGGAGGTCAGCGCAGAGGCTCCCACACCGAGCAGCGAAGCCGCATCCAGGGCAATCGAGGTGTACTGGTACCAGGCTTCGCTGTCGAGGTAGTCGTTGCGCGCCGGGTTGGTCACTTCGTTGACCGTCCGATAGCCGCCAACCAGACACTGTGCGGTACTGGCGGCCGCGGCGGTATAGCCGATGGCGACCAGCACGGAACTGGCTCCGGCCGAAAACGGTACAGCCACCGACCCACTGAGCACCACGACCCAGCCGATCACCGCACCGGCACACGACAGGCTGGTGTTGATCGCCTCGCTGACCAGCCGCGATTCCCGGGGATTGTCCTGCACCTGCTGGGCAAACTGCTTGGGCGCGATGTACTTCTGCGCCTCGCGCAGGATCACGCGCTTGGGCTTGATGCTGCAGATCGGCTGGAACTCGCGCAGGGTCACCACGTTGAATTCGGCGTCGATGTACACGACACCGGCCCCGACGATGCCGGGATCGGCGTCGATCGCGGCGAACAGCCGTGGCAGGTCGACCTGGCTGGCGATGCGTTGACGGGCGAAAAACCGGGAGGGACTGGAGTCCATGCCGATGCCGGGTAGCGAAGAGCTCACGCGGGATTCATCCTTGAGTCGAACGGTGGAGAATTCGCGGCAACCTTAACAAACCCGCCAATTCTTCGATAGAAAGCAAAACGCCAGCACGAGGCTGGCGTCCTGTCAGGCACAACGGCTTGTCAGCGCGGCACCACCGGCTTGCGGGCCGGCTTCTTGCCCTTGCCCTTGGCGGCATCGGCGCGCTCCTTGGCCGCCTGCTTGTTGCGGGCGGCTGCGGCGGCCTTGGCTTCCTCGCGCTTGTCCCACGGCTTGCTGCCATCGCTGCCACGCGGTGGCAGACCGGTGTGCTGGGTAAGGATGCGACCGCTGTCCTTGCCGACCTTGTGGCTGCCAGCCGGCGTCGAGTTCTTGCGCCGGGCACTCTGGTAGCTGTCGGTCTGCGGCTGGTGCAGCGGGATCAGTTGGTGCTTGCCCGGGCCGATCAGGTCGCCACGGCCCATGCGCAACAAGGCCTCGCGCAGCATCGGCCAGCCCTTCGGATCGTGGTAGCGCAGGAACGCCTTGTGCAGCCGGCGCTGCTCCTCGCTCTTGACGATGGTCACCGCGTCGCTTTTGTAGGTGACCTTGCGCAGCGGGTTCTTGCCCGAATGGTACATCGCGGTGGCGCTGGCCATCGGCGACGGGTAGAACGCCTGCACCTGGTCGGCACGGAAACCGTTGGCCTTGAGCCACAGCGCCAGGTTCATCATGTCTTCATCGGTGGTGCCCGGGTGGGCGGCGATGAAGTACGGGATCAGGTACTGCTCCTTGCCGGCCTCCTTCGAGAATTTCTCGAACATCCGCTTGAAGCGATCATAGGTACCGATGCCCGGCTTCATCATCTGATTGAGCGGACCTTCCTCGGTATGCTCCGGGGCGATCTTCAGGTAGCCGCCAACGTGGTGGGTCACCAGTTCCTTGACGTACTCGGGCGACTCGACCGCAAGGTCATAGCGCAGGCCGGAGGCGATCAGGATTTTCTTCACGCCCGGCAAGGCACGGGCACTGCGGTAGAGCTGGATCAGCGACGAGTGGTCGGTGTTCAGGTTCGGGCAGATGCCGGGGAACACGCACGACGGCTTGCGGCACGCCGATTCGATTTCCGGGCTCTTGCAGGCGATGCGGTACATGTTCGCGGTCGGGCCGCCGAGGTCGGAAATGACGCCGGTGAAGCCCGGGACCTTGTCGCGGATCTCCTCGATCTCGCGAATGATCGACTCTTCGGAGCGGTTCTGGATGATGCGCCCTTCGTGCTCGGTGATCGAGCAGAAGGTGCAGCCGCCAAAGCAGCCGCGCATGATGTTCACCGAGAAGCGGATCATCTCGTAGGCCGGGATCTTTTCCTTGCCATAGGCCGGGTGCGGCACACGCTGATAGGGCATGCCGAACACGTAGTCCATTTCCTCGGTGGTCATCGGAATGGGTGGTGGGTTGAACCACACATCCACGTCACCATGCTTCTGCACCAGCGCGCGGGCGTTACCCGGGTTGGTTTCCAGATGCAGCACGCGGTTGGCGTGGGCATAGAGCACCGGGTCGTTGCGCACCTTCTCCATCGAGGGCAGGCGGATCACGGTCTTGTCGCGGGTCATCTTCGGGCTGGCGAGGATCTGCACCACCTTGGCTTCCTGCGGGTCTTCAACCGGGCCCTTTTCCTGCTCGATGGCACAAGCAGCAGTATCCTGGGTGTTCACGTAGGGGTTGATGATCTTGTCGATCTTGCCCGGCCGGTCGATGCGCGTGGAGTCGACTTCGTACCAGCCCTGAGGGGTATCGCGACGGATGAACGCGGTGCCGCGCACGTCGGTGATGTCTTCGATTTTCTGACCATAGGACAGACGCTGGGCGACCTCGACGATCGCCCGCTCGGCGTTGCCGTAGAGCAGGATATCGGCGCTGGCGTCGATCAGGATCGAGTTGCGTACACGATCCTGCCAGTAGTCGTAGTGAGCGATGCGGCGCAGCGAGGCCTCGATACCGCCGAGCACGATCGGCACATGCCTGTAGGCCTCCTTGCAGCGCTGGCTGTAGACCAGGCTGGCGCGGTCCGGCCGCTTGCCGGCCACGCCGCCCGGGGTATAGGCGTCGTCCGAGCGGATTTTCTTGTCGGCGGTGTAGCGGTTGATCATCGAGTCCATGTTGCCGGCCGCGACACCGAAGAACAGGTTCGGCTCGCCGAGCTTCATGAAGTCGTCTTTCGACTGCCAGTTCGGCTGGGCGATGATCCCCACGCGAAAGCCCTGGGCTTCCAGCAGACGGCCGATGATCGCCATGCCGAAGGACGGATGGTCGACATAGGCGTCACCGGTGACGATGATCACGTCGCAGGAATCCCAGCCGAGCTGATCCATCTCTTCCCGGCTCATGGGCAGGAAGGGCGCTGGCCCGAAACATTCGGCCCAGTACTTGGGATAGTCAAATAACGGCTTGGCTGCTTGCATGGCGATGACCGGTGTCGAAATGAAAGATGACGAGATGAAAATTCGCGGGCGCGGAATATAGCACAAAAAATGATCAAACCCGACGATAATCGTCGGGCTTATCAGCATCGAGCCGGCCTCGCCGCACGCCTGGCGGCTGGAGGTTACTCGTCGTCGTCGAAGTTGTAGCTGCCCGGCGCGAGGTTCTCGAAGCGGGTGTACTTGCCGATGAAGGCCAGCCGGATGAAGCCGATCGGACCGTTCCGCTGCTTGCCGATGATGATTTCGGCAATGCCCTTGTGCTCGGTCTCCGGGTGGTAGACCTCGTCGCGGTACACGAACATGATCACGTCGGCGTCCTGCTCGATCGCTCCGGATTCACGCAAGTCGGAGTTCACCGGGCGCTTGTTCGGCCGTTGCTCCAGCGAGCGGTTGAGCTGGGACAGGGCCACCACCGGGCAGTTGAATTCCTTGGCCAGTGCCTTGAGGGAACGGGAGATCTCGGAAATCTCGTTGGTCCGGTTGTCGCCACTGGAGCCCGGGATCTGCATCAGCTGCAGGTAGTCGATCATGATCAGGGCGATGTCGCCATGCTCGCGCACCAGGCGGCGGGTCCGCGCACGCATTTCCGACGGGCTGATGCCCGCGGTATCGTCGATGAACAGCTTGCGGTCGTTGAGCAGGTTGACCGCCGAGGTCAGGCGCGGCCAGTCGTCGTCCTCCAACTGGCCGGAACGCACCTTGGTCTGGTCGATACGGCCAAGGGACGACAGCATACGCATGATCAGCGATTCGCCTGGCATCTCGAGGGAGTACACCAGCACCGCCTTGTCGCTGCGCAGCACGGCGTTTTCCACCAGGTTCATGGCGAAGGTGGTCTTACCCATCGACGGACGGCCGGCAACAATGATCAGGTCGGCCGGCTGCAGGCCGCTGGTCTTCTCGTCGAGGTCGGTGTAGCCGGTGGACAGGCCGGTGATCGCGTCGGAGGTGTTGAACAGGGTGTCGATGCGGTCGATGGCCTTGGTCAGCAATTCATTGACGCCTACCGGGCCGCCGGTCTTGGGGCGCGCCTCGGCGATCTGGAAGATCTGCCGCTCGGCCTCGTCGAGAATTTCCTCGGCGGTACGGCCTTCCGGGTTGAAGGCGCTGTCGGCGATGTCGTTGGTGATGCCGATCAGTTGGCGCAGGGTCGCCCGCTCGCGGACGATCGAGGCATAGGCCTTGATGTTGGCCACCGACGGGGTGTTTTTCGCCAGCTCGCCGAGGTAGCCGAGGCCGCCGACCTGGGCCGTCTGCCCTTCCTTGTCCAACTGCTCGGCCAGGGTCACCACGTCGATCGGCAGGTTCTGGTCGGCCAGACGGGCGATCGCGCGGAAAATCAGGCGGTGGTCATGCCGATAGAAGTCACCGTCCGAGACCAGGTCCAGCACGCGTTCCCAGGCGTTGTTGTCCAGCATCAGGCCACCGAGCACGGCCTGTTCGGCCTCGATGGAATGCGGCGGCACCTTCAGGGCAGCGGTTTGCAGATCGTATTGCTCGGGAGCGGAGATTTCGTTCATAGCCACTTGGAATCAGATGGTTGGAGCCAAAAAACAAAGGGCACGACCTGAATGAACAGAGTCGTGCCCGATGTTAACCGGCTGGCGGGCAAGCCGCCAGACGATCGAGTGCTGCTTAGGCAGCCACCACAACAACGCGTACGGTTGCTTCGACTTCGGCGTGCAGGTGCACGGCCACGTCGAATTCGCCAACGTTGCGGATGGTGCCGTTCGGCAGACGAACTTCGCTTTTGGCCACTTCGACGCCGGAGGCGGTCAGGGCATCAGCGATGTCGTGGGTGCCGATCGAACCGAACAGCTTGCCTTCGTCACCAGCGGTGGCAGTGATGGTCACTTCCAGCTCAGCCAGTTGGGCGGCGCGCGATTCAGCCGAAGCTTTCTTCTCGGCTGCGGCTTTTTCCAGCTCGGCACGACGCTCTTCGAAAGCGGCCAGGTTGGCAGCGGTCGCAGCGGTGGCTTTGCCGAAAGGCAGCAGGTAGTTACGACCGTAACCGGCCTTCACTTTTACTTTGTCGCCCAGGTTGCCCAGGTTGGCGATTTTTTCCAGCAGGATCAGTTCCATTTGGTAATAACCTCTTAACTTTTAACCTTCACCGTTCGCGGAACCGTTACCGGGGTCCTTCGACGCCAGGCGTCCGCGAAAATCAATCAGGCTGTCGACAATGGCCAATACCACGAGCAACGGACCGAGCAGGTGCATGAACGGCAAGAGCGTGACGTATATCCCCACCAGCCAGAAAGAGGCCAGTCGCTTCTGCGCCACCAGCCCGTGAATCAGGGCCAGGCCGGCGAAGGCGAGCGGTACGCTGCACAGCGGCAACAGGATCAGTGCATGCAACCCGAAAAACGGGGCGATACACATGACGGCCAGCAGTGACAGCGTCACGTTCTTCGGCAGTCGGATAGCGCGAAACTCGCGACCGAAACCACCGGGGTTATACAACAGCGCTTGCCAGTAGCGCCCAAGAATCAGGCACAGCACGCTGAAGACCTGCAACGAAATCGCTGTCGAAATGATCATCAGCGGGACGGTCAGCGAGATGAGAAACGCCTTCTGGTCGGCCGAGAATTTCTCGTAGACCTCACCCATCGCCAGCGGCATGACGTGTTCGAACGTCTGCGCCAGCGATTCGATGAAGGAACTGAACACAGTTCCCAGGCTCACCGCACACAACAATCCCACGGCCATGCTGCACAGCAGCACGCGGTTCCAGGTATGCCCGACGCGCAATATCAACGCCAGGCCGCAACTGCCGAGCAGCACCAGAAGGGCCGTCGGGTCACCCAGGAAGTGCCAGCTCAACAACACCGACAACAGTCCGATACCCAGGACGCTCGAGGCGTCCGAACCGCGCCGCAGGAGCACGAGGCTCCCGGCGGCGGCACTCAACCAGAACAACAGCGGCAATGCCGCAGCTCCGGCCACGACCAGCGTGGCCTGCACACGTCCCCGCATGATGAAGTCAGCTAAGGCACGCATGCACTCAATCCTTTACTACCTGTCGACGACCCGGTCTCAGCGGCCGTGGCTGTCGGTGTAGGCCAGCAGGGCCAGGAAGCGGGCGCGCTTGATAGCGGTAGCCAGCTGACGCTGATAACGAGCCTTGGTACCGGTGATACGGCTTGGAACGATTTTGCCGGTTTCGGATACGTAGGCTTTCAGGGTGTTGAGATCTTTGTAATCGATCTCTTTCACGTCTTCAGCGGTGAAGCGGCAGAATTTACGACGACGGAAGAAACGTGCCATGTAATAGGCTCCTCAAAAGATCCGTGGATTACTCGTCAGCGTTATCGCTGTTGTCGCTGTCATCACCCTCAACGCCTTCAGCGTCGGAGTGCTCAGGACGGTCGCGACGCTCACGGCGCTCACTGCGGTTTTCTTCAGCCTTGAGCATCTCGGACTGGCCAGTGATGGCTTCGTCGCGACGGATGACCAGGTTACGGATCACAGCATCGTTGTAGCGGAAGTTGTCTTCCAGCTCGGCCAGGGCCTTGCCGGTGCACTCAACGTTCAGCATCACGTAGTGAGCCTTGTGAACATTGTTGATTGCGTAGGCCAGTTGACGACGGCCCCAGTCTTCCAGGCGGTGGATTTTGCCGCCGTCTTCTTCGATCAGCTTGGTGTAACGCTCAACCATGCCGCCGACTTGCTCGCTCTGATCCGGGTGGACCAGGAAGATAATTTCGTAATGACGCATGAATGCTCCTTACGGGTTGTAGCCTGCCACTCAAAAGCGGTCAGACAAGGAGTGAATGACACTGGTGTGTCTTGCCTTGGAGTAGGCACAAATGCGCCAGCCATCACGGCAAGGGGCGCAATTGTAGAGAAGGGGCGCGAGAGGCGCAAGGTAATTGGTGATTATTTGAACAGCCAATGCCGTTATGCGTACAACCCCTGTGGCGAGCGGGCCTGCCCACGCTGGGGGCGAAGCGCTCCCCCCAAGATCAGTGATTGCGGTGCATCAGAGAGAAACGAGGTGCCTGGTTTTACGACTGCTTCGCAGCCGAGCGTGGCGGTGCGGCGTTCCGACAAGCCCACTCGCCACAAAACCTCGCTCGACTTCAAATACCCTTGCCGCCCTGCCACAAAAACCGGCGCGTGATCAGGCCTTCTTGGCCGCGGCCTTGACACTGCGCTGGCGCATCGCCTCGAACAGACAGACACCGGTGGCCACCGAGACATTGAGGCTGCTGACGCTGCCGGCCATCGGCAACTTCACCAGGAAGTCGCAGTGCTCGCGGGTCAGGCGACGCATGCCCTTGCCTTCGGCGCCCATGACCAGGATGGTCGGACCGGTCAGGTCCTGCTGATACAGCTCCTGCTCAGCCTCGCCAGCCGTGCCGACGACCCACAGGCCGCGTTGCTGGAGCTTTTCCAGGGTGCGCGCGAGGTTGGTCACGGCCACCAGCGGAATCACCTCCGCCGCACCGCAGGCCACCTTGCGCACGGCTGGTGTCAGGGTCGCCGACTTGTCCTTGGGCACCACCACCGCCAGTGCGCCCGCCGCATCGGCGGTGCGCAGGCACGCGCCGAGGTTGTGCGGGTCGGTCACACCATCGAGCACCAGGATCAGCGGCGCGCCTTCGGTGCGGTCGAGCAGCTCGTCGAGCATCGCCTCACCCCAGACCTGGCTCGGACTGACTTCCGCCACCACCCCCTGGTGCACGCCCTCGACCCAGGCGTCCATCTCGCGGCGCTCGGCCTGGCCGACCGCTACGCGGTTCTCGCCCGCCAACTGCAACAGGGGCTGAACCCGAGGATCGCTGCGGCCTTCAGCCAGCCAGATCTGCTTGACGCGCTTGGGGTGATGACGCAACAGCGCCTCCACGGCATGCACGCCGTAGATCTTTTCCAGCTGACTCATGACTTGCCCTTGGATTTACGTGCCGGACCGTTCTTCGACGGCCCCTTGCGATGCTTGCTCGGCTTTTCCGAAGGCGCACCCCGGCCGGACTTGCTCTCGACCTTGGGCTTGCCACCGGTTTTCGCCTCGGCCAGCAGCGCCTTTTTCATCTCGCGGCTCTTGCGCACCTCGGCGTTCTTCGCCGCGGCATCACTGGAGCGATAGGCATCGCCGGACTTCTTCTCGGCATTGCGGCGGGAAGCGCGGGCAGGCTCCGCAGCCTTCTCGACCACCGGCGCCGGAGCGGTTTCAACCCCACGCTTCTTGGCGCTGCCGCGCCCAGCCGGTGCCGATTGGGCTTTCTCGGCCATTTCGAAGTCGATCTTGCGCTCGTCGAGATCGACGCGCATGACCTTGACCTCGACCGTATCACCGAGGCGGAAGCTGCGACCGGTGCGCTCGCCGGACAGGCGATGATGCACCGGATCGAAGTGGTAGTAGTCGCCCGGCAAGGCGGTGACGTGCACCAGACCCTCAACGTAGATATCGGTCAGTTCGACGAACAGGCCAAAACCGGTCACCGCCGTGACCACGCCCGGGAACGACTCGCCCACGCGATCCTTCATGAACTCGCACTTGAGCCAGTTCACCACGTCGCGGGTGGCTTCGTCGGCACGGCGCTCGCTCATCGAGCACTGCTCACCCAATTGCTCCAGCGCCGCTTCGTCGTACGGATAGATGCGCGCCTTCGGAATGCTCATCGCTCCGGCACGACGTACGTGCGGGGTATTCTGCTTCGAATGGATCACGCTGCGGATCGCGCGGTGCGTCAACAGGTCCGGGTAACGGCGGATCGGCGAGGTGAAGTGGGTGTAGGCTTCGTAATTCAGGCCGAAGTGACCATCGTTCTCGGCGCTGTACACCGCCTGGCTCAGGGAGCGCAGCATCACGGTCTGGATCAGATGGAAATCCGGACGGCTCTGGATACTGGCCAGCAGAGCCTGGTAATCCTTCGGTGTCGGACCTTCCTTGCCCTTGTGCAGCGACAGGCCCAGCTCACCCAGGAACGCGCGCAGTTTTTCCAGGCGCTCCGGCGGCGGACCGTCATGCACGCGGTACAGAGCCGGAATTTCGTGTTTCTGGAGGAACTCGGCGGTGGCGACGTTGGCCGCCAGCATGCACTCCTCGATCAGCTTGTGCGCGTCGTTGCGGGTGGTCGGACGAATCTCCGCGATCTTGCGCTCGGAACCGAAGATGATCCGGGTTTCCTGGGTTTCGAAATCGATCGCGCCACGGGTATGGCGAGCCGCCAGCAGCACCTTGTACAGGGCGTAAAGCTGCTTGAGGTCCGGGACCACTTCCCCGTACTGGGCACGCAGGCGCTTGGCTTCGGCGGTCTTCGGCTGCTCCAGGATGGTGCTGACCTTGTTGTAGGTCAGACGGGCATGGGAGTGGATCACCGCTTCGTAGAATACGTAATCGGTCATCTCGCCCTTTTTCGAGATGGTCATTTCGCAGACCATCGCCAGGCGATCGACATGCGGGTTCAGCGAGCACAGGCCGTTGGACAGCTCTTCCGGCAGCATCGGCACCACGCGCTCGGGGAAGTACACCGAGTTGCCGCGCACCTGGGCCTCGGCATCCAGCGCCGAGCCGACCTTCACGTAGCTGGAAACGTCGGCGATCGCCACGTACAGCTTCCAACCACCGGAGAACAGCCGCAGCTTGCCCGGAATCGCCTCGCAATAGACCGCGTCGTCGAAGTCGCGGGCGTCCTCGCCGTCGATGGTGACGAACGGCAGGTCGCGCAGGTCAACGCGCTTCTCCTTGTCCTTCTCCTCGACTTCCGGCTTGAGCTTGCGCGCTTCCTTGACCACGGCCTCGGGCCAGACATGGGGTATATCGTAGGTGCGCAGGGCAACATCGATTTCCATGCCCGGAGCCATGTAGTTGCCGACCACTTCGACCACATCGCCCTGGGGCTGGAAGCGCGGCGTCGGCCAGTGGGTGATTCTCACCTCGACGAACTGGCCGATCTGCGCGTTGGCGTTGCGCCCCGGCGTGACCAGCACTTCCTGCTGGATCTTCGGGTTGTCGGCGACCACGAAGCCGATGCCGCCTTCCTCGAAGTAACGACCGACGATGGTCTCGTGGGCACGGGACACCACCTCGACGATCACGCCCTCGCGACGGCCACGCCGGTCGACGCCGGAAACCCGCGCCAGGGCACGGTCGCCGTCGAACACCAGGCGCATCTGCGCGGGGCTCATGAACAGGTCTTCGCTGCCGTCGTCCGGGATCAGGAAGCCGAAGCCGTCACGATGGCCGACGATGCGGCCTAGAATCAGGTCCAGCTTGTCCACCGGGGCGTAGGTGCCACGACGGGTATAAATCAGTTGAGCGTCGCGCTCCATGGCGCGCAGGCGGCGGCGCAGGGCCTCCACCTGGTCTTCGGTGCTCAGACCGAACTCTTCCACCAGTTGCTCGCGACTGGCCGGCGACCCGCGCTCGGACAAATGCGCCAGGATCAACTCACGGCTGGGAATGGGGTTTTCGTATTTTTCCGCTTCACGAGCGGCCTCGGGATCGAGGGACTGCCAATCGGCCATTAGATAAATTTCACCTTGTCTATATGCCCGGATAGTTTGGCATACGCGTATTGAAACGGGAAATTTCAGGCGCGGATGGCGCCAGAAAATCCCTTTGCCAGCAGCGACAGACGTGATTGCAGAGCGCTTGAGAGATTTTTTGCATTTTTTTGCTTGCAGGGGTTTACAGCCCCGGAGAGGCTCCGTATAGTGCGCGCCATCGACGACGCAACGACGTTGAAGATGCTGCCCAGGTGGTGAAATTGGTAGACACGCCAGCTT
>NZ_AQOH01000006.1 GCF_000364705.1 Pseudomonas fuscovaginae SE-1 | reverse complement strand
AACGACATTGAAGGCCTGGGCAACCTGCTGTCGCAGCGGATCCCCAACTACCGCAACCTGATGAACAGCTACGCGGCACTGACAGCCCGTTAATCCACCCTGAATTACAAGGCCCGCCCCCGAGCGGGTCTTTTGCTTTTGCGGTCAGACAAAACGCCAGCAGCCGACACCACCCTCCTTCGTGGGAGCGCCGCCCGGGCGGCTCCCACAATCTGGACGGCCCCCAAGAAGTTGAACACCCATCCAATCCTTTGCCGAAAGATTGCGTCTGCACGCAAGTCGCTGTATTTCACTGGTGAAACCCATTCGATCCCTGGCGCCCTCAAGCATGCGAAGACAATTCGATGACATCCTGCTCGGCAGCATCGAGCTGTTCTGCCTGGCCGCCGAAGCCGGCAGTTTCACCGCCGCCGCGTCGGTGGCCGGCGTCACCCCGGCCGCAGTGAGCCGCTCGATCTCGCGCATGGAGCAACGCCTGGGCGTGCGACTGTTCACCCGTACCACCCGCAGCATACGCCTGACCGAAGGCGGTCGGGCCTACTTCGAGCAGTGTCGACAGGCGCTGACGCAACTGTCCGAAGCCCAGCGCGAAGTCATGGGCAAACAGCAGGAGCCGTCTGGCACGCTGCGCATCAGTATCCCCACCACCTACGCCCACCACCGTCTCCTGCCGCTGCTGCCGACCTTTCGCGCGCGCTATCCGGCGGTACAGGTCGAAACCCATATCAGCAACCGCAATATCGACTTCGTCGAGGAAGGCTACGACCTGGCGATCCGCGTGCGCGTGCTGCCCGACTCCGGGCTGATCGCCCGGCACCTGGAGGATGCGGCGCTGGTAGTGGTCGCCAGCCCCGACTATCTGCGTCGAGCCGGAACGCCACACAACCTGGATGACCTGCAGCGCCACGAATGCATCCAGTTCGAACTGCCCAGCAACGGCCGGCGAATCACCTGGCTGTTCAGGGAGGATGGCCAGGACCGCGAACTGCTGGCCAACAGCGGCTACTGCTGCTCGGAAGATGTGCTGGGCGGCGTGACCCTGGCCCGGCATGGTGCCGGCCTGTTCCAGACCTATCGTTTCATCGTCGAGAAGGAACTGGCCGAGGGTTCGCTGGTGGAAGTACTGCAACCTTTCGCCGGCCGCTCACGCCCCTTCACCCTGCTCTATCCCCATGGCCGGCACGTACCGCTGCGGCTCAAGGCGTTCGTCGACTTCCTGATGGAGCAACGGGCCGGCTGGAGCGACGGAGCCGGCGCCTGACCAGCCGCAAGCGCCCGGTAGCGCCAAGCGGCTTTTCCAGAATCAGGTACGGCTGAAATATTCGCGGGAATGTGTGGTTCTGGCTCCTCTTCCATCTTCCGAAGCGCAAGCGAGCGTTCAGGCAACAAAAAAGCAAAGCCGGGTCCCAGTTCTTCACATAGGTGGTGATCACGACATCGTATTCCCTGTTGAGCACTGGCAGGCGCTGACCCAACAACTTCCAACCCTGACCCAACTCAGCATACCGAGTACCGGGCACGGCCCTCACATGCAATATCCCATCGCCACTGCCCGGCACATCGGGGCATTCGTGGCTGAGCAGCTGACCAGAAGCCGCACATAGAAAAGGCCACCTAATGTGGCCTTTTCTACGTTCTACTCGCGTCATACCTTACTGCCACCACTTATCATCCTGTAAACCGCTATGAATGAAAGGCTCATTACCAGAATGGCGAAAACTATTGCGGTATCGAAGATGCCGTATCCGCTAGCTACCGCGTACCCAGCGATCATCGCCGGAACACCCATACCGAGGTAGCAACAGAGGAAGGCAACGGACAATACACCCGCGACTTCCTCGGCGCGTGACTTGGATAAAACCAGTCGGATACCACCTTGAAAACCGGCACCAAAGCCAGCTCCTGAAATCACCACGCCAAAGACAAAGGGAGTGAGCGAACCGGTGATCAATGAAACCAAGACCATAGCCATACCGATCAGCAGCCCCAGTGCGCCAATCCAAGCCAAGGTATGCATTGATCGAGTAACGAATGCCCCAATCGCAGCTACCCCACTCCCAGCGAAAGCAGCCAACACCAATCCGCCTGCCCATGACGCAGGTAGCGCAAAGAGCTGCTCAATTAACCTGGGGCCCATTGAGGCGAAGAAACCGGCGACAGCCCAGCCAGCAACGAATAGCGACGATGCAATGATCATTGGTCCGCGCACATCCACGGGTATGCTGAATTGCGGCATCAGTGACCGGGCAGCCCCAGGTATTCTTGCGCGGATATCCCTCATGAAGAGTAGACCCACGCCCTGAATGACCAAAATAAAAGCTAGCGCCGCGAACACAGTATGAGTGGGGTACGGTAATGCCTGTGCGAATACGCTACCCATCAGAGCCCCAACAGCACTGCCGATGGCAGGTGTGAGGGCATTCACGACCGCGCCGCGCTTGTGGTTGAGATCAATCAGGGCTGCGCCCACCGCTGGAACTGCAGCCCCTGTCGACACGCCTTGAATCAGCCTACCAAGCACTAGATCCGTGAAGCCATCAGCTACACCCAACATGTACATGGCCACCAATTGCAAAACAGTCGTCCACAACAGTACTGACCGACGACCGACGTAGTCGGACAGCCGACCAAACACTAGCAGTCCGGCGAGTACTGAAATGGCATAAATACTGAAGATAAAGCTGATGCCCATCGCAGTGAAATGCCACTGGTCCTGATAGATCGGATACAACGGCGTAGGTACGCTGGATCCAGCCAGGAAGGTCACTGTGATGGAGGCAAGCAGACCAAAACGAGTCCGCGGGCCAAGACGCTGCTTGTCGTCATTGGCAACGCTTATTCCAGGGGTTATCAGAATCTGGCTCATGACTTGTGCTCACAGTAAGCGGTTGATCAGCAGGCATACGCCCATCGCAAAAACCAGTGTTCCAGTCCCGAACCGCACGGCTCGCCAAGGGCGAGCACGTGCAAAGGTGACGAAAGCCATGCGTCACACTGAGGCCAAAAGCGAATAGTTGATCGCTTTTGTAACGTCAGCATGGGGATTAGAAATGGCATCGAGCATACGCCCTACGACTTTTCCGCCTTTGATCAAGGCAGGCGCGTCGTGACTTGGCAGCAGAAATTTGCTGTCTGCGAGCGCCCTCTTGAGAGCTTTCTTTTCATCCAGCATGGACATGGCCCGATTCGCTGTGATCGTCGGCTCATGTGACGCTTGATCGAGAATGGGCTCAATCAGTTGGTCGTGAATGTCATAGGCGATGTCGCCGCAGATATTCGCCATGCCTTCATCAGTTTCGACCAGGACCGATATCGAGCCGGGGGTGTGTCCACCTGACAGTCGAACTGCTATGCCAGGGATAACCTCTTCTTCGAACGTGCCGTCGACATCAAACAGGCGAATTGCGCCTCGTGTGTGGAGACGATCAATCAAATGCTTGGTATCAGCCGCGGTGTACATGAGCGGCCCCATGATGCCGGATGCAGCGAACTCCAGCTCACGACGCGAGATACCGACTGTAGTCGCCATCGGGAAGAGATCGGTCATGCCGACGTGATCGATATGAGCATGGGTGTGGACGATGTGCCGGATGTCTTTCATCCGCAGCCCATGCTGGGCCAGATGGTACTCAAGCGTCATTTGCGGCGTTACTTCGTACGTGAGTCCGTATTCTTCATACTGCTGGGCATTGCGTGACCCTGTATCGACCAGGATCGGTTCCTCCCCTCCAGTAATAAGAAAACCCAGGACAGGAATGGTGACTTGCTCGCCGGGGTTCCGGAACATGACCAGACCACTCGAATCCATCTGCATGTTTCCGAGGTTAATTGGATGGATCTTCAGTGCCATGGTGATTCTCCTTGCAGGCGACGCTTGGGTTAAGACAGAGGGTCAGGACGGGTAATTGCTGTCTTACTCCGCCCTGTTAAGAACCGATCGGTTCAATATAGGGCGACCCAAACGCAGGCGCAAGAGAAAAAAACCATTCGGTTCAAAAAAGTGGTGAATGCTGCTCAGAGAGCCCGCAGCGCTTCCATGAAATGGTTGACACGATCGCCCGTTCCATCAGCAGGCAAGCAGCTTTCAACGCACACCCCAGAGAAAAACACCATGATGATGTCCGCAACAACCTCTGGAGCCAGTCGGGTTTTCTCAGCCCTTACGTTGTCAGCGATTTCCGGGAGCAAGCGACGATGACAATCCACGAGCAGTTGACGGACCTGGTCGGAAAGCACTGGGAACTCACGTAACGCATTGACCGAAAAACAGCCCATACATCCGTTATCTTGAGGGTCGCCAAGCCGAAGAAAGCGCTCGATATTTGCCCATCCTTGCGGCTGGGCAGTCAGGATTTCTGGCGCTCCGCGATTTGCGTAGTAATACGCCAAAGCGCTCAGAAACAGATCATCCTTATCCTTGAATTCTGAATACAGGCCTGACTTGTTAACGCCCGTAGCCTGCTCAAGATGATGGAGAGAGGTGCCGGAGTAGCCGTACTGCCAGAACACGGGCAATGCCTTCTCCAGAACCGTCTCACGATTGAATTTTCGAGGGCGTCCCATTTTCGGTACCTAAACGATCGACATGCTCCAGTATCGAACCGTTCGGTTTAATAGGAAAGCGTTTTCTAACCGACTCGCCTCGCATCGCGGCGGACTGCTTGCGGGGGGACCCCAAAACCTCGGATAAATACTTCGCGCATGTGTCGACGATCCCTGAACCCCGTTTCCCTTGCTACCGTATCCAGGCTATGGCGGCTCTGCTCGATCATTAACCGAGCTGCCTCTAGTCGTAGGCTTTCCACCGCTTTCGCAGGGGACTGACCGGTTTCGGCAGTGAAGACGCGCGTGAATTGCCTTGGGCTGAGGTGAACAACCTCCGCGAGCTCTTCAACACTCAATGCCCTGTTCAAATGCTTACGTGCATAGTCCAGGGCGCTTTGAATGCGATCAGACTTGGGCGCGAGAGCAAGCAACTCAGAGTGCTGAGATTGCCCTCCCGATCGGCGTTGGTGCATGACGAGCTTATGAGCTACCGATCTGGCAAGCTCCGTCCCCAAATCCTTCTCCACCATCCCCAATGCCATGTCGAGGCCTGCGGTCATTCCCGCAGAGGTCCAAACAGGACCGTCCACAATGAAGATCCGATCCTCTTCCACCTCAATGCTCGGGTGCATGCCTTGAAGCGTCTTGGCATATGCCCAGTGAGTAGTCGCACGCCGGTTATCGAGGACACCCGCTTGAGCCAAGACGAAAGCTCCTGTGCAAATGCCCGCGATGCGCCTTGAACTCTGGGCAAATCCCTGCACGCTGGACAGAACCTCAGCAGCGGGAGGCGTAAGCGGAGTGAGTGTCCCTGTGATCATCCAGCTATCGGCAAGCCCTGGATCATCCAATGCCAGCGTATCGATGTGCATACCCAGGGATGATCGAATGGTCCCTCCTGACACCGAATAGTTCTGAATCCGGTACACAGGCTCGCCCGCGACCATGTTCGCGAATTCAAAAACCGCCTGGGTGGCCAGTGACATCACCTGAAATCCGTCTATGACCAAGTAGCCGATTCGATGCATTATCCTGCTCCATTTGTGATGTCCTAAAACACGACCATAAGCGTCGTTTAAGACAAATCTGTTTTTTTGCATCATGGCTCCACACCCAAACAACGGAGCTGGACCATGACTCAGGAATACAAAGGCACCGCCCTGATCACAGGCGCATCCACCGGCATCGGCGCAATCTTCGCAGACCGCCTGGCTCAACGTGGCTATGACCTGATACTGGTCGCCCGCAATCGTGATCGCCTGAACGCTCTTGCTAGCCGCATCACCAACGAAACCCAGCAGAGCGTTGAAGTCTTCCCCGCAGACCTGGCCAACGCAGCGGACCTGGCGCGAGTGGAACGCAAATTGCGCGAAGACGCCAGCATCAATCTGCTGGTCAATAACGCAGGCATCGGCACTCACACCAGTTTGCTGGACAGCGACGTTGAGCGAATGGCCGAGATGATTAGCCTCAACGTCACTGCACTCACTCGACTGACCTACGCAGCGGTTCCAGGCTTCATCGCTCGCCAACAGGGCGCAATCATCAATATCTCATCAATCGTCAGCCTGGCACCGGAAATTCTGAATGGCGTGTATGGCGCAAGCAAAGCCTACGTCACGGCCTTCACTCAGTCGCTGCACAAAGAGCTGGCAGAACAGGGCATCAGGGTTCAGGCGGTGCTGCCAGGAGCTACGGCTACCGATTTCTGGGAGATCGGGGGGCTGCCCGTCGAAAACCTTGATCCCAACATCGTGATGTCAGCAAGCGACCTGGTAGATGGCGCCCTTCAAGACTTCGACAACGGTGTCCTGATCTCCATCCCGTCCATGCAGGACATACAGCATTTCGAGCTGTACGAAAGCAGCCGCAAGGCGCTGTTCGGACATCTCTCCAGCAACAAACTCGCCCCGCGTTACGACGTTTAATCAATCAATTGAAAGGATACAAATCATGAAAACTAGCGCAAACACCATCTTCATTACTGGCGGTACCTCGGGCATCGGCCGCGCTCTGGCCGAAGCGTTCCACCAGCGTGGAAACAAGGTCATCATCGCAGGCCGACGCCAATCGCTGCTGGATGAAATCGCCAACTCCAATCCCGGCATCGACACCGTTCAGCTTGATATCAATGATCCCCAGCAGATCAAGGATGTCGCACAAGAGGTTATCCGTCGCCATCCCTCGCTGAACGTCATCATCAATAATGCCGGCATCATGCCTTTCGACAACCCAGGCTCTGGCGATTATGACGATGAGCAGGCTGTAGGGCTGCTCCAGACCAACCTGCTGGGCCCGGTGCGTGTTAGCGCAGCGTTTGTAGAACACCTCAAGCGCCAACCTGATGCCTACATCATCAACAACAGCTCGGTATTGGCCTATCTGCCACTGGCCGCGACAGCCCTCTACTCGGCGACCAAAGCCGCGATTCACTCCTACTCGCTGTCGCAACGTTTTGCCCTGCGCGATACCAGCGTCAAGGTACTGGAAATCGCACCGCCATGGGTCGACACCGATTTGATCCACAAAAGTGGTGATGAACGCGCCATGCCGCTGGACGAATTCATCCAGGAAACCCTGGAAAAACTGGAGACAGCGACAACCGAAGTCCTGGTTGACCGCGTCGTCCCAGTGCGCGCCAACCAAGGGCCAAACGAGCATGAACTGATCAACCAGTTCAACCAGGCTCTGGCCGAAAACCCTATCCCTGTCGCCTGAACAGAAACGCATTGGACAGCCTAGAAGGAAGCAAAATCATGACCCGAATTGCTGCTTTGACCATTGACCAAGCTCCAGCCGCTGCGCGCACTGCTCTTCAGGGCATTGAAAAAGGCTTGGGTTTTATCCCTAACGCTTTCGCTACCCTGGCTCACTCGCCAGCAGCCTTGGGAGGATATCTCGCTCTGGCACAGGCGCTGAGCAAGAACAGCCTGACACCTGCCGAACGTGAAGTGGCGGCACTGGCGGCCTCGGAAGTTAACGGATGCGATTATTGCGTCGCGGCTCACAGCTTCTTCGGTGGGAAGGCCGGACTGAGCGCTGATGATCTGCTGGCAGCGCGCGCTGGCACGCTGAACGGAGTCGCTGCACTGGCTCGGGCTGTCACGCTCAGCCGCGGCCAAGTGAGTGACGAGCATCTCTCAATCGCACGGGAAGCTGGGTTGGACGATGCAAAAATCGTCGACGTTATCGCGCAGGTCTCGCTGCTGACCTTGACGAACTACCTGAACAACGTGGCGAAAACAGACATCGACTTCCCACCGAAAGCGATCTGACGCCTGAGCGACGTGTGCGCTCCCCCCTAAGGCGATCAGCCGTTACTTGAACGGCTGATCGCCTCAACCTGTAGTGGTCAACAATTCCCGGACACAGAATTGAGTTTTTCTT
>NZ_AQOH01000005.1 GCF_000364705.1 Pseudomonas fuscovaginae SE-1 | reverse complement strand
CTTGCTCAGAACAATAGGCTTCGGCGGCCTTTATAACCATTTCGGTGTTGTGCTTTGCGTCTGTATATTCAGTGCAAGATATAGCTGTCCTGAAGTAACGCGTTACATCGGCATCGCCTGCTCTTCGCTTAATGAACGAAAGATACGGTTGTTCATCTCTCAGAAGCTTTTCAATGTCAATTCGCGCAGCTTCATGAAGGTGAGATATGTCAAAAGACAGAGAGTTGTTGAGGTCTAAAGTTGCCTCGTCAATGCCGACACCCTCTTTCAGCTTGAGCATTGCGATCAAAAACCACTCGCGGCCTTGGTTGTTATATCTTACGAAAAGTGGCCAGCTTGTTGTTGCCATGAACTGATCTTGCATGCGATCTGATAGTAAAGTGCTAGTGCTTACACTTAGCTCTACCAAGTCAATTTCGGCTCTCAGGTATCTTTTTAGTAAAGCAGGGAACGCATGCAGCAGAGGGTCGGCACCAAAAGTTCCGTAGCCATTACTTAGCTTTGTGTAGAGAGCGAGTACGTCGGTGCAAAGGAGATCAAGCCTTTCATCAATGGGCAATAATTCTTCCCTTGGGCGGATGGTCGTTGACCCCTCGCCCGAAGTCTCTTTTGCCTTGAGTACCCCATGAATGATTGACTCCCTGACTTCCATCTCAGCTCGCTTCCTTCGTTGTTATTGGAGCAAAAGCTCCACGTTATTGGTAGTGGTAGGCTTTTGCCATCCTATCGCCATCATAGGGGCTTTGTTGATCTTGGCAAGGGGCGGACCCAGCTGCGGAGCTCTTGGGGCCTTTCCAATAACTCAAATTCATCAATTCAGCATGAGCGACCAGTGTAGTGGTCTTGACTGTATCCCAATGGGCGCTATCCAACCGATCGTTCAAAGCCAACGCCCCCCGCTTAGCTCAATCGCCTGCCGTAGCCAGAATTACGACGGTCGCGCCTACCCACCAATGCCATGTCGCTCACCTCATCGTCCGCTCTCCGATCCTCGCCCCACGTCATCCCGCCAAGAATGCTGAGTGTTATCAGGGATCAAGGCCCCTGCGACCTGTGGGGAATGTCCTCTTCGCGGGACTGGCGGCTCCTTACGTCCGGGAGCAAGGGCATCTCATGATCTGGCCTCCTGAACACCGTTACCGGTGGGCGGGTGGAGGCAGAACTGGCTGACGAGACCAGCGCCTGAAGATCCTGAGTCGGGTGAACGCAGCAATGTGATGACCGGGGCATGCCTGACTGTCAGTCAGGTGCAGTCCATTCCTTGGTCTGCGGCACCATCATCTACATGGCTGTTGCTGGTGACATCGGCGTTTGTCACGCCAATTGTCACGAGGGGAATTGCCGCAAAGCCATGTGCGATCAGGGCTGCAGCAGTGGTAGAAGTGCCCGTCTCTTTCCAGAGAAAGAGACGGGCACAGGTTGGCGCAGGATTCGGCCAAGCGGATAGGTTGCTGCAGGGCAGCGAGGTACGGTGTATCTGGCGCACGAGCGCTATATGTGTAAGAGCATCCATCACATGGGTAGTGACCGGGCGAGCTGCCGGATGCGAATCGCCTTTGGGGAGAACCACCGCAAGAGCGGCGTGACCTTGAAGGTTCGGGTCACCTGGGGTGCTGCCTAAGGCAGCGGTTGCAAGATCAGTTCTACGCCTGTGGGTAATTTTGGTCAACGCCGTGATTTTCATGGCTTCTGGGCTTGTGGATGAAATTATCCACCGGTGGAAATCAGTGGTATCCAAAGGATTCGTGTCGGCTTTTAGCTTTGCAAAGCGAGGTCCATCCAAACAGGGCGGCTTTGCAGCCCTGTTTGGATGGACCCGAATTAAAGAGCGGCCAACGGTGTTCTGGAGGGTTCACCGACGATTGAATGCGCCACGCCCACTTGGCAAGGGAGTGATGTTGTCGCCAGCTGGATGGGCGAACTCATGTGGAGTGACATGCCCCGATCTGTTGGCATCGATGTAATTGCTCCACCACGCCATGATCAGCCGACGCTGCTCCAGAAATTCGGCCTTGTGGATATAGGCGGCGCGCACGCGATTGCGTTCCTTGTGGCTCATCTGCCGCTCAATAGCCGCGTCTGTCCACAGCCCTGACTCCAGCAAGGCGCTACAGGCCATGGTCCTGAATCCATGCCCGCATACCTCCTTGGATGTGTCGTAGCCAACGTTGCGCAGCACCTGGTTAACCGTGTTCTCTGACATTGGCTTCCAGTACTTGTGGTCACCGGGCAGCACCAGTTCAGAGAAGCGACTCAAGCCGCGCAGCCGTTCAAGGATCGCGATGACTTGCGGAGAGAGCGGCACCATCTGTATGTCTCCGCTCATCTTGGTACCACGAGTGGAATTGCGCACGCCGTCGATGGGCTTACGGGTGTCTGGGATCTCCCACATCGCTCTTTGCAGGTCGAACTCATCCCAGCGCGCAAAGCGCAGTTCGCTGGAGCGCACGAACACGTGCAGCGTCAGCAGTACAGCCAGCTTGGTTAGCTCACGGCCGTTGTAGTTGTCGATCCGGTTGAGTAGTTCGGGGAGGCGGTTGAGTGAGAGGGCAGGGCGGTGCACGGTACGCGGGGCATGAATCGACCCTGCCAGATCGAGCGCCGGGTTCTGGCTGATCTGCCGCGCCCGCTTCGCTCCCCGCATGATCGTGGAGAGATAGTTCTGCACGCGCAGGGCAACGTCCATGGTGCCGCGCTCTTTGATACGCAGAGTGACCTCAAGCAGATCATGGGTATCAAGCTCAGCGATTGGGCGTTTGCCTATCAGGGGGAAGACGTGGGTGCGCAATCGGCTCATGACGGTCTTGGCGTGTCCCTCCGTCCAGCGCCGCGACATTTCGGCATGCCACTCCAGGGCGACGGTTTCAAAAAGCAGGGAAGCTCGTTGAGCAGCTAGCTTCGCTCTCTTCTTCTCTTCCATCGGGTCGAGGTTGTCGAGCAGCAGGGCCTTGGCTTCATCGCGCTTGGTCCTCGCGACGGCCAGCGAGATGATGGGATAGTTGCCGATGATCAGCGTGCCCTCCTTGCCGCTGGGCTTGAAGTAGCGCAATCGCCACGTTTTCACGCCGTTGGGTTTCACGAAGAGGTACATGCCGCCACCGTCGAATAGCTTGTAGGCACGTTCGCGAGGTTTCGACGTACGGCATTTGAGGTCGCTGAGAGGAACGGCTAGGCGTGGCATAAGGGTACGTTCTCCATGCAGGCAAGACGCTGTACCCTAAAAATACCCCTGGGGATGGGGTATTTTGTTGGATCCCGACGGAGGGTCCTGGAACGAAAAAACCCGCCAAAGGGCGGGTTTTAGGGGCTTCCAAGGCATTCGGTGGAACGCGATGGAGCTGGATATGGTGCCGGCACCAGGAATCGAACCCGGGACCTACTGATTACAAGTCAGTTGCTCTACCATCTGAGCTATACCGGCATGTCAGGGCGACGATTATAGCGATTGGCGGGGTTCTGTAAACCCCTGATATTTGACTATTTTTGCGGGCCGGATAGCGGCCGGTCGCCGGCTATCAGCCGTCCTGGCGCGGTTCCTGGATCACCGCCAACAACCTCGCAGCCACCTCGCGCGCCTGTTCGGCCGAGACCACATTGGTGAATCCCATCAGCAAGCCACCTTCCTTCCCGGCCGTCAGTTGCCAGCGCGACAGGGGCTCGATTGCCAATCCTGTCGCCCGGGCGCACTGGGCGACGTGGCTGTCCGGCACGTCGATCAACAGGCGCACCAGCAGGTTGATCCCACCTGCCTGCGGATCGACCTTGAGCCTGCCGCCGCACACGTCTTCCAGCGCCTTGACCAGCAGCGCCCGGCGCGCGCTGTACAGTTGGCGCATTTTCTTCAGGTGGCGGGTGAAGTGGCCCTGGTTGAGGAAATCGCTGACCGTCGCCTGCAGCAGTTCCGGGCAGCGGTTGCGCAGCAGCCGGGCGCGCTGTTCGAAACGCTCGACCTGCGCCTGTGGCACCACGAGGTAGGCCAGGCGCAGGCCGGGGAACAGCATCTTGCTGAAGGTGCCAGCGTACAGCACGCGGTCGTGCTGGTCCTGGCTCTTGAGGGCGGGCAGGGGACGGCCGCGGTAGCGGAATTCGCTGTCGTAGTCGTCCTCCAGCACCCAGCTCGACTGCTGTCGTGCCCAGTCGAGCAGCGCCTGGCGGCGCGCCGGGCTCAGGGCCACGCCCAGCGGGCTCTGGTGTGCCGGGCTCACCACTGACAGCCGTGCCGAGGGTGCCTGTTGGATGCCTTGCTCCACCTGCAGGCCATCGCCATCGACCGCCACCGGGACCAGTTTCACGCCGCGATTGAGCAGGAGTTGTCTGGCATGCAGGTAGCCGGGGTCTTCGAACCAGCAGTCCTGGCCGCTCATTTCCAGGCTCTCGCAGATCAGTTCGAGCACGGCGTTGTAGCCGGGGCAGATGAACACCTGGTCCGGCGTGCAGTGCACACCCCGGTACAACCCCAGGTATTGGGCGATGGCTGCACGCAGGGGCGCATAGCCGCGTGGGTCGCTGAAGCCGAGGCTGGCGATGTCGGTCTGGCGGGCGCGCTGGGTGATCAGCCGGGCCCAAAGCTTGCGTGGGAAGGCGTCCAATGCCGGCATGCCCAGTTGCAGGGGCAGCGGGTGGTCCTGTTCTGCCTGGTTATTGCCGGAGGGTGGCTGGGCCGGAGCCGCCGGCAGGTCCTGGGCGATGATGGTGCCAGCCTGGCCACGGGCGGTCAGGTAGCCTTCGCTGGCCAGCAGCGCATAGGCGGTTTCGACGGTGCCCCGTGCGAGGTTGAGCTCGGCGGACAGGGCGCGCACTGAGGGCAGCCGGTCGCCGGGTTTCAGTTGTCCGTCGTCGATGGCGCCGCGGATGCGTCGATAGACGACCAGGTATTTCGGCAGGCCCGGTTCGGCGGCGGAGCTGGCTGGCGGCATGGGATTTTCCTTGGGCGGGCAGAACGGCCCAGTCTAAACCCATTGCAACGGTGGGACATGTCCCAAGTGGTTTGCTCGATCTTGGCCCTGTTGGCGCAGGACGGCGGTCAGCAGACTGAAGGCCATCCTCACTGACCTCACAAGGGAAACGACCATGACACAACGTCTCGACTATTTCGCCGCCGCCCCCCAGGGCTACAAGGCACTGGGGGGCGTGAAAAGCTATGTACAGGGCTGCGGCCTGTCACCTCAGCTGATCGACCTGGTGTACCTGCGGGTTTCGCAGATCAATGGCTGCGCCTACTGCATCAACCAGCATTCGCGGGATCTGCTCAAGCTGGGCGTCAGTGCCGACAAGGTGCAACTGGTGCCGGTGTGGCGCGAGGCCGAGTCGCTGTTCGATATGCGTGAGCGCGCTGCCCTGGCCTGGGCTGAAACGGTGACCCTGGTCCATCAGACGGCGATTCCGGACGCGGACTATCAGGCCGTTGCGGCAGTGTTCGGTGAAAAGGAGCTGGCTGACCTGACCCTGGCGATCGGCCTGATGAATGCGCTCAACCGCGTGGGCGTGGGTTTCCGGCTGGTGCCGCCCGGTGTCCGTGAGCATGAGGAGGTGGCCCGTGAACGGTGATCTGGAGTATCACCTGATCGAAAGCGAAGCCCGCTGTCGCGAATGTTTTGCGGTGATGCGTGAGTTGCGCCCCCAGTTGGATGACGAACAGTCCTTCGTCGAGCAGGTGTTTCGCCAGGGCGAACAGGGTTATCGACTGCTGGCGCTACGCGAGCAGGGACAGGTGATCGGCCTGGCCGGCTTTCGGGTGACGGAGAATTTTCTCTACGGGCGCTTCGTTTATGTCGACGATCTGGTAGTGACCGCCTCACAGCAGCGCCGTGAGCTGGGTGCGGCGCTGCTGGAGGCGGTGCGGCAGCATACGCGGTCCCTGGGTTATCGTTATCTGGTGCTCGATACCGGTCTGCATATGCCCTTGGCGCAGCGTTTCTATTTCCGCCAGGGGATGTTGGCCAAGGGGATGCACTTCTTTCAGGAGCTGGAGTCTGCGGTATGAGCCGTGCGTTGTTGTTGAACTTCAGCCCCCATGGCACCGCCGCACGTGGCTATCAATTGGCGGCCGGGGTGTTGCGGGGCTTGCCCGGTGTCACCGCGGTGATCGATCGGCAGTTGGGGAGTGAACCTTTGCCTGCGGTGACCCGCGACTATGCGACAGCCGTGACTGCACTGGACGGGCAGGCTCCGGCTGTCGAGGTGTCCGAGCAGCAGATCGTCGAGTTGGAGAACAGCGACCTTCTGGTGTTATGTACGCCGCTGCATAACTTCACGCAGCCGGCGGCGCTGAAATTGTGGGTCGATCATGTGGTGCGGGTTCAGCGCAGTTTTGGCCACAGTGGGGCGGGACGGAAAGTGGGGCTGCTCAGGGACCGGCCAACCTTCGTACTGGTCAGTTCCGGTGGTTTCATCCAGGGGGAGAAGGCCAACCAACCGGATTTTCTGACGCCCTGCCTGACGGCGCAGCTTGAGTGCGTGGGTATTCGGCAGGTGCACTTCATCTATCTGCAGGGTTCCGTGCGGGGAGACGAGGCGGTGCGGGGGGAGATGGTTGAGGCCAGGAAGTTGTTTCTTGAGAGGTTGGTGGCGGTGGTGGGTTAAATTGAATGGCTGCCTTCGGCGGATCGCCAGCAAGCGGAGCGCCGCCCAGCCGTCTCCCAGAAGGATTGGCGTGTCTTCAGAGAGGGTTATTGCCCTTGGCTCGCGTGCTTATGCACAAGTGTTGGGTCGGCGGAGCAGCAAGCGGAAGGATTTGTGAACGCGATCTCAGCATGTTGCAACTGTCTGTTTTTCCGTCGTTTTATTTTTTGAACAAAAAATGACCAGTCGTCTGTCGGCATTGCAGGCGTTGTTTTCAGAGGCTACCTGCTGAAAGCATCAACAGAGTTATCCACAGGTGGCGCATGGCAATGTGACAGTTAATCGCGTTCGGCCAGCAGCATCAGGTTGCGCGGGGTCAGTGGGCTTTCGCAGAACTGGCCGAGGCGTACGCGGTAGCCCTGTTCTTCCAGATACAACGCCCGATCGAGCACCAGCCACAGCTCCAGTGGGCGGCGGAACAGGCCGCGCAACAGTTCCAGGTTGCGTACCTGGGAGAGCCGTTTCCAGCCGGCGTCCTCCAATTGCGCCCAATCCCGCTCGCCCACTGTGGATAACTCCTTGAGCGCGGCCAGGTCGCGGCAGTAGTCGGCGAAGGGCTTGTTCAGCCAGGCGCTGGGTAGCGACGGGGTGGGCAAGTAGTCGTCGCTGTGGCGCAACCGGCGTTGCAGCAGGTCGAAGGCCAGGCGACGAGCCATGGAGCTGTCACGCTGGCGGCGGACCCGGCTGCCGGCGGTGACGGTTTCACTCAGGGGCAGGGCCAGGTCGTCCAGGGACAGTTGCAGGCTGGATGCCTGGGCGGCGGTGGACAGGGGCTGGTAGTTCGCGGTGCCGATGCGGTTGTAGCAGCACGGGGCGATGGCCAGTTGTTCACAGCCGGCGTGGCTGGCCAACCGCATCAGGCGCACGTGCAGGTCGCCACAGGCGTGCAGGGCTACCGGCGTGTGCTCGGCGTTCAGGCGTTGGGCGGCTTCGGCAGCCATCACGTCCTGTTGGACATGGCTGGAAGGCAGGTGGTGATGCTGGCTTAGTTGGGCGCCGCTGGCGACCAGGGCCGGGTCATGCTCCAGGCAGGTCAATTGCTGGCCGGGTTGCAGCAGTCGACGACCGAGGTGGCCCTTGCCGGAGCACCAGTCGAGCCAGTGGCCGGGAGTGCGGACGAAATCGAGGCAGGCGGCGAAGGCTTCGATCTGCTGCCACTTGCGGCCGGGGACGTCGACGTTGAGGCGTGGGTTGGCGGGCGGCAGTGGTTTGTCGGGGAGGTTGCCGATGGCGCTCAGGGCTGCGGACTCGGCGGCCAGGGCAGGGAACGGGGCGGGCGCGTCGAGTCGTTCCGGGTGGTTGTGGCTGTTCTGGGCATCCTTGAGGCTGCGCTGGCGTAGCCAGGTGGCGAGCTCCGGGTGTGCGGTTTCCCACGGCAGTCGCAGGTGGGTGAAGGGGCGTGGGCGCCAGAGGTGCTGGTGGGCCGACAGGAAGGTGTCCAGAGCCTGGAAGCGGATTTGCAGGGTGGGGCCCTGGAGAATGGGGGGCATGCTGGAGAGTCCGTTACGGTTGATTGCAGATCTGAAGCAACCGGATGCCTGTAGGAGCCGGCTTGCTGGCGATGGCGGTGGTGAGTGTTACATTGCTATCGCCAGCAAGCCGGCTCCTACAAGGGTATGCCTGTCATGAACAGGGGATTTCAAGTCCCCTGCGTCCCGATCGGCTCAACGCCCCTGGCAGGCGTCGACCCGCATCCAGCGTTCCAGCAGCTTGAACGCCTGTACCAGCAGGAACGAGATCGCCAGGTAGAACACCCCGGCGGTGAAGAACATATCCACCGTCAGGTAGTTGCGCGCGATGATGGTCCGGGTCATGCCGGTCAGCTCCAGCAGGGTCACGGTACTCGCCAGCGAGCTGGCCTTGAGCATCAGGATCACTTCGTTGCTGTAGGCCGGCAGGCCGATGCGCGCCGCCCGTGGCAGGATGATGTAGAACAGTGCCTTGGGCCGCGACATGCCCAGTGCCCGCGCTGCCTCGATCTCGCCCGGCGGGATGGCCTGGATGGCGCCGCGCAGGATCTCGGCGATGTAGGCGGTGGTGTGCAGGGTCATGGTCGCCGCCGCGCACCAGAAGGGGTCGCGCAGGTAGGGCCACATGAAGCTGTCGCGGACCACGTCGAACTGCGCCAGGCCGTAGTACACCAGGAACAGTTGCACCAGCAGCGGTGTACCGCGAAAGAAGAAGATGTAACCGTAGGGCAGCGAACGCACGTACCAGCGTTTCGAGGCCCGGGCGATGCCCAGCGGCACGGCGAGGACCAGCCCCAGCACCACGGCGATGCCCAGCAGTTCCAAGGTCAGTGCGGCGCCCTGGAAGAACTTCGGCAGCCATTTGAGGATGACTTCCCATTCCATTATGTGATCCTCACAAAACCGCGAGCGGCACGTTTTTCCAGCAAGTGCATGCCGATCATCGAGAGGATGGTCAGGCCCAGGTACATGAAGGCCGCCACCAGGTAGAAGGTGAAGGGCAACTTGGTGAACTGCACGGCGTTCTGCGCCTGGCGCATGATTTCTTCCAGGCTGATGACCGAGACCAGCGCGGTGTCCTTCATCAGGATCATGAACAGGTTGCCCAGCCCCGGCAGGGCGATGCGCCACATCTGCGGCAGGATCAGCCGGGTGAAGATCCGCGGCCGGGACATGCCCAGGGCGACGCCGGCTTCACGATGGCCCTTGGGAATCGCCAGGATCGCCCCGCGGAACACTTCCGTGGCGTAGGCACCGAAGCACAGGCCCAGGGCGATGACACCGGCGGCGAAGGGACTCAGGGCCAGGTCGGGGTTACCGAACAGGTCGCCCAGGGCGCTCATCAGGTTGACGGTGCCGTAGTAGATCAACAGCACCCAGAGCAGTTCCGGCACACCACGGACCAGGGTCGAATAGGTGCCTCCCAGCCAACGCAGCGGCGTGTAAGGGGAAGTCTTGGCCAATGCGCCGAGCAGTCCGAGCACCAGCCCCAGGCACAGGGCACAGAGCGCGAGCTTGACGGTCATCAGCGCGCCGACGGCAAGCGCCGGGCCGAATCCGTAGAGATCAATATTCATGGGCAAGGCAGGCTTTGCTTGGGGACGAGCGGCACCCGCCGGGCTCTATGGCCCTTCGGGGTGCCGGCCATCGGGACGGGTCAGAGGATACTGAACGGGAAGTACTTGTCGTTGATCTTCTTGTAGGTGCCGTCGGCGATGATTTCCTTCAGTGCGGCGTTCAGGCGCTCACGCAGGGCGTCGTCCTTCTTGCGCACGGCGATGCCGATCTTGTCGCTTTCTTCCACCGGGTCGCCCTTGAATTCGTAGGCCTTGCCGGCGTCGCTTTTCAGCCACTCATAGTTGACGTACTTGTCCGCCAGGATGGCGTCCAGGCGGCCGGCCTGCAGGTCGAGGTAGGCGTTTTCCTGGGTGTCATAGAGCTTGATGGTGACATCGCTGCCCAGGTGGTCTTCCAGCCAGCTGCCGGCCAGGGTCGAACGCTGTGCGCCGATGATCTTGCCCTTGAGCGAGGCCTTGTCGGTCTTGAACTCGGTGTCTTTCCTGGCGGCGATGAACTGCAGTTTGTTGGAGTAGTACGGGTCGGTGAAGTTGACCGCCTGCTTGCGCTCCTCGGTGATCGACATGGACGAGATCAGGAAGTCGAACTTTTTGGTCTGCAAGGCCGGGATGATGCCGTCCCAGTCGGAGGTGACCACAGTGCACTCGACTTTCATCTTGGCGCACAGGGCGTCACCGATATCCTTGTCGAAGCCTACGACCTGACCACTGGCGTCCTTGTTGTTGAACGGTGGGTAGGCGGCCTCGATGCCCATCTTCAGGGTCTCGGCCAGGGCGCTGGCGCTGAAGGCCATGGAGACGGCAGCGGCCAGGAGGATTTTCTTGTAGGTCTGCATGCGTGTTGCTCCGTTAGCGGTTGCTGGACATGAATTGTTTGCAGCGCGCCGACTGCGGGTTCTCGAAGACCTGCTGCGGCGTGCCCTGCTCTTCCACCAGGCCCTGGTGGAGGAATACCACTTCACTGGACACCTGGCGGGCAAAGCCCATTTCATGGGTGACCAGCAGCATGGTACGGCCTTCTTCGGCCAGGGCGCGGATTACGTTGAGCACTTCCTGGACCATCTCGGGGTCGAGGGCCGAGGTCGGCTCGTCGAACAGGATGACCTTCGGTTGCATGGCCAGCGTGCGGGCGATGGCCGCGCGTTGTTGCTGGCCGCCGGAAAGCTGGGCGGGGTAGGCGTGGCGCTTGTCGGCGATGCCGACCTTGGCCAACAGGGCCTCGGCGATCTCGATGGCCTCGGCCTTGCTCTGGCCGAGTACCCGGCGCGGGGCCTCGATGATGTTGTCGAGGATGGTCATGTGCGGCCAGAGATTGAAGTTCTGGAACACGAAACCGATTTCGCTGCGCAGGCGGTTGATCTGCCTGCCATCGGCGGCCACCAGCTCGCCGTTCTTCGCGGCCTTGAGCTTGAGTTCCTCGCCGTTGACCAGAATCTGGCCCTGGTGCGGGTTCTCCAGCAGGTTGATGCAGCGCAGGAACGTGGATTTACCGGATCCGGAGGAACCGAGGATCGAGATCACGTCACCGTCACGGGCGGTCAGCGAGATACCCTTGAGTACCTCCAGCTCACCATAGCGTTTGTGCAAGTTGCGGATTTCAAGCGCGGGCGTGGCCTCAGCCATGTGCGTTCCTCATTGTTCATTGCGCTCCTGCTGTTGGCTGCCTTCCTGGCGAGCGCCAAGCTAGCATAGGGTTCGAACGGGGTAGGTCGGTGCCGTGGCAGGTTGTCGCATCGGCACAGCAGACTGTCGCCCCATCAACAACCGGACACCCGTTTGATCCGTCTTTACCTTGACCGTCGCGTCAAAAAGGGCGCGATGTTGCCAGCTTTGGCCCAGGGTTGGAAGGGTAAACCGGCTCAACGGACATTGCTTCGCCCTCAAATGGGGCGCATGGGTCATTTTTGCCTGTTTCCGGTGCGGCCGGCAGGTCTGAATCTGGGTGGCTCGGTAACGTTCTGGCTAATAGCCATTAATCTCAATGACTTGCGATCGTCCTTCGGTCGGGTGTCCAGGCCCCGGGAGCCGGGGCGCTGTAATATTTTGGCGCAAAATTTGCGTAAAAAATAAAACACGCCCCGTTGAGTTCCTTTTACAAGGTGCCCGGTAACGCGGGGTGGAATGAATAGCTCTTCATTGCACAGGTAATCTCCCAATGAGCAGTACGCATAATTCCAACAATCTGGAGCAAGGGCTCAAGCCCCGGCATGTGACGATGTTGTCGATCGCCGGGGTGATCGGCGCCGGGCTGTTCGTCGGTTCCGGGCATGCGATTGCCGAAGCGGGTCCGGCGGTGCTGATGGCTTATGCCGCGGCAGGCACGCTGGTGGTACTGGTGATGCGCATGCTGGCCGAGATGGCTGTGGCTTCCCCCGATACCGGTTCCTTTTCGACCTACGCCGACCGTGCCATCGGGCATTGGGCCGGTTTCACCATCGGTTGGCTGTACTGGTGGTTCTGGGTGCTGGTGATTCCGCTGGAGGCCAACGCCGCCGCGACGATCCTGCACGCCTGGTTTCCCAACGTGGCGATCTGGGCCTTTACCTTGGTCATTACCTTGCTGCTGACCGCGACCAACCTGTTCAGCGTGAAGAACTACGGTGAATTCGAGTTCTGGTTCGCCCTGATCAAGGTGGTGGCGATCATCGGCTTCGTCGCGCTGGGCATCCTGGCGATCCTTGGCCTGCTGCCGACCAGCCAGGTCAGCGGCGTGTCGCACCTGGTCGATACCGTGGGCTTCATGCCGAACGGCCTGGGCGCGGTGCTGGCGGCCATGCTGACCACCATGTTCTCGTTCATGGGGACCGAGATCGTGACCATCGCCGCGGCCGAATCGAAAGACCCGGGCAAGCAGATCACCAAGGCCACCAACTCGGTGATCTGGCGGATCGGCCTGTTCTACCTGGTATCGATCTTCATCGTGGTGTCGCTGGTACCCTGGAATGACCCGAGCCTGGCGGCCGTGGGTTCCTACCAGACCGTGCTGGATCGCATGGGGATCCCGAACGCCAAGCTGATCGTCGATCTGGTGGTTCTCGTTGCCGTGACCAGTTGCCTGAATTCGGCGCTGTACACCGCTTCGCGGATGCTGTTCTCCCTGGGCAGGCGCGGCGATGCGCCGGCGATGTCCAAGCGCACCAACGCCAGCGGCACGCCTTACTGGGCGGTGATGCTGTCGACCGGGGCGGCGTTCCTGGCGGTATTCGCCAACTACGTTGCGCCTGCTGCGGTGTTCGAGTTCCTGCTCGCCAGTTCCGGCGCGATCGCGCTGCTGGTGTACCTGGTGATCGCCGTATCGCAACTGCGCATGCGTCGTCAGCGGGTCGCCAAGGGTGAAACGATCGACTTCAAGATGTGGCTGTTCCCCGGGCTGACCTGGGCGGTGATCGCATTCATCGTCGCGGTGCTGACGGTGATGCTGTTCCAGGACGCTCATCGCGTCGAGGTCCTGGCGACCGGTCTGCTGAGCATTCTGGTGGTGGCGGCGGGCCTGCTGGTCTCGCGTCGGCGTCGGCTGGAGAAGGCCGGGCGGGTGGTGCTGAACTAGGTACCTGCCAGGGCCCCTTGCTCACCGCCAGGGGCCTGGTACCGGCAGTTGATCTGCCGGTGATGTCTCAAGCGCCCTGCGGGGCGCTTTTCTTTATGCTCCAGCGTCCTGCAGAGCCTGCGAAGCCGCTACATAGTCTGCCTGGAAGGCCGGGCTCTCGATCCAGGCCAGTGCGGCCTCCTCGGTGCCTTCGGTGGACCACTGGCGGTACTCGATCAATGCGGACAGGATGAAGTCTGTCGCATCCTCTTCCCCCTCCTGTTCTACGACCAACTCCAGCAGCGGGTCTTCCAGGAAGACGCGGCACATGGCCTGCTGGCTGGTGGCCTCGGCGTCGCGCATTCTCTTGAACAGATCCGTCAGGTCGACCGACTCGAGGTCGATCCGGTCGTCATCGATCGGCAACGATTCGACCGGCTCGCTGGCGCGGCGGACGCGGTTCTGCTTGGCCTTGGTTTTCGCCCGTTGTGCGCGCTTGTGTTGCTTGTTCTGGGATGCCATGGGCTGTGGTGCTTTGGAAAAGGGACAAGCGCGGATTATCCCAGTGAACCCGGGGAATGCCAAAGAGCATTTTGTCGAGGGGCCAGGTTACTGGCGTTTCTGGCGCAGCAGCTTTTTGGCAAACCAGGGAACTCGAGCGGAACCGGATCGCGGACGAATTCCCTGGTGGGTGTCGATGTGCGAGGCGGCTTCGTGCTGCACGGCCTCGCGGTCCTGGCTGGCGAGCAGGCGTTCGTAATACAACGTACCGATCTGTCGTTCCAGGGCGCGGGTGGTCCAGTTCTGGTTGGCCGCTTCATGCATGTACCAATGACGAGCAGCTTCCTCATCCACGCGCAGGAGGTGGCGGTAACGGGTTCAGCTCGATTCGTGGCGCAGCGCGTCCCACTTTGGGAAGGCTTTGTAGAAAAGTCGCATGTAGCGCAGGTTTGAGGCATCGAACCCTTTGCCGAATTGCGCCGTCAAGCGCTCGCCAAGTGCTGGTGGCAGGTGTTTCCCGCAAGCGGCGCGTTCAGCTCCTGCCTGTTCGAACTCAACGATATGCCGGCCGATCTGCCAGCAGGTTTGTACCTGAATCGTGTCCGGGGCACGCAAGGCGCGTTGACGGGCTTGGCGAATCAGGCCGCCGAGGTTTTCGATTAGAGGGGCAAGCTGTCTGTCCTGCCCGCTGGCGGTGATGGAAGGGGTCATGGAGGCCTCTTGTGTGAATGGTTTGTCCGCAAGAGGATGCCTCATCAGGTTTTACGGTAAAAAGGCCGTAGTTTCCAGGCTTTGTAGGCCGTTGCCGGGGAAGTAGCCGTACAGGCCGGCCACCAGTGGCATCAGCAGGTGCCACTTGGTGAACATCTTCCAGCGCATGGTCGGGGCGTAGTCGCGCCATTAGGCGAACTGTGCGCCGACTGTCACCAGGCGTCGGATCAGTTGCCCCGAACTCGCCAGCCCCGCCGCACAGCCGCGAAGCTGTGACCGACCACTTCGATCGGCTGGCCAGGGAGCTCGCGGCAGGCCTGCTGCAGCATGGCTTCGAAATCCAGCATGCCCCAGTCGCTCCAGGAGGCCCTGAACCCGCCCATCGAGGCCGGACGCGATTCGCCGATGCCGCGATAGTCGTAGGTGATCACGTCGAGGCCGTTGGCAAACAGGTAGTCGGCGAATCGCGAGTAATAGCGACAGCGCAACGAAGTGGCGGCATTGATGATCACCACTGGACGCTCGGCCTGGCGTTCGCCATGGCGCCACTGGAAGCCGCCCAGGGCTGGGCCGATCCGTCAGCGCGTTCTCTCAATTTGCCAATTTGGTTGTAGTGCTGGTTGATGGGACTGGTATATAGAAATATCCCTTCACCATGGCCTTGCCATCCTTTGCATTGCGTAAGCGGATCTTCTCGACCGGGTACTCCTGCGTGTACTCGACGAAGTACTCTTTGCCGGCTTCGATCGGCAGGTTCAAAAATACGTTTTTGGGATGCGGGCTCTGCCCGGCCGAGACCTTGTGCAAGCCGGGGCTCACCTGGATCCAGGAATAGGTCTTGTCGCTGAGTCCAACCACTGCGCTGTCATTGATGCTGAACACGCTGTCGTAAAGGCTGCCTTGGATGACTTGGGTTCGCATCATGTAGAGCAGGGCCTTGCCCTCAGGTGGCGGTGGTGGTTCGAAATAGGGTTGAGTGGAGCTGGTGTGACCGCAGCCAGTCAGCAATAGCATGAGCAGCAGGGCCGGGATTTTTTTCAATGTCGGACTCATTTGCCTTGCCCCAGTAGCTGGTCAATCACCGGTGCCATCTTTTCTTCGATCGACGCTATCTTGGATAGGTCGAAACCTCCCTCGCCCGTCAGGTTGTAATGTCCAAAACCAATCTGCTGATCTCCCCTGAAGATCCGGACCGTGGCGTCGGACAGGTACGGGTAAAGGTCCCAGGAACGAATGGCGGTGTAGGTCAGGCGATATTCACAACTGCTGGGGGCTGGTGCCGTGTAAAGGCGGCTATCGATGTTGTGCCTGCGCAATAGCGCCTGCAGGCCGTCCACGAAGTCACCCACCACGACCTTCGGGTTTTCTTCGATGCAAAGATGCGAAATGTTGTACTGAGGGGCGATTGGCTCGACCTTGACGTTGGTACAACCAACCAATGCCAAGAGAAGGCCTGTGGTGACGGCTTTGCGCAGCATGTTCAATCCCTGATGCTCGAGATGATATCAAAAAGATACCATCATGGTGGTCTTGCGCGATTTCCAGGTCAATGTTCTGGCCTGGGCATCGATGCCATGGCCGATAAATTCCAGGCAATAAAAAACCCGCACTGGGCGGGTTTTTAGTTTCAGCTGGTGTTGACACCACCTGAAGCAATGAGTGGTGCCCAGAGACGGAATCGAACCGCCGACACGGGGATTTTCAATCCCCTGCTCTACCGACTGAGCTATCTGGGCAACGGGGCGCATTAAAAGCGTTTTTCGAGGTTGCGTCAAGCACGATTTCAAAAAAATTTTAATTATTACCGTCGCTTACGACTCAAGCCTCGAAAACACGGGATCATTCGGCCGGCGGAACGTAGCCTTCGGCCTTGGCGTAATCCTCGCCGGAAAAGAACTTGTCCATCTCACCCTGGATGTATTTGCGGTCGTCCGCATTCATCATGTTCAGGCGCTTTTCGTTGATCAGCGGGGTCTGGTGTTTCAGCCAGTCGCTCCAGGCCTTCTGGGAGACGTGGTCGAAAATGTCCTGGCCCTTGGCGCCCGGATACGGTGGGCGATCCAGGCCTGGCAGTTCTTCGTGGTACTTGCGGCACATTACGGTGCGGGTCATGACGACTCTCCTGCGTTCAATACGTCGGCGGCGCGCTTGAGCAGCTTTTTCACCGGGGCGGCGAGCCCCAGGCGCGGCGGGGTGGCGAGGTTATACCAGAGCCAGTCGGCCTCGGCCACGTGATGGGCGGACTCCTCGACCCGCACCAGCCACGGCTCGATATCCAGCTGGAAATGGCTGAAGGTGTGGGTCAGCCCCGGCAGTTCCCGCTGCTCTCCCAGCTCCAGCGAGTGCTGCAGGGCCAGGTGTGGCAGGTCATCGAGGCCGTCCAGCTCCGGCAGGCTCCACAGGCCTCCCCAGAGGCCGCTGGAAGGCCTGCGGTAAAGCAGGATGGCGCCTTCGCGGTTGGCCAGCAGCGGCATCAGCGTGCGCTTCTGGGGCACGCTCTTGCGCGGCTTGGGAATCGGGTAGCGGGTTTCCAGGCTGTACTTGTGGGCTTCGCAACCGCTTTCCAGCGGGCAGAGCAGGCAACTGGGCCTGCTGCGGGTGCAGAGCGTCGCACCGAGGTCCATCATCGCCTGGGTGTAGTGGTTGACCCGTGTGTGAGGGGTGAAACGCTCGGCAGTGGCCCAGAGCTGTTTCGCCACCTTGGGTTCGCCCGGATAACCCTCCTGGGCGGTGTAGCGGGCCAGCACGCGCTTGACGTTGCCGTCGAGGATCGGCGCGCGTATGCCCATGCTGATACTGGCGATGGCGCCGGCGGTGGAGCGGCCGATGCCGGGGAGTTCGGTGAGCTTCTCGACATCCCGCGGAAATTCGCCGCCATGTTCGGCGACGACGATCTTCGCGGTCTTCTGCAGGTTGCGCGCCCGGGTGTAGTAGCCCAGGCCGGTCCACAGGTGCAGCACTTCATCTTCCGGTGCGGCAGCCAGGGCTTCGACCGTCGGCAACGAAGCCATGAACCGGTCGAAGTAGTTCAGCACGGTGTTGACCTGGGTCTGCTGCAGCATGATTTCCGACACCCATACCCGATACGGGTTGATGTCCTGCTGCCAGGGCAGGTCGTGGCGGCCGTGGCGGTCGTACCAGTCCAGCACCGCCGTTGAAAACTGCTCGGCTCTCATCGTTTGAACAGCCCCTTGAGTGCGTTCTTCAGTTCCGGGCTGACCTTGTCGCCGAGTTTCTCGTCGATCTTTTCACTCAGCTTGTTGCCGGCCGCACGTGCGGCCACCTGGCCGAGGCCGTCCTTGTCGATGCGGCAGGCCTTGGCGCCCAGTTCCAGCGGGCCACGGCAGCGCAGCGGCCATTCGATATCGGCGAAATTCTCGCCGACCTGGCAGGCCGGGTCCGGCATGTCGCTCTTGTCGCCTTCGACGATGACGCCGATGCGGTAGTCCATGCCCAGCACGCGCAGATCGATGTCTCCGTTACCGTTGACGGTCAGGCCGGGGATGCGGACTTTCATGTCGGGGTTGCTGGCGACGCCATTGCGGATGTTCAGGCTGCCCTTGAGTTCCTGGAACGGGGTGTCCTTGCCGCGTGGTTCGCTGCTCAGGGGCTTGCGGTTGAGCAGGGCGATACCGGTGCAGAGCTGCTGCTCCAGGTTGGCGTTGAGCAGCACGCCGTTATTGAGGACGAAGCTGGCGGTGCCGTTGAGGCTGTCGATCAGCGCCTTTTCGCTATTGCCGGTACCGCTCAGATTGCTGTCGAGGGTGATCGCGCCCTTGATCGGCGACTTCTGTCCCTGGGCCTGCAGCACGCGTTCGACCGGCACCCGGTTCAGCCGGGTCTGCAGGTTCAGTCGCGGTGTGTCGTTGCGTACATCGAGGCTGCCCTTGCTGTCGAAGTTGCCGTCGTAGAGCTCGCCGCGCAGGCTGGCGAGGGTCAGCAGGCCCCCCTGGCCGCTGGCCTTGAGGGCGGCGTTGTCGATCGGCAGCTTCTTCAGGGTCAGTTGGTCGAAGCTCAGGTCGGCATCCACGTCGAGGTTGCGCAGGCGCTCGATCGGCAGCAGCCGGTCGTTGCTCCAGGCACCCTTGGTCGGTGAATCGGGCAGCGGTGTGGTACCGCCGACGGCATTCGCCTCGCTGCTCATGACTTCGGCCTGGCGCACCTTCGAGGCGCTGTCGGCATCGGCCGATTTCGGAGGCAGGTAGCGGTCGGCGTCGAACCTGTCGCCCTTGAGTTGTACGCGCAGGGACTGCTTGGCGAAGTCCTCGACGGCGATACGGCCACTGAAGGTGCTGTCGTCGAGTTTCAGGTTGATGTTGTTCAGCTCCAGGCTGCTCGGGGTGCCGCCCAGGCGGGTCACCAACTCGACCTTGCCGAGGCTGCCGTCGGCTACCGGTGGCAGCGGTTGGCCGATGCTGTCGAGGAACTTCATCAGGTCGAACTGGGCAATCGACAGACCGCCACTGATCTGTGGGGTCTTGTCGAGGTCGCGGGCCTTGAGTTCGCCAATGGCGCGCAACTGGTTGGCCGACAGCTTGAGGCTGGTCCACTCGGCGACGTTGGCGGCCATGTCCACCAGCAACTGCCCCTGCATCGAGAAGGTCAGGCTCTTGCCCTGCAGCGGGTCGCCCGAGGCTTCGCCGCTCAGGCGCATGTCTTCGAACTGGTAGCGCTTGAGCGCACGGTCGAAGCGCAGGTTGCCGCCCAGCTCGGTACGAGCTCGCAGCACCGGCTGGTTGGTGCCGAAGAAGGCGGTCAGCTTGACCGCGATCTCCTTGCCTTCGTGAACCGGGCCGGTGCTCAGTTGGATGCTTTCCGAGGTGATCTGGCGGCCGGTCTTCTCATCGTTGAATTCGACCCGGGCGTTGTTCACCGTCAGGCTGTCGATATCCATGCGGATCGGTTGCGAGGGCTTTTCCGCCTCGACAGTGCCGCCGCCCTGTGAGCGGCCGGCGGGCTGCTCCGCAGCGCCGGCCGTTGTCGTGCCGGGCAACGGCCGGCCGATATCTTCCCAGTTGCCGTGGCCGTCCTTGTCGCGATTGAGCATCAGGTTCAGGCCTTCGACGCGTACGTCGCTCATTTGCACTTCGCGGCGCAGCAGCGGCAGGACACGCACCGACAGGCCGAGCATCTGCAGGTCGGCGAATGGCTTGGTCGGGTTGGTCAGGGTCGCTACGCTGGCGTCATGCAGCTCCAGGCCCAGCCACGGGAACAGGCTCCAGCCGATGTCGCCATTGAGGGTCAGCTCGATGTGGGCCTTGTCGCGGGCTATCTGGCGAATCTCGTCCTTGTAGTCGTTGGGATCGAACCAGTGGGTGAGCGCGAAGCCCAGCGCCACGATGATCAGCAACAGTCCGAGAAGTACCAGACCCAGGATTTTGCCGAACGCTTTCATGGGCGAATCCTTGTGTTGAATCGAATTTGAAGTCAGCTGGCGAGTATAACGCTACGAGGACGGTCGGTTGGCGCTAGGTTGTTGGCGATTGTGAATCGACCGGTGTAGCGGTGTTGCCGGAAATGCCCCATCGCCAGCAAGCGGAGCGCCGCCCGGCCTTCTCCCACAAGGAGAGAAGCGGGCCGCTCCCGCAGAGGGGAAGTGGCACGGCGATGCAGTTTGATTACAAAAGACGATATCAGTTTGCTTTATCTGTAACGCGCAAGTGGTAATCTCTCGCAGTTCGTCTGCCTTTCTGCGGCTTTTTGTCGCGTTCTGGAGCTTCATTTCGATAAAACGACCACGCCTGCGTGCATGAAGGTTGGGAATGAGGTGTGTCCGGCGAACCACAATTCCAATGGGGGAAAACACCAATGAGCACTAGCATCACGGCGGGCAGCGCTGCCGCCGAGCCAGCGTTCCTGTCCAAGGAACGCATCATCGCCAAGCCCGGTTTCAACCGCTGGCTGGTTCCACCGGCCGCCCTGGCCATCCACCTGTGCATCGGCATGGCCTATGGCTTCTCGGTGTTCTGGCTGCCACTGTCCAAGGCCCTGGGTATCACCGCACCGGTCGCCTGCGCGCCGGATATCGGTTTCTTCGAACAGGTGTTCTCGTCGCAGTGCGACTGGCCGATCTCGATGCTCGGCTGGATCTACACCCTGTTCTTCATCTTCCTCGGCTGCTCCGCGGCAATCTGGGGTGGCTGGCTGGAACACGCCGGCCCACGCAAGGCCGGTGTGGTCTCGGCACTGTGCTGGTGTGGCGGCCTGCTGATTTCCGCGCTGGGTATCCATACCCACCAGATCTGGCTGATGTGGCTCGGTTCGGGCGTGATCGGCGGTATCGGCCTGGGCCTGGGCTACATCTCGCCGGTATCGACTCTCATCAAGTGGTTCCCGGACAAGCGTGGCATGGCCACCGGCATGGCGATCATGGGCTTCGGCGGTGGTGCGATGGTCGGTGCGCCACTGGCGACCGCGCTGATGGGCCATTTCGCCTCGCCGACCAGCGTCGGCGTGTGGCAGAGCTTCGTCGCCATGGCGGTGATCTACTTCATCTTCATGATCGGTGGCGCCTTGGCCTACCGCGTTCCGCCGACCGGCTGGAAGCCGGAGGGTTGGACCGCGCCAGTGAAGAAAGCCAGCAATGCGATGATCACCAACCGTCACGTGCATGTGAACGTGGCCTGGAAAACCCCGCAATTCCGTCTGGTGTGGCTGGTGCTGTGCCTGAACGTTTCCGCCGGTATCGGTATCCTCGGCATGGCTTCGCCACTGCTGCAGGAAGTCTTCGCTGGCAAGCTGCTGGGCAATGATCTGACCTTCAGCCAGCTGGATGCCGCGCAACTGGCGCAGATCGCCGCGATCGCCGCCGGTTTCACCGGCCTGCTGAGCCTGTTCAATATCGGTGGCCGGTTCTTCTGGGCCTCGTTCTCCGACTACATCGGCCGCAAGGCGACCTACTTCGTGTTCTTCGCCCTGGGCTTCGCGCTCTACGCCTCGGTACCGAGCCTCGGTCACCTGGGCAGCGTCGCGCTGTTCGTGGCGGCGTTCTGCGTGGTCCTGTCGATGTACGGCGGCGGTTTCGCCACCGTTCCGGCCTACCTGGCGGACCTGTTCGGCACCCAGATGGTCGGCGCGATCCACGGTCGCCTGCTGACCGCCTGGGCGGCAGCCGGCGTACTCGGCCCGGTGCTGGTGAACTACCTGCGCGAGTACCAGTTGAGCCTCGGTGTACCGCGTGCCGCCGCCTACGACATCACCCTGTACATCCTCGCCGGCCTGCTGGTGCTGGGTTTCATCTGCAACCTGCTGGTGCGCCCGGTGGCCGACAAGTACTTCATGACCGATGCCGAGCTGGCCGCCGAACAGGCGCTGGGTCATGACAAGGGCGCCGACGGCAGCACCGTGCTGGAGTGGAAGGCCGCGCCGGGCAGCAAGCCATTGGCGATCGCCGCCTGGCTGGTGGTGGGCATTCCGCTGGCCTGGGGTATCTGGGTCACCCTGCAAAAGACCGCCGTGCTGTTTCACTAGTTGCCTGTACGGTTAATCCGCACACTCAAATTCGGGTTCAGGGGTTTGCCAGGCAAGGCGCCATGACGAGTCGTAGCAGGGCTACGGCGAGGAATGGCAACGCAG
>NZ_AQOH01000004.1 GCF_000364705.1 Pseudomonas fuscovaginae SE-1 | reverse complement strand
GCCGCCGCCGGCCGCCGCACCGATCAGGCTGCCGGTGGTGCCACCCATGCTGCGGCCGATCACGTTGCCACCGGCCGCGCCCAGCGCGCCGCCGATCGCCGCTTCGCCACGGCTGCGCTTGTCCGCGCCGACCGCACTGCCACCAGCGCCGCCGAGGGCCGCACCGATGGTCGAACCGGTGTTGCCGCCCAGCGACTGGCCGACCGCCGAACCGAGTACACCACCCAATGCGCCGCCGATACCGGCCTCGGTGGTACCACCAGCGCAAGCCAGGCCACTGGCCAGGCTCAGGGACAACAAGAGAATCGACGAGAACTTCATGTGAGAGGAGCCTCCTAGGGATGACGGCGCGATCCTGAGGCTTGTGACAGCGTGCTTACAACGGAAATCCGACGAATAGCACGACGTGTATACAAAAAGGTAACTTACTGATTTGTATGAGGAACTTAGTTGATTTCAGGCGGTCTCAGGCTACTTGAACCCCGCCATTTCCGCGCGCTCTGGAAGAGGCTGACGCCGCTTCCAGGATGCCGATGTGCCCCAGCGTTTTTCCATACCGTACAACTGTTGCCGGTTGCCCAGGTAGGCACTGCCGACCCGGTTGAGCAGGCCCGCACAGGCGGGCAATGCTCCGGGCTCGCCTGCCAGCGTGGAGTGCACGGCGCGGGCGCATATTGGCCACAGTAGGGCGCGGTGGCAATGCCCCGGGACGACAGTGGGTCGAACGCCAGGGCGGCTGGGGTCAACTGGCCTGGGCAAGGATCAGGCTGCTCTCTTTGGCCCTTTCCAGGCAGATTGCGACGAACTTGGAGGTCGGGGTATGGCTGCCTTCGCCGACGCTTTCCAGCGGTACCAGCGGGTTCACTTCCGGGTAGTAGGCGGCGGCCTGGCCGGCGGGGATGTCGAAGGCCAGCAGGGTGAAACCCTTGACCCGGCGCTCGCGACCGTCTTCCCAGAGCGACACGATGTCGACCTTCTGCCCCGGCTTGAAGCCCAGGCGGATGATGTCCGCTTCGTTGACGAACAGCACTTCGCGCTGGCCCTTGACCCCACGATAACGATCGTCGAGACCGTAGATGGTGGTGTTGTACTGGTCGTGGGAGCGCATCGACTGCAGGATCAGGTCCGGCTTTTTCCCGGTGGCGTGGGTGAGCTCGTGGATCAGGTCGTTCGGCAGGCTGTTGGAGCGGAAGTTCGCCCGGCCTGACGGCGTGTTCCAGCGCCGTGCGCCAGCTGTATTGCCCAGATAGAAACCACCCGGATGTTCGAGGCGCTGGTTGAAGTCCTTGAAGCCGGGAATGGTGTCGGCAATCAGGTCGCGGATACGGTTGTAGTCGCCGACCAGCCAGTGCCAGTCCACTGGGTGCGAACCGAGGGTCGCGGCGGCGATGCCGGCGATGATCGCCGGTTCCGAGCGCATGTGCCTGGACAGCGGTTGCAGTTGACCGTTGGAGGCGTGGACCATGCTGAACGAGTCTTCCACGGTCACCGCCTGGGTGCCTTCAGCCTGCATATCGATGTCGGTACGGCCCAGGCACGGCAGGATCAGCGCTTCCTTGCCATGGGTCAGGTGGCTGCGGTTGAGCTTGGTGCTGATCTGCACGGTCAGTTCGCAGTTGCGCAGCGCTTCGAAGGTCCGCGGGCTGTCCGGGGTGGCCTGGGCGAAGTTGCCGCCCAGGCCGATGAACACCTTGGCGCGGCCGTCGAGCATGGCGTGGATGGCCTCGACCACGTTGTGGCCGTTGCTGCGCGGGACCTTGAACTGGAAGCGGCGTTCCAGAGCGTCGAGCAGGGCCACCGGTGGGCGCTCGTTGATACCCATGGTGCGGTCGCCCTGCACGTTGCTGTGGCCGCGTACCGGGCATAGGCCGGCACCCGGTCGGCCGATGTTGCCGCGCAGCAGCATCAGGTTGGCGATTTCCTGGATGGTCGCCACCGAGTGGCGGTGCTGGGTGATGCCCATGGCCCAGCACATGATGACGTTCTTGCCCTTGGCGTACATCCGCGCCGCCTGCTCGATCTCGGCCAGGGTCAGGCCCGACTGCGAGACGATCCGATCCCACGGGGTGTCGTCGATGGCGGCCAGGTAGTCGAGTACGTTGGCGGTGTGTTCGTTGAGGAAGTCATGGTCGAACACCGACGGTTCGTTCGCCGCCTGGGCTTCGCGCTCCCATTGCAGCAGGAACTTGGCCATGCCGCGCAGCATGGCCATGTCGCCGCCCAGGGCCGGGCGGAAGTAGGCGGTGTTGGTCGGCTTGTCACCGTTGGTGAGCATTTCCAGCGGGTGCTGCGGATGCTGGAAACGCTCCAGGCCACGCTCCTTGAGCGGGTTGATGCAGACCACCTGGCCGCCGCGCTTGACCGCTTCACGCAGTGGTTCGAGCATCCGTGGGTGGTTGGTGCCGGGGTTCTGGCCCCAGACGAAAATCGCATCGGCGTGTTCGAAGTCGTCGAAGGTCACGGTGCCCTTGCCGACTCCGACACTCTGCGCCAGGGCCACGCCGCTGGCCTCGTGGCACATGTTCGAGCAGTCGGGGAAGTTGTTGGTGCCGAAGGCCCGGACGAACAACTGATACAGGTACGCCGCCTCGTTGCTGGCCCGGCCCGAGGTGTAGAACTCGGCCTGGTCGGGGCTGTCGAGGTTCAGCAGATGCTTGGCGATCAGCGCGTAGGCCGCGTCCCAACTGATGGGCTTGTAGCGGTCGCTGGCCGGGTCGTAGCTCATCGGCTCGGTCAGGCGGCCCTGGTACTCGAGCCAGTAGTCGGACTGCTCGAGCAGCGAGCTGACGCTGTGTTTGGCGAAGAACGCGGCATCCACCCGGCGCTTGGTGGCTTCCCAGTTGACGGCCTTGGCACCGTTCTCGCAGAACTTGACCATGCCGCTTTCCGGCGAGTCGCCCCAGGCGCAGCCGGGGCAGTCGAAGCCGCCATTCTGGTTGGTCTTGAGCATCATGCGGATGTTCTTCAGCGCGTTGTCGCTGGTCAACCAAGCCTGGGCCACGCTGATCAGCGCACCCCAGCCGCCGGCCGGACCCCTGTAGGGCTTGTAGCGGGGGGTAGGGGTCTGATCGGCTTGATTATGATTGCTCACGCAGGATTCTCCATCGCAGGGCTATAGACCCGCGGCGCACTTTTTTGCGGCAGGTGGATGAGGTTGAGGTTGTGCCGGCGCGCCCATTGCAGCGCCAGTCCGGTGGGGGACGACAGGCTGACCAGGGTCTGGATGCCGGCCCGCAGGACTTTCTGGATCAGCTCGAGACTGCAGCGGCTGGTGACGATGGCCACGCCGCCGGCGGTCGGTATCCGTTGGCGGATCAGCGCACCGATCAGCTTGTCGAGGGCGTTGTGCCGGCCGATGTCTTCGCGGCCCAGCAGTAGTTCGCCCTGATCGTTCATGAACACCGCGGCATGCACGGCACCGCAGTGCTGGCCCAGGGGCTGGAAGGCGCTGATGCGTTGGCGCAGGTCGAGCAGCCAGTCGGCTGGCGGCAGCGGCGCGCCGGGCAGTACGTTCAGCTCCGGCAGGGCCTGCTCCAGCGCCTCGACGCCGCACAGGCCGCAGCCGCTGGTGCCGGCCAGTTGGCGGCGCTGCTGCTTGAGGCTCCAGAACGCGCGGCTGGAAATCTCCACTTCGGCGTAATGGGCCGAGCCATTGCTGGTCAGTTTCAGGTCGTAGAGTTCGCTGGCGTCCTGGATGATGCCGCTGCCGAGGCTGAAACCGACGATGAAGTCTTCCAGGTCGGTGGGCGTGACCAGCATCACGGCCTGGCTGATGCCGTTGTAGGCGATGGCCAGCGCGACTTCTTCGGCGAGGGAGGTCTCAGCGGCTTCGTGATGATCGAGGTCGCTGTACTGGTAGCTTTGGCTGGCGGCCGGCGCGGCTGCCGTGGTGACAGGAATCGCGCAGCCGTCTGGCTTGGCGTGCATGGAGGATTACCGGCGAAATGTACAGTGCCAAGATTAGGCGCGGCAAAAGGTCACGTCTAATCGCTAGTACTGATCCGCCGATAGATGATATCGATCAAGGTGCGCTTGACGATTTCTGATAGAGCGTGAAGCAGGCTTCGGCCAGGGCCGAACGCGGTGCTCCCCGACGCATGATCAGGCCCAGGTTGGCCAGGGTCCGCGCATTTTCGATCGGTTGCAGGTTCAAGTGGTCTGTCAGGGTTTCGAGGCCGCTGTTGAGCGGCATGATCGCGCAGCACAGGCCTCCATTCACGGCTTGCAACAATTGATGAACGGCATCGGTCTGCAGCAGGGGTTGCGGATTCAGGCCACGGCTGTGGAAGTTGTGATCGATGGATTGGCGAAAGTGCATGCCGCTGGTGAGCATGCCCAGCGGCAGCTCGGTCAGCGCTTGCCAGCTCAGCGGCTGTTCGCCGAAGTCGAAGAAGCGCTGGTCGTAGAGCAGGCCCATGGCGGTTTCGCTCAGGGGCAGGGCGTCGAAGCGCTCGGTGTCCAGGCGATCCAGATAGGACACGCCGAGATCGAGGCGGTTGCTCGCCAGTTGTTCGAGGATCTGTTCGGAGCTGAGGGACGACAGTTCGAAGCGCAGGTCCGGATGTTCGGCGTGCAGGCGCTGCATCAGGTGCAGCGGATCGAAGTTCGACAGCGGCACCACGCCCAGGCGCAGGGTGCCGATCAGGTTGCCGCGACAGGCGGCGGCTTCGGCCTGCAGGCCGTCGTAGGCGGCCAGCACGGTGCGGGCCCAGGCCAGCACTCGTTCCCCGGGCGCGGTGAAACCCTCGAAGCGCTGGCCGCGGTTGACCAGTTGCAGGTCGAGCTCTTCCTCCAGGTTGCGCAGGCGCATGGACAGGGTCGGCTGGGTGATATGGCAGCGCGCCGCCGCCTGGCCGAAGTGTCGCGTCTCGTCCAGGGCAATCAGGAATTTAAGCTGTTTGATATCCATCGTCGCTCCAGGCGCGGTCCAGGCCGGGATTCTAGCGCGGTTGGGCTACGCTGAGTCATGGGTCTGTCCGGAACCTGTCGCAGACGTGCCCGGTCCAGTGGTTCGCGTCTGGATATCACCCATCAAGGAGAAGGAACCATGAGTATCCTGAGCTTCGTGAAAGAGGCGGGCGAGAAGCTGCTCGACCTGCTGACTCCGGGCAATGTCAATGCCGGCGAGCAACTCAAGGCGCATATCGCCGGGGTCGGTCTGGGCAACCCGAATGTCCAGGCCACGGTGGCGGGCGACAAGGTCACGGTGACGGGAACGGTGGCCAGCCAGGAGGAGAAGGAAAAGGTCCTGCTGGCGCTGGGCAATATTGCCGGTATCGGCAGCGTCGACGACCAGATCACGGTCAGCGGGCCAGTGGTGCCGGCGGCGCGGTTCGTCGTGGTGAAAAAGGGTGACACGCTGAGCGCCATCTCGAAGGCGGTTTATGGCGATGCCAACCAGTACAACCGGATCTTCGAGGCCAACAAACCGCTGTTGTCACATCCGGACAAGATTTATCCGGGGCAAACGCTGCGTATTCCCGCTTGATACGAAACCTGTAGGAGCCCGGCTTGTCGGCGAAGGGGCCCTTGAATACGCCCAAGCTTTACTGGCAGGCCGGCTCGCCGCACCGCCGTCTTCTACAGGTCAGTGATCAATTCCCTATAGTCGCCTACCGCAGCAAACTCCTCGGTGTCCTTGGGCCCCTTGCGACTGTCCGGCTCGCGCACCGCCAGCAGGTGCGCGACGCCGAAGCGGCGGGCGCTGCGCAGGATCGGCAGGGTGTCGTCGATGAACAGGCTGCGTGCCGGGTCGAAGCCGATATCGGCCTGCAGCGCGTCCCAGAACTGCGGGGACTCCTTGGCGAAGCCGTAGTCGTGGGAACTGATCAGGCGCTCGAAGTAGGGCGCCAGCTCGATCCGCTCCAGCTTCAGCGACAACGAATCGCGATGGGCGTTGGTGATCATGATCACCCGCTTGCCTGCCTGGCGGATCGCCGCCAGGAAGGTGTCGGCGTCCGGCCGCGGGGCGATCAGGTGCGCGGTTTCCAGCTTCAGCTCGCGCACCGGCAGCTTGAGCTCTTCGCTCCAGAAGTCCAGGCAGTACCATTGCAACTGGCCGGCGTTGTCCCGGAACAATGCACCCAGCTCCGCCTCGGCCATGGCGAGGCTGACGCCGTGCAGCTCGGCGTAGCGGCGCGGCAGGTGCTCCATCCAGAAGTGATTGTCGTAATGCAGGTCGAGCAGGGTGCCGTCCATGTCCAGCAGAACGGTATCGATGTCGCGCCAGGGTAATGAGGGCATGGAAAACTTCTCGACCGGGAAAAAGGATATCCGACACAGACAATCGGAAAAGCCACGGTATAGTAACCCGTTAACGCTCAGGAGCCGTCATGCGCCAGAAACCCACCGTACTTGCCCGTGAAATCGTCGCCAGCAGCCGTCTGTTCCGTGTCGAACAGGTCCAGTTGCGTTTCTCCAACGGTGTCGAGCGCACCTACGAACGGTTGGTGGGCAAGGGCGCCGGCTACGGCGCGGTGATGATCGTGGCGATGCTCGACGCCGAGCATGCGGTGCTGGTCGAGGAGTATTGCGGCGGTACCGATGAGTACGAGCTGTCGTTGCCCAAGGGGCTGATCGAGCCAGGTGAGGACGTGCTGGCGGCGGCCGAGCGGGAGTTGAAGGAAGAGGCCGGTTTCGGTGCCCGGCAACTGGAGCACCTGACCGAGTTGTCCTTGTCGCCGGGCTACATGAGCCAGAAGATCCAGGTGGTCCTGGCCAGTGACCTGTATGAAGAACGTCTTGAGGGTGACGAGCCCGAGCCTATGCGGGTCGACCGGGTGAACCTGCGCGAGCTCTCCGGCCTGGCGCAGAACCCGCAATTCACCGAGGGCCGTGCGCTGGCGGCGTTGTATCTGGCCCGTGACCTGTTGACCCAGCGTGGAGTGTTTCAACCATGAGTGATCCGTTTGTGAATCTGCCGCATCCGTTCCTGGCCCCGGTGATCGAACTGGCGCGCCGGGCCGGCGAGGCGATCCTGCCGTTCTGGCGGGCAGATGTCGAAGTGATGGACAAGGCCGATGCGTCGCCGGTGACGGCGGCGGACCTGGCGGCGCATCACCTGATCGTCGCCGGTCTGACCGCGCTGGCACCGGATGTGCCGGTGCTGTCCGAGGAGGACGCCGACATTCCCCGCGAGGTGCGTGCCGGCTGGCAGCGCTGGTGGCTGGTGGACCCGCTGGACGGCACCAAGGAGTTCATTTCCGGCAGTGAGGAGTTCACCGTGAACATCGCCCTGATCGAGCAGGGGCGGGTGGTGTTTGGCGTGGTTTCGATGCCGACCAGTGGCCGCTGCTATTTCGGTGGCCGTGGCCTGGGTGCCTGGCGTGCGGACAGCGGCCTGGCGCCCGAGCCGATTCGGGTGCGTACGCAGCCGCCGGCCGATGGTTCGTTCACCGTGGTGGCCAGCCGTCGGCATTCCAGCCCCGAGCAGGAACAGCTGCTGTCCGGGCTGAGCGCCAGCCTGGGTGAGCTGGAGCTGGCGAATATCGGCAGTTCGCTGAAGTTCTGCCTGCTGGCCGAGGGGGCGGCGGATTTCTATCCGCGCCTGGCTCCGACTTCCCAGTGGGACACGGCGGCGGCCCAAGGAGTGCTGGAGGGGGCTGGCGGCGAAGTGCTGGAATTGGGCGGCGAGCGTTTCAGCTACCCGGCGCGTGAATCGCTGCTCAATCCGTTTTTCCTGGCGCTGCCTGAGCAGGCGCCCTGGCGGGCGCAGTTGCCGAAGCTGCCACGGGCCTGAGCACATGGCTGTGTTTCTGATCCAGGGGAGTATTGACTGTGGGAGCCGGCTTGCTGGCGATCCGCCAAAAGGCGGCCATCTCCCACTGACTATGGCGCCTGCAAAATCGCGATCGCCAGCAAGCCGGTTCCCACAGGATGGTGGTGTTCCCGCGTAGGGGATTTCAGCGGTGCAGCACGTACTGGCCGCTGAAGCGCACGGCCTCCTCTTCGCTGCCGGCATTCATCATCCGGCTTTCCAGGGTCAGCCGCGCCCGGCCGTAGCGCTGGTAGGTCGCCAGGAATTTTTTCCAGACCTTCTCGTCCGGGGCCGCACAGATCGCCTCGGCATCGCCGGTGACCGGCAGCGGGTAGCTGATCTGACCCTCCTGGATGACGATGTGCCCGTTCCTGATGCCCGCCTCGTGCAGGCTCAGGTGCAGCCAGCCCCAGCCGGCCAGCACCGCGCCGCAATACAGGCTGCCGCCGAACATGGTGCTCTTGTGGTTGACGTTGGGCTCCAGCGGCAGCCACAGGCGCAGTTGCCCGCCTTCCCAACCGCCGACCTTGAGCCCCATCTCGCGTGTCAGGGGAATGTCGTGGTGCAGGATGGATTCCAGATAGTGGCTGTCGCGGTTCATGCAGTGACCTCAGTGGTGTGATTCATTCGAGCTCCTCGCCGCCGCCGTGGCTGCCGCTGTCGAAACTCAGGCCGTGTTTGCGCAGCTTGTCGTGCAGGGTCTTGCGCGGAATGCCAAGGGCCTCGGCCAGGCTGCGCAGGGAGCTGTGGGAGCGCGCCAGTTCGGCGGCGATCAGCGATTTTTCGAAGTGCTCGACCTGTTCGCTCAGGCTGCTGCCGCCGTTGCCGATGGCGATCTGCGCATCGAGATTTTCCGGGGCGCTGTTGTCCAGTGCCAGCTCCAGGCCAAGGGCGAAGCGTTCGGCGGCGTTCTGCAGTTCGCGCACGTTGCCCGGCCAGCCATGGCGCAGCAGCAGCGCCCGTTGCGCCGGTTGCAGGCTGTGGGGCGGCAAGCCATGGCGGCTGCTGGCTTCGTCGGCGAAATGCTGGAACAGGAGCAATGCATCTTCACCGCGTTCGCGCAGTGGCGGGATGCGCAGCGGCGCGACATTCAGGCGGTAATACAGGTCGGCGCGGAAACGGCCCTGGTCGGCGGACTGGCGCAGGTCTTCCTTGGTCGCGGCGATGATGCGGATATCCAGCGGGATCAACTGGTTGCCGCCCAGACGTTCGACCACCCGCTCCTGCAACAGGCGCAGCAGCTTGACCTGGACATCCAGGCTCATGCTTTCGATTTCATCGAGGAACAGGGTACCGCCGTTGGCGAACTCGAACTTGCCGATCCGGCGTTTCTGCGCGCCGGTGAACGCTCCCGGTTCGTGGCCGAACAGTTCGCTTTCCACCACCGACTCGGCCAGGGCCCCGGCGTTGATCGCCACGAACGGACCGTTGCGGCGGCTCGACAGGTCGTGCAGGGCGCGAGCGACCACTTCCTTGCCGGCGCCGGTCTCCCCGAGGATCAGCACGTCGGCCTTGGTCGCCGCCAGGGCGCCGATCTGCTCGCGCAGGCGCTGCATCTGCGGCGAGTGGCCGAGCAGGCGGGTTGCCAGTTGCTGGCGATCGCTCAAGGCCAGGCGCAGGCTGCGGTTGTCCAGCACCAGGCGGCGCAGGGCCAGGGCGCGGCGCACGCTGTCGAGCAGGGCATCGCTGGCGAAGGGTTTCTCCAGGAAGTCATAGGCGCCGGCGCGCATCGCCTGGACCGCCAGCGGCACGTCGCCGTGGCCGGTGATCAGCAGCACCGGCAGTTCCGGATCCTGGGCGTGCAGTTCGTTGAGCAGCTCGATGCCGTCCATGCCGGGCATGCGGATATCGCTGACCACCACGCCCGGCCAGTCGCGCTCGATGCGCGCGGCCAGGCCACGGGCCTCGGCCAGCGGCAGGATCTTCAGACCGGCCAGATCCAGGGTCTGGCTCAGGGCCTGGCGCAGGTGGGGATCGTCGTCGATCAGTACCACCTGGATCTGGTGGTCGATAGTCATACACTCGAATCCTCGGCCGGTTGCAGGCTGACCCCGGGCGCACCGGCGCGCATCCGCAGGGTAATCAGGGCGCCGCCTTCGCGGTGGTTGGCGAACAGCAGTTCGCCACCGAAGGCGCGCATCAGGGAGTCACAGATCGCCAGGCCCAGGCCGAGGCCCTGGGTGCGCGTCTTGGTGGTGTAGAACGGTTCGCCGGCGCGATCCAGTGCTTCGAGACAGAAGCCCGGGCCGTTGTCGCGAATGGTCAGGGTCACGCCTTCCGGCGACGCCTGGGCGCTCAGCCAGAGCTTGCGCGGTGGGCCCTTTTCGGTCAGGGCGTCGAGGGCGTTCGCCAACAGGTTGCCGAGCACCTGGCGCAGCCGGGTTTCACCGGCCTCGACCCACAGCGCAGCGGCCGGCAGGTCGCGGATCAGTTCGACTTCCATCGCCCGCCTGCGCTTGGCCAGCAGGGCCAGGGCGTCGTCGAGCGCCGGCTGCAGGGCCACGCTTTCCGGGGCATGCCGGTCGCGGCGGGCGAAAGCGCGCAGGTGGGCGATGATCGAGGCCATGCGCCCGGTCAGTTCGCTGATCAGCTTGAGGTTGCCACGGGCGTCGTCGGTACGCTGGTGGTCGAGCAGCACTTCGGCGTTTTCCGCGTAGCTGCGGATCGCCGCCAGTGGCTGGTTGAGCTCGTGGCTGATGCTCGCCGACATGGTCCCCAGTGCCGAAAGCTTGCCGGCCTGGACCAGGTCGTCCTGGGCGCGTACCAGTTCCTGCTGGGCATGTTCGCGCTCCAGCACTTCCTGCTTGAGTCGGCGGTTGAGTCCTTCCAGATCACTGGTCCGTTCGGCGACGCGCATTTCCAGCTCGCGGCGGGCCTTGGCCTCGAAGGCGATTCGTTCCAGGTAGTGCCGCCGGCGCTGCATCATCAGCCCGAGCAGCAGCATCAGCACCAGCAGAGTGGCGCCGCCGACCGCGACCACGGTCCGCACGGGACGGTCGATCAGCGTCCGTGGGGCGAGGATGCTGACGCTCCAGCCGGTCTCGTCGATCTGCCGGGTTTGGGTCAGCCAGGCCTCGGGATTGATGTTCAGCGGCTGCGGATTGCGTGTTGGATAAGGCTGGATCGCGGTGATGGCATCGCGTTCGCTGCCGTTCAGGGAACGGGTTGCGCGAAAGCGCCAGTCCGCCCGCGAGGTCAGGATGACCACGCCGTTATGGTCGGTCACCAGCAGTTGTTCGGGGCTCTTGCCCCAGAGGCTTTCGGTGTGGTCCAGGTCGACCTTGACCACCAGCGCGCCGATCACCTTGTCGCCGTCGCGTACCGCCGCGGCGAAGAAGTAGCCGCGCTTGCCCGAGGTGGTGCCGAGGCCGAAGAAACGCCCCAGGCGACCGGCCATGGCTTCGCTGAAGTAGGGGCGGAAGGCGAAATTGCGGCCGAGGAAGCTGTCGTGCTTGTCCCAGTTGGAGGCGGCGAGGGTCTTGCCGCTGGTGTCCATCAGGTACATGACTTCGGCACCGGTCTGGTTGCAGATGTCGCGCAGCAGACTGTTGGCGCTTTCCAGGCGCAGGTTCCGGTCCGGTTCGGCGAGTACGGCGCGCAGGGCCGGCAGATCGCCGAGGATCTGCGGCAGGACCTCATAGCGGTGCAGGGTACCCAGCAGGTTGGCGACGTAGAGGTCGAGGGTCTGGCGGTTCTGGCTCACCAGTTCGCTGCGGTAGTAGCGCTCGGCGAGATGTTCCAATGGCCATAGCAGCGGCGCCAGGCAGAGGAACAGCAGGGCCAGGCTGCGCCAGCGGGGTCTGCGTGGAATGGGGGGAGTCGTGATCATCGGGAGTGCGCCGGTTTGGTCCGACGCATTATGGGGGAGGGCGGGCAATCAATAAATGACGTTTCGCCGGCCTCAGCCCTGTTCGGCGAGACACTCGCGCAATGCGGTGTGCCAGTCCGGTTGGCTCACCTGCCATTCGCGCAACAGGCGGCTGCAGTCCAGGCGCGAATTCAGCGGGCGGGTGGCCGGCGTCGGGTAGGCACTCGACGGGATCGCTTCGAGAATTGCGCAGGGCTTGTTCAGGGCCAGCAGTTGTTCGCCGATCGCCTGGGCGAAGCCGAACCACGAGGTTTCACCGCTGGCGGTCAGGTGGTAGGTACCCCAGGCGCCGGCCTGGCCGGCCTGCCAGCGCTCGATCAGGGCGCGGGTGCTGGTGGCGATGGTCCCGGCCCAGGTCGGTGCCCCGACCTGGTCGGCGACGATGCGCAGTTCCGGTTTCTCCTGCAGCAGCCGCTGCATGGTCAGCAGGAAGTTGCGCCCATGGCTGGAGTAGACCCAACTGGTGCGCAGGATCAGGTGCTGCCCCTGGGCGGTGGCGATGGCCCGCTCGCCGGCCAGCTTGCTGCGCCCGTAGACGTTCAGCGGGTTGGTTTCATCGTCCTCGGTGTAGGGCTCGGCCTTGCTGCCATCGAACACGTAGTCGGTGGAGTAGTGGATCAGCGGGACGCCGAGGTCGGCGGCCTCCTGGGCGAGCACGCCGGGTGCCGTGGCGTTGATCGCGAAGGCCAGGTCCGGTTCGGACTCGGCCTGGTCGACGGCGGTATGGGCGGCGGCGTTGATGATCAGGTCCGGACGGTGGGCGCGGACCTGCTGGCGGATCTGCTCGGGGTGCGCGAGGTCGAGCTGGTCGCGTCCGAGCACGATCAGTTGGCCAAGGTCGCCCAGACGCTTCTGCAACTCGCGGGAAACCTGGCCATGTTGGCCGCTGATGAGGATTTTCAGGGGAGATGTGCTCATTCGAACAGATCGGCCTCGTGCAGGGGTTTACCGTTCTGATCCTTGACCGAGAGCTGCGGAACCCCTTCGAATTCCCAGTCGATGGCCAGGGTCGGGTCGTCCCAGCGGATGGTGCGCTCGGCGCTGGGGGTGTAGTAGTCGGTAGTCTTGTAGAGGAATTCGGCGTAGTCGCTGAGGACCACGAAACCGTGGGCAAAGCCTTCGGGTATCCACAGTTGGCGATTGTTCTCGGCCGAGAGGCGTACACTGGCCCACTTGCCGAAGTTCGGCGAACTGCGGCGGATATCCACCGCGACATCGAGTACTTCGCCAGCGGTCACGCGCACGAGCTTGCCTTGGGTATGTTCCAGTTGGTAGTGCAGGCCGCGCAGTACGCCGCGTTGCGAGCGGGAGTGGTTGTCCTGCACGAAATTGACCGCAAGACCCGTTGCCCTTTCAAAATCACGAGCATTGAAGCTTTCATAGAAGAACCCCCGAGCGTCACCGTATACCTTGGGTTCGAGAATCAGCACGCCTTGCAGATCGGAGGTCGTCACGTTCATGGAGTTTCTCCTGCGAGAGTAAAGAGATACTGCCCATATCCGGTTTTGCCAAAATACCTGGCACGTTCGAGCAAGTGCTCGCGATCGATCCAGCGATTCTGGTAGGCAATTTCTTCCAGGCACGCAACTTTGAGACCTTGGCGGTGTTCAATGGTTTGAACGTATTGCGAGGCTTCCAGCAGACTGTCGTGGGTGCCGGTGTCTAACCACGCAAAGCCACGTCCGAAGCGCTCTACTTGCAAGTCTCCACGTTTCAGGTAGGTATTGTTGACATCGGTGATTTCCAGTTCTCCACGTGCTGACGGCTTGACCGCCTTGGCGATCTCGATCACATCGTTGTCATAGAAATACAGGCCGGTGACCGCGTAGCTGGATTTTGGCTTGGCCGGTTTCTCTTCGATGGACAGTGCCCGGCCCTCCTCGTCGAAGTCGATCACGCCGAAACGCTCCGGGTCCTTGACCCGGTAGCCGAAGACCGTTGCACCCTTTGGTTGGCGGGAGGCTCTTTGCAGTTGGGTGCTGAAGGACTGGCCGTGGAAGATGTTGTCGCCCAGGATCAGGCATACCGGATCCTGGCCGATGAATTCCTCTCCGATCAGGAACGCCTGGGCCAGGCCGTCCGGGGACGGCTGCTCGGCATAGCTGAAGTGCACGCCGAACTGGTTGCCATCGCCCAGCAGGTTGCGGTACTGCGGCAGGTCCTGCGGGGTGGAAATGATCAGGATTTCGCGAATGCCGGCCAGCATCAGCACCGAAATCGGGTAGTAGATCATCGGCTTGTCGTAGATCGGCAGTAGTTGCTTGGACACCCCGAGGGTGATCGGGTGCAGGCGGGTGCCGGAGCCACCGGCCAGTACGATGCCTTTCATCATGCCAACAATTCCTTGTGGTCGAGGGAACCCAGGCGTTCGCCCTGGTAGCTGCCGTCCTGTACCCGGCGGCACCATTCCAGGTTCTGCAGATACCACTGCACGGTCTTGCGCAGACCGCTTTCGAAGGTTTCTTCCGGGGTCCAGCCCAGTTCGCGTTCGATCTTGCCGGCGTCGATGGCGTAGCGCAGGTCGTGGCCCGGGCGGTCCTTGACGAAGGTGATCAGGTCGGCGAACCGCGCCACGCCAGCGGGGCGGGTGGGCGCCAGTTCTTCCAGCAGGGCGCAGATACCACGGACCACATCGATGTTCTTCTGCTCGTTATGGCCACCGATATTGTAGGTCTCGCCGACCACGCCATCGGTCACCACCTTGACCAGGGCGCGGGCGTGGTCCTCGACGAACAGCCAGTCGCGGACCTGCCGGCCGTCGCCATACACCGGCAGCGGCTTGCCGGCCAGGGCATTGAGGATCACCAGCGGAATGAGCTTTTCCGGGAAGTGGAACGGCCCGTAGTTGTTCGAGCAGTTGGTCAGCAGCACCGGCAGGCCATAGGTACGGTGCCAGGCGCGAACCAGGTGGTCGGACGCGGCCTTGCTTGCCGAGTACGGCGAGCTGGGGGCGTACGGGGTGGTTTCGGTGAACAGGTCATCGACGCCATGCAGGTCGCCGTACACTTCGTCGGTGGAGATGTGGTGGAAGCGAAAGGCGCTTTTTTCCGGCGTGGCCAGTTTCGACCAGTAGTCGCGGGCGGCTTCCAGCAGGCTGTAGGTGCCGACGATATTGGTCTGGATGAAGTCCGACGGGCCGTCGATGGAGCGGTCGACATGGGATTCGGCGGCCAGGTGCATGATCGCGTGGGGCTGGAAGCGGCCCAGCACCGCGCTGACCGTGGCCTGATCGACGATATCGGCCTGGACGAACTCGTAGCGGGTGTCGGTCGCGATGCTGGTCAGCGACTCGAGGTTACCGGCGTAGGTCAGCTTGTCGAGGTTGAGCACTTCGTGCTCGGTGTTGCGGATCAGGTGCCGAATCAGGGCGGAACCGATAAAGCCGGCGCCGCCGGTGACTAGAATACGCATGTCGGTGTGCCTTTTCCTTAGACGGACATTCGATGGATGCAGCATAGCTTGTGGGTAGGGACGCAGCGGTGCAAGTGCGATTGCTCCTGTATCGGTGTCGACTCTTCCTACTTTACTTCGTGCTTGCGTATTGACGGCGCCGATGGCGACAGAGACATCCGATAAAACTTCAGGGAGTCGTTGCATGTTGCTCGCCTCGTCGGTCCGTCACGTATTGTGGACTGTTTCGTCGACAGGCTGTCGGAGGTACTGGACGAGCGGCTTTGAGGGCCGCTTTCCCCAGGCAGACTTTGTTCTTTAAGTCGATTGTTATCGATAAAATTTGCTTTCTGAAAGGTTGTAAATACTTCTTTAGCTTTAAAAGCCGATTTTTATCGGCTATAAAGTGGGTGCCACATGCCCTGAAACTTTCGACGGTTCCCCGGAGTCCTGATCCCCATGAGTATCCTGCACAGCACCCCTCGCGCCGATGGCTTCCACATGCCTGCCGAATGGGCCCCCCAGACCCAGGTCTGGATGATCTGGCCCGAGCGCCCGGACAACTGGCGCCTGGGCGGCAAGCCGGCGCAGGCGGCCCATGCCGCAGTGGCCAAGGCGATCGCCCGCTTTCAACCGGTGACAGTCGCGGTCTCCGCCGGCCAGTACGAAAACGCCCGGGCGCGCCTGGACGTGCCGAGCATCCGCGTGGTGGAAATGTCCAGCGACGATGCCTGGGTTCGCGACAGCGGGCCGACCTTCGTCATTAACGACCAGGGCGAGGTTCGTGGCGTGCACTGGGGCTTCAATGCCTGGGGCGGCTTCGACGGCGGCCTGTACTTCCCGTGGAACCGTGACGAGCAGGTGGGTGGCAAGATCCTCGAGATCGAACGCTGCCAGGAATACCGCACCGAAGGCTTCGTGCTTGAAGGCGGTTCGATCCATGTCGATGGCGAGGGCACGGTGATCACCACGGAGGAATGCCTGCTCAATCGTAACCGCAACCCGCACCTGAGCCGCGAGGAGATCGAGAAAGTCCTTGGCGAGCACCTGTCGGTGGAGAAGGTGATCTGGTTGCCGGACGGTCTGTTCAACGACGAAACCGACGGTCATGTGGATAACTTCTGCTGCTATGTGCGTCCTGGCGAAGTGCTGCTGGCCTGGACCGACGATCCGCAGGATCCGAACTACCCGCGTTGCCAGGCGGCGATGCAGGTGCTGGAAAGCACCCGTGATGCCAAGGGCCGCGCCTTCGTGGTGCACAAGATGCCGATTCCGGGCCCGCTGTACGCCACCGAGGAAGAATGCGCCGGCGTCGATGCGGTGGCCGGCAGCCAGGAGCGCAACCCGTCGGTACGTCTGGCCGGTTCCTATGTGAACTTCCTGATCGTCAACGGCGGGATCATCGCGCCGAGCTTCGACGATCCGAAGGATGCCATTGCCCGGGAGATCCTGCAGAAGCTGTTCCCACAGCACGAGGTGGTGATGGTGCCGGGCCGTGAGTTGTTACTGGGGGGGGGCAATATCCATTGTCTTACCCAACAACAACCTGCGCCGCACCATGGATGAGTGAGGCTGTAACATCTGGCGTCACCACGACAAATACTGGCACTTTTGCATCATTGTAAATTTTTCTTCATCAAACCCGCGGCCCTTATGGGGCGCGGGTTTTTTTATGGATGCTGGCACGCGGAAGTGGCATTTTGGCATAGCTCTTGTATCTGCCTGGGGTACAGACGAAGCGTCTTCGGACTGCGACGTTTTGTCATAAACCTTGAGTAACTTAGCCGCTCATGAATCAGGAGAGCGCCGAGATGGACGTAGCCAGCGAGCGAGTTTCGCATCCCCTGTCGGTGACGAGCGAGTCGCTTCAAATTCTGGCTCAGTGGTTGAAAAGCAATGGAACGCGTGCAACCCGTGCTCAGGATCCTCGTCGAATGATTATCGACCGCTACCCCGCGGGCCTGTTCAGCGAAGCTGAACTGGAGGCATTGCTGGGGGTTTTGCAGGGTTAAATGGATTTATACGAAAACGCCGCTGCCCGGAGCGATCCGGACAGCGGCGTTTTTTATGCGCGTCAGAAACTGTAGGTACCGGTAACGACCAGGTTGCGCGGGGCTCCCGGCTGGATCTGGAAGGCACTGGTGGCCGAGGTGTAGTAGGTGCGGTCGCTGATGTTGCTCAACGCGGCGCGCAGGTCCCAGTCGCGGGTACGGAACCCGGCCAGGGCATCCCAGGTTCCGTAGCCTGGCAGGAGCACGGTGTTGGCGTTGTCGGCGTAACGGTCGCCGACCAGCGTCAGGCCGGTTTCGGCGTACCAGCCCATTTCCGGCTTCCAGGTCAGGAACAGGCTGCCGTTGCGCTTGGCGACGTTACCGACGCGCTTGCCCTCGAAGCCGTTGTTGTCCTTGACGATGGTGGCGTCCTGCAGACCGATGCCGCCGCGCAGGTACCAGTTGCCGGTGATCCGGCCGGTGCCGGTCAATTCGACGCCACGTGAGCGCTGCAGGCCGCTGAGCAGGGTGAACCCCGGGTTCTGCGGGTCGCTGGTACGGCGGTTGTAGAGCTCCAGCTCATACACGGCCAGGGTGGTGCTCAGGTTCTCGCCGAGCCAGTCGCTTTTTACGCCGACTTCCTTTTGCCGGGTCAATTCGGGGCTCAGGTCGTTGCCGTTGCCGGCGGCATTCGGGGTGATACCGATCAGGCCGCCGCCCACTGGCGAGAAGCTCTTGCTCCAGGATGCGTAGAACGAATGATCCTGCAGCGGCGTCCAGACCACCCCCAGTCGGGGGCTGGTGCTGTGACTGTCGCGGCTGTCCTTGATGCGGGTCAGGTTGTTGGTGGTCTCGACCTCGAAACGGTCATGGCGCAGCCCGGCGAGCAGTTGCCATTGATCGTTCAGGCGCAGTTGGTCCTGCACGTAGAGCGCACGGCTTTCCACCTCGGTGTGGTTGTCGCTGGATACCATCATGGTGCCGGTGTGGCTGAGATTGTGGTTTGGCTTGAACAGGTCAAGTGCGGGCACTGCCTGGCCACCACGGTTGGCGGCGAGCGAAGTGTAGAGCTTCGGATCTCGGCGCTGGCTGCCCAACTCCAGGCCGGTCAACAGGCGATGCTCGAAGCCGAAGGTGTCGACGCTGCCCTCGGCTTCCAGGTTGCTGAAGAGGTTGCGGGTGTTGAGGTCCTGTTGCCAGCGCTGGCGCGCGACCTGGCGGGTCGTGGCGTTGTAGCCGGTCAGGTAGGTGTTGTCGAAGTCGCTGTCGAGCTTGAATATCCCGAGGGTGTGGCGCAGTTGCCAGTTGTCGTTCAGTGCATAGGTGAGCTTCGAGCGCAGCGACTGCGCCTTGTCGTCGATGTAGTCGCGTGGGTCGCCGTAGCTGGTATCGCGACCGACATCGGCCGGGCGACCGTTGATCCCCGGGATACCGCGATCCGGCGTACGGTTGTAGCGGCTGTATTCGTACTGCACCAGCCAGTTCAGGTCCGGCGTCAGTTGCCAGCTCATCGACGGTGCGAACAACTGGCGGTTACCGCTGACGCCGTCGCGGAAGCTGTTGTTGTCCTGGTTGCCCAGGTTCAGGCGCAGGCTGAGGTCCTGCGTGGGATCGACGCTGAGGTCGGTGTAGAGGCTGCGCAGGTCATCGCTGCCACCCTGCACCTCGACCGTGGAGCGGCGTCCGAACTGCGGCAGCTTGCTGACCCGATTGACGATCCCGCCCTGGCTGCCACGACCGTAGAGGACTGCGGCGGGGCCCTTGAGTACCTCGATGCGTTCGATATTGTGCAGGTCGCGAATGTACTGGCTGTCGTCGCGGACACCGTCCAGGTAGAAGTCGTTGCTGGCATCGAAACCGCGGATTCGCAGGCTGTCGAAACGGGTGTCCGCGCCGCTGCTGACGTTGGGAATGCCGCTCAGTGCCTTGCCCAGGTCGTTGGTACCGTAGTCGAGCACATTGGCGGTCTTCAGCGAGTCGATGGCCTGAGGAACGTAGCGCGCCGGCGTGGCGGTGCGGGTTGCGGTGCTGACCTCCTTGACGCGTGGATCGTCCGGATCGGACTCGGCGCTGATCGACAGTTCCGGCAGGGTGGTCGTGGCTTGGGTGAATCCGGCGGACAGCAGAACGCAAAGCCCGAAAGTGACGGGCGCCAGGCGATAAGGGGCAGGCATGACGGGGATGTATCCGTGAGGGTGTTGAGGGGGTGGAAAGCGCGCGAATGGTATCGAGTATTATTTCTAATTGGTAATAATTACCAATAACGCGAAGGCCTTGTTTGTATCTAAATATGTCTGATCTGTTGCTTAGGCGGGATATGACCGATTCCTGCAACAAACCAGCCGCCATACCGGCGTTTTTCGAACAGCTACCCGGCGCTAACCTGTCGACATTGCCAATTGACGACTTTCCTGGAGACCGCCATGACCGCTCCCGCGACGCTTCACTATATTTATGACCCTCTTTGTGGCTGGTGCTACGGCGCCAAGCCCCTGGTGCAGGCCGCCAGCCAGGTGCTGCCGGTGACCCTGCACGGCGGTGGCATGATGGCCGGGAACAACCGGCAGTTCGTCAGCCCGAACCTGCGAGACTACGTCATGCCCCATGACCGGCGCATTGCCGAGTACACCGGCCAGCCGTTCGGCCAGGCGTATTTCGAAGGATTGTTGCGCGACAGTTCGGCGGTCTTCGATTCCGCCCCGCCGACGAGTGCCGTGCTGGCCGCCGAAGCATTGGGCGGACGCGGACTTGAGTTGCTCGGCAAATTGCAGACGGCGCATTACCTGGAGGGACGACGCATCGCCGATGCCGACGTGCTGCTGGAGCTGGCGACCGAGCTGGGCCTGGAGCCGCAGGCTTTCCAGGCGGCATTCGAGCGCAACGGCGGCGCGGTGGCGGCCGAGCACTTCAAGAATAGCCGGGCACTGCTGTCGCGCGTTGGCGGGCAGGGATTCCCGACCCTGGTGCTGGAGCGCGAGGGTCGCTTCAGCCTGGTCGATCTCGGGCTCTACCTGGGCAAACCGGAAGCGTTCGTTCAGTCCCTGCGCGAGTCGGCCGGATTATCCGTACAGGGCGGGACGGCACCGTCTTGCGGGCTGGACGGTTGCGCGAGTTGAATCATCCTGGCCGCTCATGCAAAACCGTCGTGCCGCTGGCTGATATGCCATTTTTCGAGGTTGGCCAAAAATTCTTGTCTAATTGGCGAGGATTCACGAAATTGACACTTTAGTCGTGTCGCGGATAGGATTCGCGGCACGCCTGTGGCTATAAGCCATATACCCAAAATAATAAGAGGCCCGCTGCATTCACCCGCAGGCGGGCCTTTTTTTTTCTGCGTGAAAATACCAATACACAGGTTCAGCTCGGGAGCTGCAGGGCGTTTCATCCAGCTATAAGGAAAACAACATGTTGAACAAACGGATCGGTCTGCTCGCACTGGGCATCCTCAGCGCTACCCAGGCCATGGCAAGCGATCAATCGGACGCCAAGGGTTTCGTCGAAGACAGCCACCTGAACGTGTTGCTGCGCAACGCCTACATCAATCGTGACTACAAGGACGGCAACAAGGACAAGGCCGAGTGGGGCCAGGCGGCCATCGGTACCTTCAAGTCCGGTTTCACCCAAGGCACCGTCGGTGTCGGCGTTGACGCCTTCGGCCTGTACGGCCTGCGTCTGGACGGAGGCAAGGGCACTACCGGTGCACAAGGCATCGACTTCTTCGCCAAGGACAACAAGGGCTCGCCTGAGCGCGATCTGGCCAAGGCCGGTGCCGCGGTGAAATTCCGTCTGTCCAACACCGTGCTGACCTACGGCGACCAGATGCCGGTCCTGCCTGTGCTGAGCTACGACAACGGCCGCCTGCTGCCGGAAAGCTACACCGGTACCCTGATCACCTCCAAGGAGATCAAGGGGCTGGAACTGAACGCCGGTCGTTTCACCGCCGAATCGCGCAAGAGTGATGAAGGCCGTGACAGCGGTGGCCTGAAGAGCATCAACGTGCTGGGCGGCAGCTATCAGTTCACCGACAACTTCAAGGCGGCCCTGTATGCCTCCGACGTCGAAGACGTGCTGAAGAAGCAGTACGTGAACCTGAACTACGTGTTCCCGGTTGCCCAGGACCAGTCCCTGACCCTGGACTTCAACGGTTACCGCACCAAGCTGGACAAGGACTACGCGGCCGACCACGACGCCGACGGTCGCGACAACAAGATCTGGAGCCTGGCGGCCACCTACGCCCTGGGTGCCCACTCCTTCACCGTCGCGCACCAGCGCAGTACCGGCGACAGCCTGCTGGGCTATCCGTACGGTGGCTACCAGCGTGGCCAGGGGCGCGTGGGGGATGGTGGCAACTCCATCTACCTGGCCAACTCCTACTGGTCCGACTTCAACGGGCCGGACGAGCGCTCCTGGCAGTTGGGCTACGGTCTGGACTTCGGTGCCTTCGGCGTACCGGGCCTGACCTACAACGTGGCCTATGTCCGTGGTGACAACATCACGACTGCCACCAGCTCCGGTGGTACCGAGCGCGAGATCTTCAACCAGGTCAAGTACGTGGTCCAGAGCGGCCCGGCCAAGGACCTGAGCGTGAAAGTACGCAGCTCGATCCTGCGCGTGTCGCAGAAGTCCTCCGACTACAACGTCGGCGGCAACGAAGTCCGTGTATTCGTCGACTACCCGATCAACGTGTTCTGATCGACGCGACAACGTTGGAGCGACCTGATCCCAGGTTGAACAGACGCCCCGACCGGTTCGGGGCGTTTTTGTTTGTGCCGGTTGCGGGTAATCTGTGGGGCTTGTGAGTTGATGCTTCCCCAGGATTGAGAGCCGGGCGCCATGACCGTCAGAACCTTTATCGCCCGTCGCCGCTGGCTGTCCCTGGGATTGCTGGCGCTGTTCCTTGCTGTTGGTCTGCCCTACGGTTGTTCCCGGCTGGCCTACAAGGAGCGCGAACTGTTGTTCAATATCCAGCCGGGCACCGCGGGCTGGTTCAGCGGCCTGCCGAGTGGGGTGCGGGAAATGCGGATCCCGGTCAGCGATGGCCTGGCCGGCAGTGACTACCTGCATGCCTGGTGGTGGCCATCGAGCCGCGTCGACGCGCCGACCATCCTCTACCTGCACGGCACCCGCTGGAACCTGACGGCGCAGGTCGGGCGGATCACCCAGCTGCGTGAACTGGGTTTCTCGGTGCTGGCCATCGATTATCGCGGCTTCGGTGACAGCCCCGGTGGGCTGCCGTCCGAGCGCAGCGTCTACCAGGACGCCGGCAATGCCTGGAAGCGCCTGGTGCAACTGCAACCCGACGCCCGCAAGCGCTACATCTACGGCCATTCCCTGGGGGGCGCGGTGGCGGTGGACCTGGCCGAGCGCCTGGCCGCCGACAAACAATCACCCAAGGCGGCCGGGCTGATCATCGAGTCGACCTTCACCGACCTGGGCGATGCGGCCCGGGCGGCGATCCCGACCTCGTTGCCGGTGCGCTGGATTCTCTCCGAGAAATTCGACTCCATCGACAAGATCAGCCAGATCGGCATTCCCTTGCTGATCGTCCACGGCACCGACGACCCCTACGTTCCGTCGCGCTTCAGCAAGGCGCTGTATGAAGCGGCCGCACAGCCCAAGCACCTGCTGCTGATCAAGGGCGGCAATCATATCAACAGCATGATTCTCGGCAGTCGCGAGTATGCCAAGGCCTTGCGCCAGGCCTTCGCCGGTTTCCCCGCGCCGATCGCCACTGGCTTTGCCGGCCAAAACGCTGTCAAAGCCCAATAAACATTGCACTGCCCCGATAACGGACTAGCTTTATGCCAGCACGGATTGCTGCTATTGAACACGGACTTCGTACGTCTGCGTTTCATCATCACTCCTGTGCCGACCCCCTGACCTTAGCGGTTGATTTGCAGGAGCAGTACTCATGACAGGATTGCATCACGACAAGGTGCGCTGCGCGCTGGGCCTGATCGCCCTCGCGGTGGCGAGCCAGGCACTGGCGGCGGAACCTTCCCGGCTGTTCAACAACCCGCCGGCGTTGCAACTGGAAGCGCCCAAGCCGAAGACGGGCACGTTGCTGCTCAAGAGTTCCCAGGCCGTCGAAACGACCCAGCCCGTCGTCACCCCGCAGGGGCACGCTGGCCGCGAGCGGCGTCTGGACCTGACGATCCAGTACACCGACAACCACATCTTCAACCCGGCGACCGGCGAGAACGTGCCGGTGTCGCTGCGCAGCTATACCGGTTCGGATGTCGACCCGGCGGCGCCGTTCATTGCACCGACCATCGATGTCACCCCCGGCGACACGGTACGCATCACCCTGGACAACCAGCTCAAGCCGGACCCGAGCTGCACCCAGCCGCCCGCCAACCCCGACCAGCCGCACTGCTTCAACGGCACCAACCTGCACTCCCACGGGCTGTGGGTGAGTCCGTCGGGCAACAGCGATAACGTGCTGCTGTCGATCAATCCCGGGGTCAAGTTCCAGTACGAATACAACATTCCCGCCGACCATCCGGCCGGCACCTTCTGGTACCACCCGCATCGCCACGGCTCCACTGCGCTCCAGGTCGCCAGCGGCATGGCCGGTGCGTTGATCATCCATGGCGACCGCCTGCCGGGCAAGGACGTCAACGGTGACATCGACACCCTGCTCAAGGACGCTCAGGGCCAGGCGTTTCCCGAGCGGCTGCTGGTGTTCCAGCAGATCCCGTATGCGTGCAAGGGAGCGGATGGCAACTTCCGCTACCAGCCGAAGAAGGACAAGGACGGCAATATCGTCAAGGACAAGGACGGCAAGGCCGTGATGGTCATCGACTGGACCTGCAACAAGGGCGAAGTCGGCGTCGTCGAGTCATTCGACCAGATGGAGTTCGGTACCTGGGGGCCATCCGGTCGCTACACCAGCGTCAACGGCCTGGTGCAGCCTATCTTCGATAGCGCCAAACCGGGGCAGGTGGAGCGTTGGCGGCTGGTCCATGCGGGGATTCGCGACACCATCAAGCTGCAGTTCCGGCGCATGGAGGACAGTGCCAAGGCTATCAGCGACCTGGGGGTGGGTGCCGAGAAGGCCGAGCAGTTCATCAGCCAGCAATGCACGGGCAAACCGGTCGAGTACCATGTCATCGCCTCCGATGGCCTGACCATGAAGCAGGCCCGGGCGCGCAACCTGGTGACCCTGCAGCCGGGCTATCGCAACGACTTGCTGCTGACCTTCCCCGAGTCGGGACGCTACTGCGTGATCGATGAGGCGGCGAGCAAGGCGAGCAACGTCGACCAGGCTGCCAGTGGCCGGCAGGTGTTGGGTTTCGTCGATGTCGGTCCTGGCGAGAAGGTCCCGGACACCACGGCGCACCTGACCACGGTGCTGGTCGCGGCAGCCGAGCGGCAGATGCCAGCCGAGGTGCGTGACACGGTGGTCGCCGACCTGAAGAAGGACCTGCATCTGGACAAGTTCATCCCGCATGCGGACATCGCCGACAGCGAGCTCAAGGGCGAAGGCCAGACACTGGTGTTCCTGATCGACACCTCCGATCCGAACAACACCAAGTTTGCCGTGGGCAACACCCTGGAGGATGCCGAACCGTTCAAGCCCGGTGTGGTCAACCGGCACCTGCAACTGGGTACGGCGGAGCAATGGAAGTTGCAATCGGCCCTGGCCAGCCATCCGTTTCATATCCACGTGAACCCGTTCCAGATCGACAGGATCATCGGTCCGGATGGCACCGACCTGAGTCTGCCGGGGGCTGTGGATAAAACCGATACGGATAATGAATACGCGGGGCTGAAGGGCGTGTGGAAAGACACGCTGTTCGTGAAGAGCCGCTCCAGCCCCGATGTATTTCCGAAGGGGGAAGGGGTTTATACGTTGTATGTGCGCACACGCTACGAACGCTACATCGGCGAGTTCGTGCTGCATTGCCACATCCTCGACCATGAGGACCAGGGCATGATGCAGAGTGTGAAGATCGAACTGCCGGATGGTAACGGCGGAGTGGTGCAGGGCGCGCACCACTGAGTCAATGCCGACGCAGGCTCGCCGGTAGGCGGGCTTGCGTCAGTGCAGGCCGTACGAGTAGACCCCCAGGTCGCGGCTGTTGTACCCGTTGCCCTTGGCCCAGAAAACCCGGTCCTGTGCTCCCTGGAAACCGAGAATGCCCAGGTAGCCGTCGATCGCCAGCCGTTTCCAGGAGCGTCCCCAGTCCGTGGAATAGAACACCCCGTCTGCGGAGATCGTGGCCTTCGACCACCAGTGCAGCCAGCTTGGCGGCTGATGATTGCTGGAGGTGTTGATCAGCAGGCTGTTCTGCCCCATCCAGAAATGCCCCTCGCGCAGTTGGGTATGGAACCCCATTGGGCCGAACACGCTGGGCAGTTCGCCAACGATATTCCAGCCCAGCTTGGCGATGTCCAGTTCGCCGACCCTGTTCTCACCCCGATCACCCTGATCGATCAGAGCCATGACGCGACCATTGCCGTTATCCACCAGGGCATCGATGAACAGCCCGTCCTCCCGCTGCACGGATTCCACCTGCCACGGGCCTGCATCCCGCTTGAGCTGGGCGCGGGTCGTCACGCTGACCGACAGGTTGCGGTCCCCCTCACCCGGATTACGCCCCCAGAAGCGTTGCGACACCCAGATGACCGCATGCTGTGCGTCCAGTTGCGTGACATGGGTCTGGAGGTCTCCGGTGTCGCTGGCGTCCTTTGACCACTCGGTAACGTCCGGTCGCTTGCCCTGGGCATATTCCTGGGTCACCAGCAGCGACTGGGAGGCAAAAATCTCGGTGTTGGTCGCACCGCCGTCGGCCGAGTAGAACACTCCGGTGGAGATGCCGTCGGGTATGTCGCCATAACCCATCGATTCCTGACTCGGCGAACTCCAGGCCCAGATCTCGTTCTGGCCATGGAAGTACGGCTTGATATTCCAGGCAATGTGATCGGCCTCGGAGAAAAAGCCCTTGGGCAACCAGCTCCAGTGCTTGCCCTGGTCGTCGGTGCGAAAGACCGCGCTTTGTGTTCCGGCAAACAGCACCTGTGGCTTGCCATCGTCGGGGGGCGTATCGGTCTCGGGGCGGTCCAGGCCGCTGAGCAGGAAGACCCGGTTGCCATCCGGACTGGCCACCAGGCAGGCGGGGTCGGTGATATGGGCCACCAGCTCGAACCGGCCCTGGTCGTTCAGGCGCGAGATGAAGGTGGTTTCCTTCTGACGCGGGGAGAGGAAGCTGGAGAAGGTGCCGGATTCTTCCGCGTCCTTATCCTCGTTCTGCGCCGGTTTGCCATAAAGCACGGCGTCCAGGTCCACCACGTTGGCGGCAGGTTGCAGCTCCTTGGCATCGGTCTCGACGCGCCCGACCAGCCAGGTGCCTTGCGGTGTGGCGACGACACCGGTGCAGAACTGGGTCATCGCGCGTTGGCGGATGTCCTGCACCGCGCCCAGTGTCTTTTGGTCCGGGCTGCCACCGCCCCATTCGAGCTTGGCGCTGAGAATGATCCACATGTACCACAGTGCGGCAGCGAGGATCAGTATGACGGGCAGTTTGATGAGCAGCTTCAGGCGAGACATGGGAGGTCCGTATCCAGGGAAAAGGCTGGGTAGTTTTTCTCATTTTCGGGGGCTGGAGTAAATTGCTGGCGCCGGGTGAAAGGTTGGAGATGTGAAGTGGGTCAGGTGGGGACGTGCTTGAGTGCGGAGGGGGAGGCGCGCCTCTGTGTACTGATAGGGTCCCTCTGTGTGGCGATCATACCTGCCCAAGAAAGGTTTCGGGATAGTAGACCACTTCAAAGTGGCAAATACCCTACCAGAAATAGTAATATTTCAGCGATATGATACGGGGCTTCGGTTTTACGTCCCGATCATCCCTGCGTCGCTTCTATCTGGTGGGTAGATATCTTTACCTCTGAAGTTACACGGCGAAATGGATTTTATTACCGGCTGAGGGCCATGTCCTGCGTTCACTCAGGTCCCTGCCTGTGCGGCTAGCGCAAGAACGGCAGCCTGAAAGAGGTGGCGGTGCAGGAACGATCGACCACGAGCGAGAACTGCTCACCGCTGAGTTTACGATCGAAAAAGAAACAGGTGCTTTCATGATGCACCGGATTTCTTGGGGTTAGCCTTGGCGCGCTCCTGCGTCGTCTCTGCAGAAGAAGATTGCATATGGCATGGGTATTCAACTGCTGTTTCGGACTTCAGAAGGAAGCTGGGGAATGAAGATACTTTGTGTTTTTGGTACACGGCCCGAAGCCATCAAGATGGCTCCGGTGGTCAAGGCGCTTCAGGCAAAGGCCTTTGTTGATAGCCGTGTGTGCGTCACCGCCCAGCAACGGGAAATGCTGGATCAGGTGTTGGACGTGTTCGGTATCGTGCCCGACCATGATCTTGACATCATGCGCCCCGGGCAGAGTCTGACCGATATCACTACTCGAATCATGCAGGGTATTGAGCCCGTGCTTGAGGCCGAGAAGCCTGATCTTGTTCTGGTGCACGGTGATACCTCGACCACCTTTGCCGTCAGCCTGGCCGCTTATTACAAGCGCATCCCGGTGGGACACGTAGAGGCGGGGCTGCGTACGGGGAACATCTATTCTCCGTGGCCTGAGGAAATCAACCGGCGTTTGACCGGAACTATCGCTGCTCATCACTTCGCACCCACCGAAGCGGCGCGCAGCAACCTTCTGCGCGAAGGTACTGCTGACACCAGCATCTGCGTGACCGGCAATACCGTGGTTGATGCCTTGCTCGATGTTGTGCAACGTTTCGAGGCTGACCATGCTTTGAACACACGATTCGAGCAGCAGTTCGGCTTTCTGGACTCCAGCCGCAAGCTGATTCTGGTCACGGGCCACCGCCGCGAAAGCTTCGGGCAGGGTTTCGAAAACATCTGCATGGCGCTGCGTGAGCTGGCCTCTCGCGATGATGTGGAAATCGTCTATCCGGTCCACCTCAATCCAAACGTGCAAGAACCCGTCGGCCGCATCCTTGGTGGCTGCCCGCGGGTGCATCTGATCGCGCCACTGGATTACCTGCCATTCGTCTATTTGATGAAGCGTTGTCATCTGATTCTTACGGACTCTGGCGGCATCCAGGAGGAAGCGCCGTCGCTTGCCAAGCCGGTGCTGCTGATGCGCGACACCACCGAGCGCCCCGAGGGCGTTGATGCAGGGGCCGTGCGACTGGTCGGCACCGACATCAGCGAAATCGTCACGCAGACCCTGCGGCTGCTCGACAGTGAAACCGAGTACCAAATCATGGCAAGCGCCGGAAATCCTTATGGAGACGGACTGGCCGCACAGAGAATCGTGCAGAGAATACTGGGATGATCCAATACAAGCGTGTGTCGATGATTGGGCTGGGCTATATCGGCCTGCCGACTGCCGCCCTTATTGCCAGCCGCGGTTGCGAAGTGCTGGGTATCGATGTCAATCCATCGGTTGTGGCCACACTGAACTCCGGCAAGACTCATATCGTCGAGGCCGAACTCGATGTACTGCTTTCCGGTGCTGTGGCTTCAGGGCGTTTCCGTGCTTCGTTGCAACCGGAACCCGCCGATGTGTTCATGGTGGCGGTGCCTACGCCGTTCAAGGATAACCATCAGGCCGACCTCAGCTATATTGAGGCGGCGGCACGTAATATTGCACCGGTGCTTAAGAAAGGCGACCTGGTGATTCTCGAGTCCACCTCGCCGGTGGGCACCACCGAGAAGCTCGAACAGTGGCTGTGCGCCGCTCGTCCGGACCTGAGCTTCCCTGGCGATGTCGGTGAAAATTCGGATATCCGGCTGGCCTACTGCCCCGAGCGCGTGCTGCCAGGCCGGATCATCCATGAGTTGGTGAGCAACGACCGCATCATCGGTGGCATAACGGCCAAGTGTGCCGAACAGGCCGCAGCGTTCTATCGTCTGTTCGTCGAAGGCAACTGCCTGGCCACCAGCGCGCGCACCGCCGAAATGGTCAAGCTGACCGAGAACGCCTTCCGCGACGTCAACATCGCGTTCGCCAATGAGCTGTCTCTGATCTGCGACCGTCAGGGCATCGATGTCTGGGAATTGATCGAACTAGCCAACTGCCATCCGCGTGTCAATATTCTCCAACCCGGCCCAGGTGTGGGTGGGCACTGCATCGCGGTAGACCCATGGTTTATCGTTGAGCAGACCCCGGATCTGGCGAAGTTGATTCACACGGCGCGCCTGGTCAACGACGGCAAGCCGCGGTGGGTGATCGAGCAGGTCAAGGCCGCGACCAAAAGCTTGAAAAATCCCAGGGTGGCGTGTCTGGGCCTGTCGTTCAAACCCGATATCGATGACCTGCGCGAGAGCCCGGCGTTGGAGATTGCCGCGCATCTGGCCCATGAAATAGATGGCTTGATCTACGCAGTCGAGCCACATGTCGACACCCTGCCGCCGTCACTGAGCAAGTATCGCAACGTCGAGTTCATGCAAGCCGAAGATGCCATCGCCGGCGCTGATGTTGTGTTGCTGCTGGTCAACCACAAGATGTTCATGACCATCGATCGCACGTTGCTCGACGGTAAGGTCGTCATTGATACTCGGGGCGCTTGGCGTTGAAGCAATTGCTGTTGAAGCAGGGGGCGGCACGTCTGGAAGAGGTACCTGCTCCTTTGGTGGGAAGTCGGCACATCCTTGTGCGTGTCGAGTACTCCTGCGTCAGCGTGGGTACCGAGGCCGCCAGTGTGGTTCAGGCTGCGGAGCCGCTGTACAAGCGTGCGTTGAAGCGCCCGGAAAAAATCAAGCGGGCCTTTGATATGGTTCGTGAGCAGGGGTTTGCGCGCACCGTCGAGCGCATTCGCGGTACGTTGGCGGCCGGCCAGCCGACAGGCTATTCGGCCTCTGGTCTGGTGGTGGCGGTGGGCGAGCAGGTCGACGGCTTCAAGGTCGGTGATCGGGTGGCCTGTGCCGGTGCCGGCATTGCCAATCATGCGCAAATCATCAACGTTCCGGTCAACCTGGCCGTGCTGGTGCCTCAGCCGTTGCCGACGTTGCAGGCGGCAACCGTGACCCTGGGCGCGATTGCCCTGCAAGGCGTGCGCAGAACTGCCCCGACATTGGGCGAAACCATCGTCGTGGTCGGTCTGGGTGTGCTTGGGCAATTGGCCGTGCAACTGTTCAAGGCCAATGGCTGTCGCGTGATCGGTGTTGACCCGGACCCCCGTCGCCTGGAGGTTGCCCGGCAGTGTGGCGTGGACCTGGTCATCGATCCTGCTCAGGACGACCAGGTCGCCCGGATCACCTGGATGACCGATGGCCTGGGCGCCGATGCGGTGGTGATCACTGCCGCATCGACCAGCAGCGAGCTGATCAGCCTGGCCATGCGCGCCTGCCGCAAGAAGGGCCGTGTGGTGCTGGTGGGCGATGTCGGTCTGGATATCAAGCGCGAAGACTTCTACCGCAAGGAACTCGATTTCTTTATCTCCACCTCTTACGGGCCGGGACGCTACGACGCGAACTACGAAGAGGAAGGTCAGGATTATCCGCTGGCCTACGTGCGCTGGACGGAAAACCGCAATATGGGGGCCTATCTGGAGTTGCTGGCGCAAGGCAAGGTGAACCTGCAGGCGTTGCTGCCCGAGGTGGTCGACCTGGCCGACGCCGAGGCGTTGTATGTGCGCCTGGCGCAGGGTAATGACCGGCCGCTGCTGGCACTGTTGCGTTATCCCGCCGACGGGCAGCCAGAGCAGACCCGCAGCCTGATGCTGTGTGCGCCTGCCGGTAGCGAGGGCAAGGTGCGGGTCGCCCTGATCGGTGCCGGTGGTTTTGCCCAAGGTATGCACCTGCCCAACCTGATCAAGTTACGTGACCGTTATGAACTCCGCTGGGTCGTCAGCCGCACCGGCAGCAGCGCCAAGGCCGCCGCTACGCAGTTCGGTGCCAGCTTTGCCGGTACCGATTACCGTGAGGCGCTGGCCGACCCGGATGTGGACCTGGTGTTGATTGCCACCCGTCACCATCTGCATGCGGCGCTGGTCAAGGAGGCGCTGGAGGCCGGCAAGCACGTGCTGGTGGAAAAGCCCCTGGCCCTGCAGGAGGGCGAAGTGGCTGCTGTCGAGGCCTTCTATGCCACGGCCGGGCCCGGGTCCATGCCGTTGCTGATGACCGGTTTCAATCGGCGCTATGCCCCCGGCATCGCCAGTATCAAAGCGGCGCTGCGGGGGCGGGTCGCGCCACTGATGATTTCCTACCGGATGAACGCCGGCTATCTGCCACCGGAGCACTGGGTACATGGGCCGGAGGGTGGTGGACGCAATATCGGCGAGGCCTGCCATATATATGACCTGTTCGCCTTCCTCACGGATGCCGAGCCGGTAACGGTAGAGGCCACCGCGATTGGCGGCAGTGCCGGTGGCATTCGCCGCAATGAAAACTTCAGCGCGACCATTCGCTACAGTGATGGCTCGGTGGCTACCCTGCTCTATACCTCGCTGGGCTCACCCAACCATCCCAAAGAGTGCATGGATATCTATACCGATGGCAAGGTCCTGAGCCTGGACGACTATCGTGTAGTCACCGTGGCCGGCGAAAGCGCCAAACTCTGGGCAGCGTCGACGCCGCAGAAAGGCCAGTTGGAAGAACTCCAGATTCTGGCCGAAGCGATCCGCGTCGGTGCGCTGGACGAAACGAACATCCGCAGCCAGATCGCGACCACGCGACTGGCGTTGATCATAGAAAAACAACTGCAGTCCTGATACCTGGATGACGGTCCGTCATGGCGGGCCGGACCCCGTCGGTGTCGTGAATAATTCGATGCAACTGCTCAAGACGAAGGAAAGTGTTGATGAGGCAAGTTCTGTTAGCCAATGATCGTGTACGCATCGCACGGATGCCCGCACCCGGTGTTGAGCCTGGTGCTGTCCTGGTTCACGTGCAGTATTCGATGATCAGTGTCGGCACCGAAGTCGCCGGCCTGCGTCCGACCACTGCGGGCGAGGCGTCAACCGGTCTGGACCAGGCGCGTGAGATTACCAGTCGTGCAGGCCGCTACCTGGTCAAGGCCATCGCCGATCCGCGCCTGGCCGCCTCTCGCCTCAAGCGTATCGCCAAAAATCAGATCGCCCGGCTGATGCCGGAACCGCCCAAGGTGCGCCTGCCGGATCAGGAGCTCGGCGCCGTGGCCTGGCAACGCGATGCGGCCAGCGAGTTCGTGGTCGACAATCAGCGCCTGTCGCTGGTGACCGATGATTCCGACTGGCAGTATCAGGCGCACACCGACGCCTTCCGGATTCCCGCTGGTTATCAGGTGGCCGTGGAGCTGCGTGGCAGCATTCACAGTGGCAAGCTGGCCCTCGGTATCCTCGACGAGAGCGGCAGCAAATGGCTGGGCAACCGCACCCTGGCACCGGGTGTGCTGGACGACAGGCTGATCTTCGACCCGCAGGGCGAAGAGGCGGCGAAACTGGTGATCTCCAACGCCCAGGGTGGGGTGACCCGCGCCGATTTCGAGCGCTTGCACGTGGTGCTGGTCGCGCCCAATCCGGGAGGCGATCCGCACAACGAAATGGACGAAACCGGCTGGAACCTCGGATACTCGGCTGCCGGCGTCGTGGTGGCGCTGGGTGCTGGCGTACAGGGGCTGAAGGTCGGTGATCGGGTGGCCTGTGGTGGCGCCGGGCGTGCCAACCATGCCGATTATGTGCTGGTGCCGCGTAACCTGGTGTGTCCAGTTCCGGAGGGCTGCGACATGCGCTGGGCCGCCTCGGCCACCATTGGCACCATCGCCATGCAAGGTGTGCGTCGGGCTCAGCCGGATCTGGGGGAAAAGGTCGCGGTCATTGGCCTTGGCCTGCTCGGCCTGTTGACCGTACAACTGCTGCGCGCGGCCGGTTGCCAGGTGATCGGTTTCGACCTCGACCCCAAGCGGGTGCAGCGTGCCAGTGAACTGGGCATGGAACATGGTACTTCGGATGCCGCGCAATTCCCTCGACTGATTCGGGACGTCACCGCTGGCCTGGGTTGCGACCGTACCCTCATCACCGCCGCGACCAAGTCCGATGGCGTGATCAACACCGCCATGGAAATCACTCGCCGTCGTGGCGTGGTGGTCATTGTCGGCGACGTGGGCCTCAACGTGCAGCGTGCGCATTTCTATCGCAAGGAAATCGACTTGCTGATGAGCACCTCCTACGGGCCGGGTCGCTACGACACAAGTTACGAGGAGAAGGGCAACGATTACCCGATCTCCTATGTACGCTGGACGCTCAACCGCAACATGCAAAGCTACATGGAACTGATCGCGGCCAAGCGCCTGGATGTGGAGTCGCTGGTCGATATCATCGCACCGGTGGACGAAGCGCCAGCGCTGTACAAGACCCTGGCCAACAGCCAGGAGCCGCCGATTGGCGTGTTGCTCGATTACACCCGTGCCGATAGCGCGGTGGTCGAGCCAGCCGAAGCCGAGCGGATCCAGCTGCGCGGTGCGCGCAGCCCGCAGAGTGGCAAGATCAACTACCTGCTGGTCGGTGCTGGCGCCTATGGTCAGTCGATGTTGGTGCCGATGCTCGACCGTATGGACAACATCTTCCTGCGTGGCGTGGTCAGCCGTGATGCGGTACGTGGCGGCAACTTCGTACGTGAGCGCCGCCTGGGCGTATTCGCTTCCAACCTCGATGCCGCTATCGACGATCCCGATGTGCACATGCTGGTGATCGCTACCCGCCATTGCGAGCACGCATCCCAGGCCATTGCCGGATTGAATGCTGGCAAACATGTGTTCGTCGAAAAACCGGTGGCGATCACCTGGGACGAGCTCGACGCGCTGACCGAGTGCCACGACGCGCTGGAAAACCCGCCGTTGCTGATGGTGGGCTTCAATCGTCGTTTCTCGCCGGCCATCCAGGCTCTGCGCGAGGTGCTGGCCGGGCGCACCGCGCCGCTGGCGATCAACTACCGCCTGAACGGCGGCTACATTCCGCTGGATCACTGGATCCAGACCGAGCAGGGCGGCGGTCGTAACATCGGTGAAGCCTGCCATATGTACGATGTGTTCCGTTGCCTGGCGGGCGCAGTGGTCACCACGGTCAGCGCTACCGGGATCAACCCCGGTGGCCGGCCTTACCTGGCGACAGACAACTTCAGCGCCACCGTCGGGTATGCCGACGGCAGTATCGGCAACCTGTTCTATACCGCGCTTGGCCCAAAACAGGGGCTGCCGAAGGAGCGCATCGAAGTGTTCTGCGACGGCGAAGCCTATGTTGTCGACGACTTCAAGCAACTGATCAAGTCCAGCACCGGCGAGGTGCTCTGGTCGGCCAGCGAGGCTGACAAAGGGCAGGGCACCCAGATGAAGCTGCTGGCCGAGGCGTTGGCGACTGGCGGGCCGGCACCGATTCCCTTCGACGAAATCATCGAGACCACGGCGGTGGCTCTGCGTGTCGAAGAGCTGCTCACTGGCGTCGCGGCCGTTCAGGTGGGCGACTGACTGGCATGGTGGCCGATGAACATCGCAATAACTTCGACCTGATCCGCTTGCTCGCGGCCTTTCAGGTCGCGTTCCTGCACATCTTCGTTGGCTGGTTGAAGGTACCGGTGCCGTATGAGATCCGCCTGCTGCTCCTCTGTTTTCCAGGGGTGCCGGTGTTCTTCGTGGTCAGCGGCTTTCTGATCACCCGCTCCTACACAAGCCGTCAGCGCGGACTGCTGAACTACTTCGGCAGTCGCGCCCTGCGCATTTATCCAGCGCTTTGGCTGCAGTATCTGTTGGTGATCGTGGTGATGGCCTGCACCGGCGGATTTGCCCTGTCCATGCTTGTGGAGCCGATGTTCTGGAAGTGGCTGTTGTCGGCGATGTTCATCGGTTCCAACTTCTATGCCAATGTAGTCACCAACTGGGGACCCTTTACCTGGACCGGCCTGTACCAGGGCTACCCTGCCGATGTGCTGTGGACCATCCCGGTCGAGCTGGGGTTCTACCTGCTGGTGCCGTTGGTGTTTTCCAAAACCCTGGCGCGCTGGAAGTTGACACCCTGGCTGATCTTCCTGTGTTTCAGTGCGTCGCTGGCTTATGCCATGCACGTCGGCCCCTTGTTGCGCAGCGACCCGAGCAGCAGCTTCACCGGCATGATCCACTCCAGTCCGCTTCCATACTTCTGGCTGTTCCTCGTCGGGGCAACGGCTGCCACCTACTGGGAACGTCTGAAGGTGTTTTTTGTCGGTCGGGCGGCCTGGTGGCTGCTTGCATGGATGGTTATCACTGGCCTTTATTTTGCGAAAACCGGCATCATTCTCGTGGACTACCGCGTTCCCAATCTGGAGGTCGCCCTGCGGGCTCTGCTACTGGCAGGTGTGGTGCTGGCGTTTGCCCACTCCTGGCCGCAGCTTTCGGGCTGGATGCGCGGTCATGATCTTTCTTACGGGCTTTATCTGTTCCATATGCCATTGCCGCTGGCTCTCTACAGCGCCGGAATGACCGGCCAGCCCTGGTTGGCGTGGACATCGCTGGCGGTGGCCTTTGTACTGGCTGCGTTGTCCTGGACCCTGGTCGAGGCTCCGGCGCTCAGGCTGCGCCCGCACTTGGGGCAGGTTCGGTTTCGCCCGCAGTTGCCGCGTTTGTCAGCTGTCGATCTACGGCGCTGGCGTCCGCACTTGTTTGGCCTCACCATCCTGCTGGCGATCAGCCTGACGGTTTTCGCGGTGTCGCGTTCGACGCTGCTCGATACGCGCGGGCCGTCCGCGCTCAAGCATTTCTTTGACGACGACAGTGGTCTGGTCGCGCAGACTTACCAGACGCCTGATCTGGTGCTGCATCGCGGCAGTCTGCAGGTCAGCGGTGACGGTAAACCAGCGGGATTGAGTTTGGTGGTTGAAGCCAGCCAGCAGGGGAGTCGCAAGCTGGAGCTCGAGGGACGGCAGGTAGGTGGGCAGGCCGTGAGTGGGCGCCTGACCATCGACAGTCAACCGAGTACGTACTTCCGCATGCCTGATGGCCCCTTGTCCATCACGGTGGCGCCTGGCGCACGTGTTGAACTGCTGATCTATGCCGATGTGCCGTATGCCTATCAGATCGAGAAGGCCGACTTGAAGGCTTGTGCGGATTGCATTGACGATGCGCAGGCAGCGTCGCTTGACGGGCAGAAGGCAGCGGGCGCGGATTCGGCCACAGTTGCGGCGCAGCAGCCGACCGGGTTGGCAGCCGCCAGGCAGTTCTTCGGTGAGGGTAGCGGCCTGACCGTGCAGCTTTATCAGCATCCCGCTCTTGCACTGCCTCGCGGCAATCTGAAAATCAGCGGCGAGACCACGCCTTCGGGCCTGGCTCTGGTTGTTGGAGCGAGCCAGCAGGGGGGGCGCAAGCTGGAGCTGGTGGGGCGTCAATTAGGGGCTCAGACCGTGAGCGGGCGTCTGACCATCGATAGCCAACCGAGCAGATACTTCCGCATGCCTGATGGTCCTTTGTCCATTACGGTGGCACGCGGTACGCGGGTTGAGTTGCTGATCTACGCTGACCAGCCGTTTTCCTATCAAGTGGAAAAGTTCAGCCTGAGGGCGTGCACGAACTGCGCCACCGACGCGCAGATGATCACGTATATCAGGCAGGATACTCCGGCTTTGGATCAGATCTCCAAGATCGGGGGGGAACTGCTGAAAAAAAGCGTGATCTCGATCATCGGTGTCGAACCGGACATGGGGGATGCCATGGTCAACGATCCTACCACTCATAACGTCGCGTATTAAGAGGGAACATAATCGTGCGCCATTTGCCTATTTTTCAGTTCCCGCTTCGTGTGGCTCGCTCCCTCCGGCGTCGTGCCGCGGGTGCCTGGCATGCCATGCGCGTGGCCCGTATCGAACGCGTACAACAGTTCGGCTGGAATGCCGTGGCTGCCCGCGTCTTCACCGCCCAAGCGCAAGGATTTCATCTGGAGAGTGACGACTCCGCCTGGGGCTATCAGTTGCGCTCGCAACTGATAGCCGTGCGTCCCGGACAGATGGCGGTGCTGTCGATTTCCGGAGAACTGACCAGCGGTGCCATGGCGGTTGGATGCCTGAATACCGACGAGTCCACTTGGCTGGGCAACTTCCCGCTGCCCAAGGGGCGTTTCACCGAGCGTTTTGTGTTCGACCCGGTCGCATCCAAGAGCCTGACCCTGGTTTTCAGCAATGCCATGGGTGGTCCGTCGTCGCTGAACGTCAGCGAGTTGGTGATCGAGTGGATGCCGGCCGACCTGGCGCGCCTGCTGGGTGATTCGGAGTCGTCCATCGTCGCCGAGATCGAGCGGCATATCGCCGAGGCTTCGCCTTATCCGTTGGCCATCAGCGGTATGCCCGGCGCCGACAACAAGATTCCTGGCACCGGTGTCTACCTGCGCACCGATTACTGGGTGAAGATTGCCGCTGGCGGCAGCTACGGGCACACCTGCTATGTGGCCCAGGAACTGGCGGAATGTACCGAGAACCTGGTGTGTTTCATGGCCAACCGTTTCGATTTGCTCGATACCATGGGTATCGAGCAGGTGGTCATGGATTCGCCTTCCTCGACCTGTAACGAGATCGACGTGCTAAAGGCCTCGCGTTTCTATTACAAGTGGTTGCGCGACCGCCTGGCTGAACTGAAACCGGCGTATATCTATGAGCGCGCCATTCTGGGCAGCTACGTCGGCGCGCAACTGAGCCGCGAGCTCGGTATTCCCTACATCCTTGAGTACAACGGCTCGGAAATCTCCATGAAGCGCAGCTTCGACGAGCGTGGCTACGAGTTGGAAACCGCCTTCGCTCTGGCAGAGCAGGCCGCCTTTGCCCAGGCCACCAGCATTGTGGCGATTTCCGAAGTGATCGAGGACGGCCTGATCCAGCAGGGGATCGCCCCCGAGAAGATTCTGTTCAACCCCAACGGCTGTTCGCCCGAGCACTACGCGCCCCTCGACAGCCAGCTCAAGCGCGAGATGCGTGTGGACCTGGGCTGGCAGGCGGACACCTGCGTGGTCGGTTTTATCGGCACCTTTGGGGGCTGGCACGGTATCGATGTGCTGGCTGCGGCGTTGCCCCTACTGTGCGAGCGCGACCCCAACCTGCGCTTTCTGCTGATCGGTGACGGTAACTTCCGCCACCTGGTCGACGATGCTGTCAAACGTCACAAGTTGCAGGACCGCGTGCACATGCCGGGCACCGTGGCGCAGACCGAGGCAGCCAGATTGCTGGCCTGCAGCGACATCCTCATTTCGCCACACAACCGCCATATGGTCGACAGCAAGTTCTTCGGCTCGCCGACCAAACTGTTCGAGTACATGGCCCTTGGCGGTGCTATCGTTGCCAGCCGCCTGGAGCAGATCGGCGAGGTGCTGGCTCCGTCGCTCGAGCCCCAGGAGTTGGCAACGGCCGACGCCGGGCAGTTGGCCGGCCAGCGCGCAGTGCTGTGCAAACCGGGTGACATCGAAGATTTCGTTAACGCGGTGGCCGGGCTGGCCGCACGTCCGGACCTGTGGTCGGCACTGGGCGCCAATGCGCGCCAGGCGCTGCTCGACAATTACACTTGGAAGCAGCACGTGCACAAGATTCTGCAACACGTTGCGCAGCGTTCGGCTGCATTAAAGGAGGCATCGTGATCAGCAGAGGATTTCGCTTCGCCCGTCGCAAGCTCTGGTACGCCCTCAGTTCGCTCGCCGCGCCACACCGTGAACGCCTGAAGACCGGGTTGCATCGATTTGAAAGCTTTCAGGAGCGTACCTGGGAGTGGGGCCGTTACCTGTTCGCCCGGCAACCGGCGGACGGCGAGATGACCGCCATCCTGCGGCGCAATGGCTGGCAGGGCTTTTACAGCTACCTGATTCGCCAGCGTCGCGGCGATTTCGGCCGGCGCAACTTTTTGCCATCCGACCGCGATTCGGTGGTGCAGCAGCTCAGGGCGATACCCGGTGAGGTCGAACGTATCATTGCCCAGGCCGACCGGCTGGTGCGTGGCGAGTTCGACCTGCTCGGCAGCGGCCCGGTGGATATGCGCCGTGGCAAGCGTGGCGCCGGGTATCGTATCGACTGGAACCGTGACCCGATTTCCGGTGAACGTTATGCCTCGGTGTTCAGCCAGTGGCGCTGGTCGCCGTTCGCAATGCGCCGTGGCAAGGCTGATGTCAAAGGCCCGTGGGAACTGACGCGCTGCCAGCATTTCCCGACACTGGGGCAGGCTTACTGGCTGACCGGTGACGAAAAATATGCACGCTGCTATGCCCGTACCATCGCCGACTTCATCACCCGTACCCGACCGGGGCTTGGCGTACATTGGGCCTGCCCGATGGATGTCGCGCTGCGTCTGGTCAGTTGGCAGGCCGGCCTGGCGTTTTTCCAGGGTTCGGGCGAGCTGAACCGACGCTGGTGGCGGCATTTCCTCAAGAGCCTGGTGCAGCATGGGCGGCATATCACCGCGAACCTGGAGTTCGGCACCCTGGAGGGACGCATCATCGTCTCCAACCATGGGTTGGCGAACCTGTTCGGTTTGTACTGGCTGGCGATGAACTTCCCGGGGCTGGATGCCGGTTGCGTCTGGCGCGGCATCGCCGAAGCCGGGCTGGAGCAGCAGGTGCGCCTGCAACTGCTGGAGGATGGCGGCGGCTTCGAGTCGAGCGTCCCGTATCATCGCCTGGTCACCGAGATGTTCCTGTCTGCCTACGCCTTGGCGCAGCATCACAAGCAGCCGTTCTCCCCGGAGTACCGCGAGCGCTTGCTCAAGGCCTTGCATTTTGTCAGCGCCTTGCGCCAAGAGAGCGGCCGTCTCCCGCAGATTGGCGATGCTGACAACGGCCGGGCGCATATTTTTTCGGCCTATGACCGCTGGGAGGCCGAGCAGGAGCACATGGATCACCTGCTGGCCGCCGGTTCGAGCGTACTGGGCTGTCAGGTCTCGGAGCAACCTCTGGACGCTGCCGGGCAGGCAGAGGCACTGTTCTGGCGTGATCCCTGGGACCCGCTTCCGGTCGCTACCCAATTGCCGCCTACCACACCGGTGATGTTGTTCAAGCAAGCCGGTGTCGCCGTATTGCGCCAGGCCGGCCACTACGTGGCGATGAGCAACTCGGTGTGCGGAACGTTCGGTATCGGCAACCACAAACACAACGACCAGCTCGCCATCGAATGGGCTATTGGCGAGCAGCCGCTGTTCGTCGATGCGGGCAGCTACACCTACACCCAGGACCCGGACGCGCGGAACTGGTTCCGCTCCACCGCCCACCACAACACGGTCCAGGTGGCGGGCGAGGAACAGCACGGCATGGACCCCAAGGCACTGTTTCGCTTGGTCCAGCAAGGGCAACCCGAGTGGGATGTAGCGCGGCATGGCCACGGAAGCATCGGTATCATCGGCCGTCATTCGTCTTACCAACGTCTGGCCCCGGAGCTGCTGCACGAGCGGCGCGTCTGCCTGGCCGGCAACGGTGCGCTGATCGTGGAGGATCGCCTGGGTAACGGCCAAGGCCAACCGTTGCGTTGGCATTTCCTGGTTCACCCCAGTGTGCAGGTGACGGTGGAGGCCAACCGCGCGGTGCTGCAATACGCTGGTGGCAGCGCCGTGTTCGAGGCGCCCGCTGCGCTGCAATGGAGTATCGAGGATGCCTGGTATTCCAGCGGTTATGGCGTGCGCGTGCGCACTGTGGCGATCGTGACGCAGTCGTCCAGTGTCTCCAACGCCCTATTTGTCGGTGCCGCATTGAATGGCCCCTCCTATGTACAGGCTCGCGAAAGTGCCAACGCGCTATGGAATGCCGAACCTGAAGGACTTTATGCATGAACATTATTCCTGTCGTCGAAGTGAGCGGAAACGTCGGTCGCGAAACCGGGCGCAAGAAGCGCACGGGGTTTATCGAGCCGGAGATCGCCCCAGGCGTTGTCTGGCAAGCCCTGTGTGCCAAACCTGATGAAACGCGGGGCGAGGGCTGTTGGGTGTGCGACGAAGGTCCGCTCAATACCCAGTTGCTGTCCTCCGCGCTGCAGTTGCAAAAGGGCCAGCTTTACACCTTCGAGTTGCAGGTCGAGGTTGATCACGCCGCCCCACTGGCCCTGGTCCTGATCAAGGATGAGCATCAGGGCAGTGCTGGCAACTCGAATCATTGGTTGCGCCATCGGGCGATGGAGCAGACCGGCAAACAGCGCCTGGCGTTTTCCTACGCGCCCGAGGCCAGCGGTGATTATCGTCTGGCGATGATCAACTACTACGGCACCTATCCGCGCGGCAGCACCTTCCGGCTCGAAGCGCTGGAAATTCTCGCGGCGCCTTATGTGGCCGATGACAGCATCCTCGACGTCGACACCTACCTGCCGAGCTGGGGCCCGCTCAAGCGTTACATTCATCGCCGTTGCAAGAGTTCGCGACTGTTCAACGCCTTTGTCGCCGGCATGGAAATGCGCCTGAACCGCGAAGAGAGCCTGAGCCTGCCGATGTATCTGGCGCTGTGCCCCACCGGGCAATGCAACGCACTCTGCGAATTCTGCTCGGTGACCATCAAGCGCACCGGCATCATCAAGAAGCAGTTGCCGTTCGACAAGGTCCAGCGCTTTATCGCGCCAACCCTCAACACCGCGTATATGTATGGCGTGGAAGGTAACGGTGAGCCGACCCTGTACCGCGAGTTCAACTCGCTGCTGGTCACGCTGCAGAAGAAGGGGGCCTCGTCCTACCTGATCACCAATGGTGCATTGATCGAGCCGGAGCAGATTCCTCACCTGTTGAGTCTGCAGTCGATCACCTTCTCGCTCAACGCCGCTACGGCGGCGACCCATCGTGAAGTGATGAAAATCAAGGAGTTCGACCGGGTTACCAACAGCATCCGGGCTATCGTCGACCAGCGCGCCTGGAGCGACTCGCCCAGCGTGTTCGTGTCGTTCGTGGTGCATGCCACCAACGTCCACGAGCTTCAGCAGTTCTTGCAGTTCGCCGAATACGACCTGCGCGTCAACGTCATCATGATCCGCCCACTGTCCGAATTGGGTGCGGATCTTGGCGCTGTGGAGGACCTGCGCGATATCGTGCCGTACGAGTCGCAGGTCAACGATGCTCTGGATGCCGTTCGGGAGTACCTGGGGGACGTGCCGCGGCGGCGGATTCCCTACACCATCAACGACTGTGATATCCGCATTGATCCGACCACCTTCCGCTCCGTGCGTCCTGATCCGGTCGATCGGGTGATCATGCCGCCCGGCTTCGAAGGCCGTCTGCTGGCCCCGCGTCGTGATGACTGGCATGTCTCCAGTGCAGACATGAGCGTGTCGTGGAATCTCAACCGCGCGCTGGTGCGTAGCCCGCAGGGCAGCGCGGGCGAATACACCTGGCGCAGCGCGTCGACACCGGTTGAGCCGGGCAAGCAATTGCTGTTCAAGGCTAATGTCACGCTGCAGGATGCGCCATTGCAGCTCTCGGTTCTGGCGGAATCGGGTCGGGTCCTGGCCAGTCGGGTGATCCAGCCAGGCGCGGGGGAGCAGGCCGTGGAGCTGGCTTTCGAGACCGGCGAGGAACTTCAGGTCTCCCTGGTCTTCGCAGCGGCTGGGGCTTTTGTCGCCGACATCGACTTCATTCGCGTCATGCGTCCCGGTGCCGGTATCCGCAAGGCGTTCAAGTTGCCATTCCCGCGTCGTTGGCAGATCGATAGCCCCGGCGTACGCGCCCGCTGGGAAGGCCATGCGTTGAACATCGAGGCGGTGCCGAACCTCAATGGCCGCTACTTGATCAAGTCCTATTCCAACCCTTGCGCCCCTGGCGATCACCTGTCGTTTCCGGTGAGGGTCGAGGTCACGAGCGGCAAGCTGGTCATCGGTGTTCTCAGCGAAGACTTCCAGAAGTGGACGCATCAGTTTGCCTTCGGCCCCGGTAGCCATGCCCAGGATCTTCTCATCGACACGGCAGAAAACCATCGTTTGCAGGTGGTGCTCTTTGCACGTGGGGACGAAAGTCTGAGCGCACGTATCGATTGGGGCGATGCCTTGGAGCAGGCCCCTGATCGCGAGCGTGAAGGCGAGTTGATCGAGATGGAGGCCGTCGCTGGCGATGTACCCGCCGCCTCCTCGCCGACCACGGCGACACCGGGCAAGGCCAAGCTGATCAAGGTCAAGCAGGTTCCGGAAAAGGTGCGTTTCTATTGCCAGAAGCCATGGACCGATATCAACAATTTCACCGTTGATGGACGCATGGACGTGTGCTGCATCACTACCGGGCCGAGTCAGGAACATTACGCCCTGGGCAATATCTTCGAGCAGGATTTCCAGTCGATCTGGAACGGCGAAAAAATGCGCGAGTTCCGCCGTACGGTGAACTCGGATACACCCTTGCCGCCCTGCCAGCGTTGCCCGATGGCCTACGGTTACCAGGGACCGTTCTTCGATCGGACACTGGCTGACGCCAGCATCGCCAGCTTTGTCATGACCAACCGGCTACCGGGCCGTGGCCCTCTGCAGCGCGTTGTCGCAACGCTGGCGGACGCTGTGAGAAAGCCCCTGGTGGAACTCCTGTTCCGGGGGTTCAAACGATGATTCTGCGTATCGGACGCTCGGCAAGTCGCGTGTTGTCGATGATGTGGGCCTACCGCGAGGTTCTGGCCGCCGTCACTCGCGTGGAGCTGGCCAAGCGCTATTCCGGCTCGGCTTTCGGAAAGGCCTGGCTGTTGATCAACCCCATGTTGTTGCTGAGCATCTACCTGTTTGTTTATCTGGTGGTGTTCAAGATGCGCTTCCCGGGGTTCAGCGAGTTCGACTACACGCTGTATGTGTTCGCCGGTCTGGTACCGTACATCGGCATGAGTGAGGCACTCAACAGCGGCGCGGTTTCCCTGCGCCAGAACATGCACTTGGTAAAGAACGTGATGCTGCCGGTCGACCTGATCCCGGTGCGCACGGTGCTGGTGGCGCTGGCTGGTCAGGTAGTCAGCATCCTGATCGTCGCCTTGCTGGTGCTGGGTGACGAGAACATGAACTGGCGCTTCCTCCTGCTGCCAGCGGTGATTGCCCTGCAGGTCCTGTTTCTGCTGGGTTGCGTTTTCGTGCTCTCGGCCGTGGTGGTGGCGCTGCCCGACGTAGCCAATTTCGTCAACCTGACCCTGCTGTTGCTGATGTTCATCTCGCCCATCGGCTTTACTCCGGAAATGGTGCCGGGTGGATTCAAGGCGATGATTTACCTCAACCCGGTTTATTACATGACTGAGGCTTTCCGCACTGTGCTGCTGGCCAACCACCCGGTGGATATGGAGGCCTTGGGCTGGTATGCCCTGATCTGCGTGGTGACATTCGCCCTGGGCTGTGCCTTCTTCAGACGTTTCAAGAACATGCTGGTGGACTATGAGTGATGTAATCATCCACGCCGAAGGCCTGTCCAAACTGTACAAGCTTTACGCAAAGCCTCACTACCGCTTCCTCGACATGATGGGGCTGCTGCGCCGTGCCGACGCCTACCAGGAGCACTGGGCCATCCGCGATGTCAACCTCACCATCCGCAAGGGTGAGAAAGTGGCGTTCATTGGGCGCAACGGCGCGGGCAAGAGCACGCTTCTGCGGCTGATTACCGGGGTGACGCAACCCACCGAGGGCCGCTTCGAGGTCAGCCAGGGTGCTCATGCGCTGTTGCAGATCGGCACCGGCTTCCATCCCGATTTCACTGGCCGCGAGAATGCCCTGGCCTATCTGGCGCACCTGGCGGTAACGGGCGAGAAGGCCAATCGCAAGGTCGAGGAAATCATTGCCTTCTCCGAACTCGAGGAATACATCGATCAGCCGGTGAAAACCTATTCGAGCGGCATGATGGCGCGACTGATGTTCGCCACCTCGACTGCCATTTCCCCTGAACTGCTGGTACTCGATGAGATTCTTGGTGTGGGCGATGCCTATTTCGCCAACAAGAGCTTCGAACGCATCCGCGAGATGACAGAGGAGAGCGGCACCACCGTGTTGCTGGTTTCCCATGATGTGTATTCGGCTTCGAAGCTGTGCAGCCGCATGATCTGGATGGACCGCGGCACCGTGTTGCTGGATGGCCGTAGCGATGACGTGATCCGCGCCTATGAACATTCGGTACGCCTGCAGGAAGAGGCCCGCCTGCGTACCAAGGCCTTGGCCACCCGCCAGGCAGGCTTGTGCGTGCTGGAGTTGTCGAGCGCCGATCAGACGCCTGCACGTGGGCAGTTGCTGATTCGTGCGGTGCGTGTACTCGACGGTGAGCAGGTGCTCGGTGAGTATCTCATGCAGGAAGGCGACGCGCTGTTTGAACCGTCTTCGGGCTTTGAACATATCGCCGGCGAAGCAGGACTGCGCATCCTGGCTGATGGCAGCGCGGTCAAGCGCTGCCGCCTGGTGCTGGACCTCAGCCAGCAGCGTATTCGCCAGGCCGGCGAGGGCGCGCTGAGGATTGAGGTCGACTATGCCGCAACCGAAGACAATACCTTGCTGTGTGAGCTCTGGTTCAAGGACAACTGTGAGGTGCGTGCGGAACTGGTACTCGTCGCCGCCCAGCCGCTCACCGCGAGTAACGGGCAGGGCGTGCCATTGGCGTGGCCGCATGCGCGCAGTGAGATGCAAGCGCCAACCACCCAGCTGGCGCCTCAATCCAATCTGCATGGTTCTGGTCGCATATGGCTGGAAGATATCGAGTTGTATGGCCGCGACGGAGTCAGTCGGTTCGTCTTCGACGCCGGTGAGCCCCTCGGTGTACGTGCCCGCTATCGGGTCGAGCCAGGCAGCGGACCGTTGCCGGTGGAGTTCCTTTTTGCCGTGCACCGCGACGGGGTCACCGATATCGCCCGTCTGACTGCCGGCGCCATTGACATTGTCGATGGCGAAGGGGAGGTAAGCTTCGACTGCTCCAACCTCAAGCTCGGGCTGGGAACCTTTACCCTGACGGTGTTCGCCGTGCGCCCCGGCTACTTCGAGAACAACGACGGCCGTTTCTTTTCTATCAACGATGACGTGTATTTCGCCTACAACCGCGGCATCGAGTTCAACGTCAATGGCAACGGCGGCAAGTTCGCCGGGGCCAATACCCTGCTGTCGATGCATGTAACAGCGCACAGTGCCTGCACGGAGCCGGCATGACGAACACAACCAACATCCTCCTGGGCCAGACCCCTCGCCGTGCTGCCGAGTATCCGCAATGGCTGGAGCACAAGGCCGTTGTCACAAGTGAGGTGCACTGTGTCGGACGGGGTACGCTGGCGAATGAGAGCCGGGGGCCGATCATCAAGAAGGTCAAAGCATGAAGCTGAGTTTCACCGAGGAGTTAAAGCGCGACTTCGCCTCTGAGTTCGCCATCGCCGACCAAGCTGCGCAGCAGGTGATGGCCTGCATCGACGGCAAGGACTATACGGCTCTCGAAGCCCACTCCCCGGGCCTCAAGGGGTTCAACTGGTGCAACTACATCAACCTGAGTTCGATCCGCATGGTTCGTGCGTTGCGTATGCTGCGCCAGCACGTGGCCCCCGGGGCTCGCGTGCTGGACTTCGGAGCCTATTTCGGTAACTGCTCGCTGATGCTGGCGCAGGCCGGTTATCAGGTGACTGCACTGGACTCCTATGACAGTTATGGTTCCTGCTTCGAGGATAACCAGCGTTTACTGCTCGAACAGGGCGTACGGGTGCAGAACTTCGCCGACTTCAAACCCGATGGTGGTTATGATGCGGTGGTGCTCATGGGTGTGATCGAGCATGTGCCGCATACTCCGCGCCTGTTACTCCAGGATCTTCATCGCTCGCTGGTTGCCGACGGCCTGCTGGTGCTCGACACGCCGAACCTGGCCTACATCTACAACCGCCAGAAGCTGGCCCGCGGGCAGTCGATCCATCCGCCGATCCAGAGCCAGTTCGCCACCGAGCTGCCGTTCGAGGGACACCACCGCGAATACACCGCCAGCGAGATCGAGTGGATGTTGCAGGCTTCGGATTTCCGCGTACTGGAGTCCGAGGCGTTCAACTACAGTATCTACGGCCTCACCGAGCTGGTGGGCACCGATCTGGAGAACTACCAGGCCATGCTGGCGGACCCGACCCAGCGCGAACTTCTGATTTACTCGGCGCGTGCTGGTACCGCCGAAGTGATCGGTTAATGACTGCCGAGGGCCGAACCATCTATGTCGATTGACCAGACCGCCGGAGACCTGGCGGGTGACCTCGCCCGCCTGATCGTCGCCCTGACTACCCAGCCAGACGATGAGGCCAGTGCCCCGCGCATGGCCATTGGAACGCCGTTCAGCACCATGAGCCAGTCCGACTGGGGCGAGGCTGTACAGTGGTGGAACCGCTCCGGCCGCCCGCTTATCGGGCAGTTGCAGGCGCGGGGCTGTCCGGCCTGTGGCTCGGAGCAGAATCAGCGGCCGATTTTTCAGTCCTACGATGGTTACGACTATGAAGAGTGTGGTCAGTGCGGCTGCTGGCATGTACCGCTGAAGGTCGATGCCCGCCTTTTCGAGCGGTTCTTCGCCCAGTGTCCGCAGGCGCTGGATGTGCTGCAGCGCTCCTTTCAGAAACGCCTGTCGGCAGAGAATCAGCAGGCTGATCTGGCTCGTTTCAATGATTATTTCACTCGCCTTGGCGTGTTGTTCGAGCAACGCCAGGGGCTGCGTTATCTGGATATGGGCTGTGGCCTGGGCAATTCGCTGGTCGCCGCTCGCGAGCATGGGTTCGAAGGACTGGGTGTGGAGTCTTCGCGCGAGTGCCTGAAGCTCTGCCAGCAAGCCGGGTTGCAGGTGCTGCATGACGAGCAGACCCCCGAGGGGCGCTTCGACCTGATCAGCTTCTGGGAGTCGCTGGAACACATGGTCGATCCGGCGCAGATGTTGCGTAGCTGCCACCAGTTGCTGGCCGAAAAGGGTGTCCTGGCCTTCACCATCCCCAATCTCGATTCACCCCTGCTACGTGTCCAGCGTGGTGACTGCAGCGTGGTGCACGGCGGCTACGATACGCCCGGGCATATCAACCTGTTTGGGCCAGAGCAGGTACGTTGCCTGTTGGCGCGTTGCGGATTCGACCTGCTCTACATGGACGGGCAGTACGGCATGAGCCTGCCTGAACTGGCCGCCTACATGCTCGGCCGTCACCGCGGTGCCGCCGACCTGCTGGTCGGGCGTGGCCAGACGCAGGAACTGCCGACTTCGACGCGTGCCCTGCTCAATGCCATCGGCCCCGCCGTTTCGTTGCTTGAGCGCTTCTCGCTGACTGCGCCGATCCTCTTCGTCGTGGCATGCCGTCAGGAAGATGCCGTGGCATTGGCCGGGCACAAGCGCTCCCTTGCCCAACAGCGCCGTGCCGACCTGCTGGCCCAGGCCGAGCCCATGGCCCAGGTCGGTACCGCTGCGCAAATAAGCGAGCTGAACCAGCGCGTGCGGCAGTTGCAGGAAGAGGCCCGCCGGGCCGCCGAGGAGCTTGATCGGGAATCGCTCGGTGCCCACTCGCACCGGGAGCAGTCAGCACAGTTGCAGCAGGCGCTGCAGGACGAACTGCTGCACAGAAACGAGCAACTGAACCGGATGGCCGAGGTGATCGCCCAGGAAACCGCCCATGCCACCGAGCGTGAACGCGAGCTCGGTGACGCACGTCAGGCTCTGGCGCGCGCGGAGGATGAGCTGAGTCAGCGCGATCTCGCACTGAGCGAACACGTCGAACAGGTCCGGCAGCTCAGCCGGCAGTTGGAGGTGATGGCCGACAAGCACGCCACACTGACGGCGCAGGTGCAACGGTTCAAGCACAGCCGGCGTTACCGGCTCACAGGCCTGCTGGCCAGGCTTTTGCGCCGCGAGCAGGACCCCTTTAACAACAACGAACACTGAGAACAGTCGAATGTGTGGAATTACGGGCGCCTTCAATCCGCAGGCAAGGGTTTGCGATGACCAGACGTTGATCAACATGCGTGACCGCATGTTGCATCGTGGTCCGGATGGCGCAGGGATCTGGCGGGAGCGGCAGGAGCGTTGCGTACTGGGGCATCGCCGGCTGTCCATCATCGACTTGTCCACCGCTGCCACGCAGCCGATGGCCAACGAAGACGCCACGGTGGTGCTGAGCTTCAACGGCGAGATCTATAACCATGTTCAGTTGCGTCGTGAAATCCACGCGATCCGGCCGTTCGCCTGGCGTACCGATCATTCCGATACCGAGGTACTGCTGCGTGCCTACGAAGTGTGGGGTATCGATTGTGTACAGAAACTGCATGGCATGTTTGCCTTCGCCATCTATGACGCGCGCAACCCCAACGCTCCGGTGCTGCACCTGGCCCGTGACCGGGCTGGCAAGAAGCCTTTGTACTTCAGCCGTACCAGCGCCGGTGAATGGCTGTTCGCCTCGGAAATCCGCGCCCTGTTCGGCCATCCGGCGGTATCGCCACAAATGGATCCTACGGCGTTCTCGCACTATCTGACCTTTATCGTGACCCCGGCGCCGCTGACCTTGTTCAAGGGCATCTTCAAACTGCCCGCCGGTCATCGCATGACCATCGATGCCAGCGGCAAGGCCAAGGCACACAAGTACTGGGACTGCATCCCCAGCGCCTCGGACATTATCGAGCGCAGCGATGAACAGGCCGTGGCAGAAATGACCAGCCTGCTGCGCCAGTCCGTCGAGCGCCGCATGGTCTCGGACGTCCCGTTTGGCGTGCTGCTTTCCGGTGGCGTGGACTCCAGCCTCAACGTGGCCCTGATGAGCGAGCTGAGCAGCGCCCCGGTGCGGACCTTTTCCATTGGCTACGATGGCGAGGAGGAGACCAACGAATTCAAGTTCGCCCGCCGCGTTGCCGAGCGCTATCGCACCGAGCATCACGAGATGTCGATCAACCACCGCGACGCCCAGGACTTCCTGCCCGAGATGGTACGCCTGCAGGACGAACCGATCGCCGACAACGTGTGTATCCCGTTGTATTTCCTGTCCAAGCTGGTGCGTGACAACGGCACCACCGTGGTTCAGGTCGGTGAAGGTGCGGACGAGAATTTCCTCGGTTACTGGTGGTGCGACCACTACCGCGACAAGGCCGTGAACATGTATGGCCCGGCACTGCCCGGTGGTGGTATCCCTTGGTGGCGGCGCTTTATCTCGCAGCCGCGGGCGCTATTGCCTGCAGTGACCACCGAGGACAAGGAAATCCAGAAGCGCGCTCGTGCTGGCCAGGAGCTGTTCTGGGGGGGCGCGGTGTGCTGGTGGGGCGGCATGCGCGATCAGTTGACACCAAACACTGAAGTGTTCGCCAGCCAGATCGATTGTCCGGTCGAGGGCCTGTTGCCCGATTCCCATCGCAATACCGACAGTCATGCAGTGGTGGAGTACTACATGTCGCAGATCAAGGGCAAGTTGCTGCAGCCCGATGTGCTACAGAAAATCCCCTACCTGGAAATGAAGCTGCGTCTGCCCGAGCACCTTTTGATGCGCGTGGACAAACTGACCATGGCGCACTCCATCGAGGCTCGTACACCGTTCCTCGATCACGATGTCATTGAGTTTGCCCGCACCCTGCACCCACGGCACAAACTGCGTGACGGTGTGGGCAAGCACGTGCTGAAGAAGGCTGCCGAGCCCTACCTCGACCACGACATGATCTACCGCAAGAAACAGGGCTTCGGTGCGCCGATGGAGGCCTGGTTCAAGCAGGACGACTTCGGTCGTCGCTGTATGGCCGCATTCGAGCGTTCGCGCCTGGTGCGCGATGGTTTCTTCGACAACGACTACTTCCGCGACATGCTGAAGCACCAGATGGGCAGCGGTGGTGGATACAGCTTCCACCTGTGGACCGTGCTCAATGCCGTGCTCTGGCACGAGTCCTGGATCGAGGGGCGCGTCGATTGTTTCTGATGTCGTCTGCGAGAGCCTGAGAGCATGTGTGGAATTTGCGGAGTGTTCGTTGCGCAAGGAGGGACAGCGGTTTCCGATACGCTGCTGACCTGCATGCGCGATAGCCTGCATCATCGCGGGCCGGATGCGGCCGGGCTATGGATCGATGCTTCCAGGCGTCTGGGCCTGGGGCACCGACGCCTGTCTATCGTCGATCTGGACGTGACTTCCACGCAGCCTATGGCGGATGCAGGGCAGTCCGTGGTCGTCGTCTTCAATGGAGAGATCTACAACCATGTTGCGCTGCGCCGTGAGCTCGAAGGCGCGGGGTATGTCTTTCGTACCGCGCATTCGGATACCGAGGTACTGGTCCATGGTTATCGGGCATGGGGCTGGGAGGGCCTGCTGTCACGCTTGCGCGGCATGTTCGCCATCGCTTTGTGGGATAACCGGCGCCGTCTGCTGTTTCTGGGGCGCGACCGGGTTGGCATCAAGCCGCTCTACCTGCACGCCAGTGGCGGGCGGCTGCTGTTCGCTTCGGAAATCAAGGCGATCCTTCAGGTACCTGACGTGGCGCGCGACATTGATCCGAGCGCGATGTACCACTACCTCAGCGGCATGGTCGCGCCCGCGCCGCTGACGATGTTTCGCGGTATCCAGAAGCTGCCTCCCGGCTGTTATCTACAGGTGGGTGACGATGGCCGCATTACGTTTACGCGTTACTGGCATCCGGCGCTGCATGCCCCGGTGCAGCCGGTTGGGCGCGCTGAGGCGGTGCGCAGTATTCGCGCGAGCTTCGATGAGGCGGTGGTCGAGCATATGACTGCCGATGTGCCGGTCGGTGTATTGCTCTCCGGGGGCGTGGACTCCACCTCGCTGCTGGCTGGCATGGCGGCGCAGGCGAGCGGGCCGGTGCATTCCTTTTCGGTGGGCTATGACGGCTTTTCGGACATGGACGAACGCGAATATGCCCGTGACATGGCCCGGCACTTCGGTGCCGAGCACCAAGAAGTTTTGGTCACCCAGCAGTCTTTCGAGGAGTCCTGGGCCGATGTTCTCTATCACCAGGATGAGCCGCTGGCCGACTGGGTCTGCGTGCCGCTCTACCATGTTTCCAAGCTGGCCGCCGGCCAGGTCAAGGCGGTACTGGTGGGTGAGGGCGCCGATGAACTGTTTGCCGGCTACAACGGCTATCTGCGTTATCTGAACCTTCATCGGCGCTTCTGGAAGCCCTACAGTCAACTACCAGGTGCGGTTCGCCGAGGTGCTGGCTGGTTGGCCGAACACGTCGGGCGTGACGGTTTGGCCCGTGCCTCGGGACTGGACTTCCTGATTCGCGCCAGTCGCGACAAGGAGTGCTTCTGGGGAGGGGCGGCGACCTTCTGGGAAATCCAGAAGAACGCCTTGCTCGACAAGGGCGCCATTGACTGGACAGGTAGCGTCGGGCCGCTGGATGACAGTGCGCTGCGTGTGGCCGACAGCAACGCGGTGATGGCCGCAGCGGCGTCCCTGCTGCCGGCCGGGGATACCGAGCAGTTGCGTCGTATGACCCAGCTGGAACTCAGCTATCGCTTGCCCGAGCTGCTGCTGATGCGCGTGGACAAGATGACCATGGCGCACTCGTTGGAGGCGCGTGTGCCGTTTCTCGATCATCGCCTGGTCGAGGCAGCCTACGGCTTGCCGGAGGCCTGGAAGCTGGAAGGTGGGCGGCCCAAGTCATTGTTCAAGGATGCCGTGCGCGGGCTGATTCCCGACCGGGTCATCGACCGGCCCAAGGTGGGTTTTGGCGCCCCGGTGGCGCATTGGTTGAAGGGCGAGTTCGGCCGTCGGGTGGAGCACGAAATCAACCGGTGTGCTCTGTTCCAGAGGGGCTGGTTCAATCCCGGCTACGTTCGTCAGTTGTTCGAAGCCCACCGCAGCGGCCGGGGCGACTACGGTACCAATCTGTGGGCCCTGTATAACCTGGCCGGCTGGTACGACCGCTGGATCGACGCGCCGAACGGGTGGGGGAAGTGCTGATATGGCCGCACACCTGCTGATTTGTGACGGCGCGCGCCCGGCTGGGCTGCCGCTACCGGCTTGCGTTGA
>NZ_AQOH01000003.1 GCF_000364705.1 Pseudomonas fuscovaginae SE-1 | reverse complement strand
GCGGCCGATGTCCTGCTCGGCCAACGCTGTCGTCATGTAACCCAACGTCGGCACTCGAAACTGGGATATTTGCTGCCGTCTGCTTACGAGCGGGCGATGGTGCCGAAATTACCTATCGAGGTGTCCGGGATCAGTTCATCCACTACAATGTAGCCCTTACTCCGCAAAAATCTGTAAACAATAAAAAAGCGAAGCCTAATCAATGGCTTCGCTTCTAATGTTTACGGTTCTGAAAAAGCTACACTTCAGAACGGGATATCGTCATCGAAGCTGTCGAAGTCCGGAGCCGGCTGCGGGGCGGCCTGCTGCGGAGCTGGACGCTGGGGCGCCTGCTGTGGGCGCGGTGCCTGTTGGCGAGGAGCGGACTGCTGGTAGTTGTTGCCACCGCCCTGTTGGTCGCCCTGTTGTGGACGGCCGCCCAGCAGTTGCATGGTGCCCTGCATGTCGACGATGATCTCGGTGGTGTAGCGCTTGATACCGTCCTTTTCCCACTCGCGAGTCTGCAGCTTGCCTTCGATATAGACCTGCGAACCCTTGCGCAGGTATTCGCCGGCGATCTCGGCCACCTTGCCGAACATCGAGACACGGTGCCATTCGGTCTTCTCGACTTTCTGGCCAGTCTGCTTGTCGGTCCACTGTTCGCTGGTGGCCAGACTCAGGTTGGTCACGGCGTTGCCGTTGGGCAGGTAGCGAACTTCGGGATCCTGGCCGCAAGTGCCGACCAATATGACTTTGTTAACCCCACGGGCCATAACGTTCTCCTAGGCTTCGCACGCTTGCGAGGCCGGTTCATTGACCAGGCGCTCGAGGGTGGTGCGATCCAACAATTCGGTGTCCAGTTTGATGTAGATGGCGGCCTCTTCGGCTACGACGACTGCATCGGTTACCCCTACGACGGCTTTCAGGCGCTCGACCAGACCCGCTTCGCGGATCGCCTCGGGCGATAACGGCAAGCGCAGGCTCGTCACATAGGGAGGTTCACGCATGGTAACAGCAAAGGCCAGCCAGAGGGCAGCCAGTGCGGCGCATCCGAGGAATACCGCCGACAGACCGCCATGCTGAAACATCCAGCCGCCCAGAATACCGCCGAGTGCCGAGCCGAGGAACTGACTGGTGGAATACACCCCCATCGCCGTGCCCTTGCCACCGGCCGGTGAAACCTTGCTGATCAGCGACGGCAGCGAAGCCTCCAGCAGGTTGAAGGCGGTGAAGAACACCACCGTACCGATCACCAGGGCCCGCAAACCATCACCGAACTCCCAGAAGAATAGCTCAGTGAGCATCAGCGTCGTCACCGCGCCGAGTAAAACTCGTTTCATTTTGCGTTTCTTCTCGCCGTAGATGATGAACGGGATCATGGCGAAGAAGGAGATCAGCAAGGCGGTCAGGTACACCCACCAGTGCTGTTCCTTGGGCAGGCCGGCCTTTTCCACGAAGGCCAGCGGCAAGGCGACGAAGCTCGACATCAGCATCGCGTGCAGAACGAAGATGCCCAGGTCCAGGCGCAGCAGGTCCGGGTGCTTGAGCGTCGGCAGCAGCGCCTGGCGGGCCACGCCGGACTCGCGGTGCTGCAGCGGGCTGGTGGCCCTGGGCACCATCAGGGCGATGATCAGGATACCGACCAGGGCCATGCCGCCCGTCGCCAGGAACAGCCCGGACAGGCCGAAAGCACGGGTCAGCAGCGGCCCGACCACCATCGCCACGGCGAACGACAGACCGATGGTCATGCCGATCATGGCCATGGCCTTGGTACGGTGCTGTTCGCGGGTCAGGTCCGAGAGCAATGCCATGACCGCCGCGGAAATCGCCCCGGCGCCCTGCAGGATCCGTCCGGCGATCACGCCCCAGATCGAGTCGGCCTGGGCCGCCAGCAGGCTGCCGAGGGCAAAGACGATCAGGCCCAGGTAGATCACCGGGCGACGGCCGATACGGTCGGAGATGATCCCGAACGGGATCTGGAACAGAGCCTGGGTGAGACCGTAGGCACCGATGGCCAGGCCGATCAGCGCGGGGGTCGCGCCTGCCAGATCCATCCCGTAGGTCGCCAGGACCGGCAACACCATGAACATGCCAAGCATACGGAACGCGAACACCAGGGCCAGGCCGCTTGCCGCGCGGGTCTCGCCGCCACTCATGCGTTCGCTGTGGGGATCGTGCATGGAAAAACCTCGTGTGAACCGGCGGCGATTCTATCAGTCCCATCGTTTGAGCGGGTATAGGGTGACGCTTTGTCGCTCACTCGTTCAGCATCCTGTCATGCAAGGCTGCCATGCCGTGTCGCGATAGTGTGCATCCATCCAGTATTTAGCCTTATACTCCTGCCTTTACCGCCCGCCGTGCGAGGCCACTTTGGACAAGATCCTGATTCGTGGGGCCCGAACCCACAACCTGAAGAACATCGACCTGACCCTGCCCCGGGACAAGCTGATCGTCATCACCGGCCTGTCCGGGTCCGGCAAGTCGTCCCTGGCGTTCGATACGCTGTATGCCGAGGGCCAGCGCCGCTACGTCGAATCGCTGTCGGCCTATGCCCGGCAGTTCCTGTCAATGATGGAAAAGCCCGACGTCGACACCATCGAGGGCCTCTCCCCGGCCATTTCCATCGAACAGAAATCGACCTCCCACAACCCGCGCTCGACGGTCGGCACCATTACCGAGATCTACGACTACCTGCGCCTGCTGTATGCCCGCGTGGGCACGCCGCGCTGCCCGGACCACGACATCCCGCTGGAGGCGCAGACCGTCAGCCAGATGGTCGACCTGGTCCTGGCTCAGCCCGAAGGCGCCAAGCTGATGCTGCTGGCGCCGGTGATCCGCGAACGCAAGGGCGAGCACCTGTCGGTGTTCGAGGAGCTGCGGGCGCAAGGCTTCGTCCGGGCGCGGGTCGACGGCAAGCTGTACGAGCTGGACGAAGTGCCCAAGCTCGACAAGCAGAAGAAACACACGATCGATGTGGTGGTCGACCGCTTCAAGGTCCGCGCCGACCTGCAGCAGCGCCTGGCGGAATCCTTCGAGACCGCCTTGAAGCTGGCCGACGGCATTGCCCTGGTCGCCCCCATGGACGACGAGCCGGGCGAGGAGATGATCTTCTCCGCACGCTTCGCCTGCCCGGTCTGCGGTCACGCCATCAGCGAACTGGAACCCAAGCTGTTCTCCTTCAACAACCCGGCCGGTGCCTGCCCCACCTGTGACGGCCTGGGGGTGAAGCAGTTCTTCGACGTCAAGCGCCTGGTCAATGGCGAACTGACTCTGGCCGAGGGCGCGATACGCGGCTGGGACCGACGCAACGTCTACTACTTCCAGATGCTCGGCTCGCTGGCCGCGCACTATGGCTTCAGCCTGGAAGTGCCATTCAACAGCCTGCCGGCGGACCAGCAGAAGGTCATCCTCAACGGCAGCGGCAGCCAGAACGTCGATTTCAAGTACCTTAACGACCGCGGCGATATCGTCAAGCGCTCGCACCCGTTCGAGGGCATCGTGCCGAACCTGGAACGGCGCTACCGCGAGACCGAGTCGGCTACCGTGCGCGAGGAGCTGGCCAAGTTCCTCAGCACCCAGCCCTGCCCGGACTGCCGTGGCACCCGCCTGCGCCGTGAGGCGCGGCATGTGTGGGTGGGTGAGAAAACCCTGCCGGCCGTGACCAACCTGCCGATCGGCGATGCCGCCGGCTACTTCTCCGGCCTGAAGCTGACCGGACGGCGCGGTGAAATCGCCGACAAGATCCTCAAGGAGATCTGCGAACGCCTGCAATTTCTGGTCAACGTCGGCCTCGACTACCTCACCCTGGACCGCAGTGCCGACACCCTGTCCGGCGGCGAGGCCCAGCGCATCCGCCTGGCCAGCCAGATCGGCGCCGGCCTGGTCGGGGTGATGTACATCCTTGACGAGCCGTCCATCGGCCTGCACCAGCGCGACAACGATCGCCTGCTCGGCACGTTGAAGCATCTGCGTGACATCGGCAACACGGTGATCGTCGTTGAGCACGACGAGGACGCGATCCGCCTGGCCGACTACGTGGTGGATATCGGCCCCGGCGCCGGCGTGCATGGCGGCAGCATCGTCGCCCAGGGCACCGCGGCCGAGGTCATGGCGCACCCGGACTCGCTCACCGGCAAGTACCTGTCGGGCCGGGTGAAGATCGAGGTCCCGGCCAAACGCACGCCACGCAACAAGAAGCTGTCGCTGACCCTCAAGGGCGCGCGCGGCAACAACCTGCGCAACGTCGATCTGGAGATTCCGATCGGCCTGCTGACCTGCGTGACCGGCGTGTCCGGCTCGGGCAAGTCGACCCTGATCAACAACACCCTGTTCCCGCTCAGTGCCACTGCGCTCAACGGCGCCACGACCCTGGAAGCGGCGGCCCATGACAGCATCAACGGCCTGCAGCACCTGGACAAGGTGGTGGATATCGACCAAAGCCCGATCGGTCGGACGCCGCGCTCCAACCCGGCGACCTACACCGGTCTGTTCACGCCGATCCGTGAGCTGTTTTCCGGCGTGCCGGAGGCCCGCTCCCGGGGCTATGGTCCGGGGCGCTTCTCGTTCAACGTCAAGGGCGGCCGTTGCGAGGCCTGCCAGGGCGACGGCCTGATCAAGGTGGAGATGCACTTCCTGCCGGATATCTATGTGCCGTGCGACGTGTGCAAGAGCAAGCGCTACAACCGCGAGACCTTGGAGATCAAGTACAAGGGCAAGAACATCCACGAAGTGCTGGAGATGACCATCGAGGACGCCCGGGAGTTTTTCGATGCGGTGCCGGCACTGGCGCGCAAGCTGCAGACGCTGATGGACGTCGGGCTCTCGTATATCAAGCTGGGGCAGTCGGCGACCACCCTGTCCGGTGGCGAGGCGCAGCGGGTAAAGCTGTCCCGCGAGCTGTCCAAGCGCGATACCGGCAAGACCCTGTATATCCTCGACGAGCCGACCACCGGCCTGCACTTCGCGGATATCCAGCAGTTGCTGGACGTGCTGCATCGGCTGCGTGACCACGGCAACACCGTGGTGGTGATCGAGCACAACCTCGATGTGATCAAGACCGCCGACTGGCTGGTGGACCTGGGGCCCGAGGGTGGTTCCAAGGGCGGCCAGATCATCGCGGTGGGCACGCCGGAGCAGGTGGCGGAGATGCCACAGTCGCATACCGGGCACTACCTGAAGCCGTTGCTGATTCGCGATCGGGCGTAATCGGCGGGCATGAAAAAGCCCCTGTCATCGTGCGATGGCAGGGGCTTTTTTGTGAAATTGAGATCGCTTTCGCTGGCAAGCCAGGCTCCTACAGAGGGGAGCGGCGTATCCGGCATCGGGGCACGACGCGATCCTGTAGGAGGCCCGGCTTGCCGGCGAACCGGTGCACAGCACCGGCCATTCACCTCAGCACTGCGACTGCAGGTAGTTTTCCAGCCCGATGGACTTGATCAACCCCAACTGCTTCTCCAGCCAGTAGGTGTGATCTTCCTCGGTATCGGCCAGTTGCTGGCGCAGGATATCGCGGGAGATGTAGTCCTTATGCTGTTCGCAAAGCTCGATGCCCTTGCACAGCGCGGCGCGCACCTTGTACTCCAGACGCAGGTCGGCGGCGAACATGTCCGGCACGGTGGTGCCGACGTCCAGATCGTCCGGACGCATGCGCGGGGTGCCTTCGAGCATCAGGATTCGACGGATCAGCGCATCGGCGTGTTGCGCCTCTTCTTCACTTTCGTGATTGATGCGCTCGTAGAGCTTGCTGAAGCCCCAGTCCTCGTACATCCGCGAATGGATCAGATATTGATCACGGGCTGCCAGTTCACCGGTCAGCAACGTGTTGAGGTAATCGATAACATCCGGGTGACCTTGCATCGCCCTACATCTCCCTGCTTGAAAGTCTGTATTTTGAACCAAGCTGACCGGAAGGTCACGGCAAAAACAGTAGAAAAGTGAGAAATAGCAGAGAAAAACCGCCGATCTGAAGCGAAAAACCGCCCAAATGAGGGCGGTTCTGCTTCTCGTTTAGACTTACTTCACGACTACTCCGAGCGCCTTCGCGACGCCTTCGCCGTAAGCCGGGTCGGCCTTGAAGAAATACTGCAGTTGGCGCTGAACGACGTCATCGGACACACCGGCCATCGCACCGGCGATGTTGCTGATCAACAGTGCCTTCTGCTCGTCGTTCATCAGGCGGAACAGCGCACCGGCGTGGCTGAAGTAGTCGGTGTCTTCACGATGATCGTAGCGATCGGCGGCACCGCTCAGGGCCAGTGGCGGCTCAGCGTAACGAGGAGCCTGTTTCGGCGCATCGGCGTAGCTGTTCGGCTCGTAGTTCGGCGCTGCACCACCGTTGCTGCCGAAGGCCATGGCACCGTCGCGCTGGTAGCTGTTGACCGGGCTGCGGGGCGCGTTCACCGGCAGTTGCTGGTGGTTGGTACCGACACGGTAGCGGTGGGCGTCGGCGTAGGCGAACACCCGCCCCTGGAGCATGCGGTCGGGTGACAGGCCCACACCCGGCACCATGTTGCTCGGACCGAACGCCGCCTGCTCGACTTCGGCGAAGTAGTTCAGCGGGTTGCGGTTCAATTCCAGTTCGCCGACTTCGATCAAAGGGAACTCTTTCTGCGACCAGGTCTTGGTCACGTCGAACGGGTTCTCATAATGTGCCGCGGCCTGGGCCTCGGTCATGATCTGGATGCACACACTCCATTTCGGGAAGTCGCCGCGCTCGATCGCATTGAACAGGTCACGCTGGGCGTAATCCGGGTCGGTACCCGCCAGGCGCGCCGCCTCGGCCGGCGCCAGATTCTTGATGCCCTGCTTGGTCTTGTAGTGCCATTTCACCCAATGACGCTCGCCCTTGGCATTGATCAGGCTGTAGGTGTGGCTGCCAAAACCGTGCATATGACGGTAGCCATCCGGGATCCCGCGATCGGAGAACAGGATGGTGATCTGGTGCAGCGCCTCGGGCGAGTGCGACCAGAAGTCCCACATCATCTGTGCACTTTTCAGGTTGCTTTGCGGCAGACGCTTCTGGGTATGGATGAAGTCCGGGAATTTCAGCGGGTCGCGAATGAAGAACACCGGGGTGTTGTTGCCAACGATGTCCCAGTTGCCTTCCTCGGTGTAGAACTTCAGGGCAAAACCACGTGGATCACGTTCGGTGTCAGCCGAGCCACGTTCACCGCCCACGGTGGAGAAACGCAGGAACGTCTCGGTCTTCTTGCCGACCGCCTCGAACAGCTTGGCGCTGGTGTATTGGGTGATGTCCCGGGTTACGGTGAAGGTTCCGTAGGCTCCCGAGCCTTTGGCATGTACACGGCGCTCGGGGATGTTTTCACGGTTGAAGTGGGCAAGCTTCTCGATCAGATGAAAGTCGTCGAGCAGCAGCGGGCCACGAGGGCCAGCGGAACGGGAATTCTGGTTATCTGCGACGGGAGCGCCGCTGGCGGTCGTCAGCGTTTTGTTCTGGCTCATACTCATCCTTCCTCTCTGGGTCTTGGTGCTGCCGGCTAATCGGCTGAGAGGAAGTATTGACCAGGAAGGTTACAGGAACAAATGCATTAATCCATCTAAAGCGATAGTTAACAACTATTAACAACCCGTACGTTTATAGCAGGCACAAAAAACCGGGCGCTGGGCCCGGTTCTTTGTTTCAGACCGATGTCTTACTCGGCAGATACAGCATCGCCAGCAGTAGCACGATCAACCAACTCGACGTACGCCATAGGAGCGTTGTCGCCAGCGCGGAAACCGCACTTCAGGATGCGCAGGTAGCCACCCTGACGGGTAGCGTAGCGCTTGCCCAGGTCGTTGAAGAGCTTACCGACGATAGCTTTCGAACGGGTACGGTCGAAAGCCAGACGGCGGTTAGCAACGCTGTCTACTTTAGCCAGAGTGATCAGCGGCTCGGCAACGCGGCGCAGTTCCTTGGCTTTTGGCAGAGTGGTTTTGATCAGCTCGTGCTCGAACAGCGACACAGCCATGTTCTGGAACATGGCCTTGCGGTGCGAGCTGGTGCGGCTCAGGTGACGTCCACTTTTACGATGACGCATGGTTCATTCCTTACCAAACACTACGTTCGGTGATTACGACGATCAGGCAGTCGCCTTGTCGTCCTTCTTAAGACTTGCAGGCGGCCAGTTATCGAGGCGCATGCCGAGGGACAGACCGCGGGAGGCCAGAACATCCTTGATTTCGGTCAGGGATTTCTTGCCCAGGTTCGGAGTCTTCAACAGCTCTACTTCGGTACGCTGAATCAGGTCGCCGATGTAGTAGATGTTTTCCGCCTTAAGGCAGTTGGCCGAACGTACAGTCAGTTCCAGATCGTCAACCGGGCGAAGCAGGATCGGATCGATCTCGTCTTCCTGTTCGACAACCACTGGCTCACTGTCACCCTTGAGGTCGACGAACGCAGCCAACTGCTGTTGCAGGATGGTTGCAGCACGACGGATGGCCTCTTCAGGATCCAGGGTACCGTTGGTTTCCAGATCAATAACCAGTTTGTCCAGGTTGGTACGCTGTTCGACACGGGCGTTTTCCACCACGTAGGCGATACGGCGAACCGGACTGAACGAAGCGTCAAGCTGCAAGCGACCGATGCTGCGGCTTTCGTCTTCATCGCTCTGACGCGAGTCTGCTGGTTCATAGCCACGGCCACGAGCTACGGTGAGCTTCATGTTCAAGGCGCCATTGGACGCCAGGTTGGCGATTACGTGATCGGGGTTAACGATCTCGACATCATGATCCAGCTGAATATCGGCAGCGGTAACCACCCCCGAACCCTTCTTCGACAAGGTCAGCGTAACTTCGTCACGGCCGTGCAGCTTGATAGCCAGACCTTTAAGGTTCAACAGGATTTCAATGACGTCTTCCTGTACACCTTCGATGGCGCTGTACTCGTGGAGCACACCGTCAATCTCGGCCTCGACTACTGCACAGCCTGGCATTGAGGACAACAGGATGCGGCGCAGCGCGTTGCCCAGGGTGTGGCCAAAACCACGCTCGAGAGGCTCGAGAGTGATCTTAGCGCGGGTTGGACTGACAACCTGCACGTCGATGTGACGGGGTGTCAGGAACTCATTTACCGAAATCTGCATGGATGCACCTATTTTCTAGCCCTTACTTGGAGTAGAGCTCGACAATCAGGCTTTCGTTGATGTCGGCGGAGAGGTCACTGCGAGCAGGAACGCTTTTGAAAACGCCCGACTTCTTGTCAGTGTCCACATCTACCCATTCTACGCGGCCACGCTGAGCACACAGTTCCAGGGCCTGGACGATACGCAGTTGGTTCTTCGCTTTTTCGCGAACAGCAACCACGTCACCAGCACGAACCTGGTAGGACGGAACGTTTACGGTCTTGCCGTTAACGCTGATGGACTTGTGCGATACCAACTGGCGCGATTCGGCACGAGTCGAGCCGAAGCCCATACGGTATACGACGTTGTCCAGACGGCACTCGAGCAGTTGCAGCAGGTTTTCACCGGTTGCACCTTTCTTGCCAGCAGCTTGCTTATAGTAGCCGCTGAACTGACGCTCGAGTACGCCGTAGATACGACGAACTTTTTGCTTCTCACGCAGCTGGGTGCCGTAGTCGGACTGACGACCGCGACGCTGGCCGTGGATACCAGGAGCTGCTTCGATGTTGCACTTGGATTCGATAGCGCGCACGCCACTCTTCAGGAAGAGGTCGGTGCCTTCGCGACGAGCCAGTTTGCATTTTGGACCAATGTAACGAGCCATTCTTTACAATCTCCTGGATTACACGCGGCGCTTCTTCGGCGGACGGCACCCGTTGTGCGGGATTGGCGTCACGTCGGTGATGCTGGCGATCTTATAGCCACAGCCGTTCAGAGCACGGACAGCGGACTCACGACCTGGACCTGGACCCTTGACGTTGACGTCGAGGTTCTTCAGGCCATATTCCAGCGCAGCTTGGCCAGCACGTTCAGCCGCTACCTGAGCAGCGAACGGGGTGGACTTACGGGAACCGCGGAAACCCGAACCACCGGAGGTAGCCCAGGACAGAGCGTTACCTTGACGGTCGGTGATGGTCACGATGGTGTTGTTGAAAGACGCGTGGATGTGGGCGATGCCATCAACCACTGTCTTTTTGATTTTCTTACGAGGACGAGCAGCAGGTTTTGCCATGACTAAATTCCTGTCGATTCGCTGGTGCGATTACTTGCGGATCGGCTTACGCGGACCTTTGCGAGTACGCGCGTTGGTCTTGGTACGCTGACCGCGCACTGGCAGACCTTTACGATGACGCAGACCGCGGTAGCAGCCCAGGTCCATCAAGCGCTTGATTTTCATGTTGATTTCGCGACGCAGGTCACCTTCAGTGGTGAACTTCGCCACTTCGCCACGCAGCTGTTCAATCTGCTCGTCGCTCAGATCCTTGATCTTCGCGGCTGGGTTGACCCCAGTCACTGCACAGATCTGCTGTGCAGTAGTGCGACCAACACCATAGATGTAGGTCAGCGAGATAACAGTGTGCTTGTTATCTGGAATGTTAACGCCTGCAATACGGGCCATTCAGTGGGACTCCAATTGACAGCTACCTACGCCCCGGAAGCCAAGAAATAGGGCGCGAGATAATATCGCTGTAATAACAAATAATCAACCCAGCAGCGCACTAGCTGCTGGGCTTCAAGCAGATCACACTCAGCCTTGGCGCTGTTTGTGACGCGGTTCCGCGCTGCAAATTACTCGAACCACACCTTCGCGGCGAATAATCTTGCAGTTACGGCACAGCTTTTTCACCGATGCACGAACTTTCATCACCAACTCCTCGAACCTTATGGGTGCTTCAGCGCAGCATGCCGCTGCCGTAGCCCTTCAGGTTGGCTTTCTTCATCAGGGATTCGTACTGGTGCGAAACGAGGTGAGATTGCACTTGGGACATGAAGTCCATCACAACCACGACCACGATCAGCAACGAGGTCCCGCCAAGGTAGAACGGAACGTTTGCTGCAACCACCAGGAACTGGGGCAACAGGCACACGGCCGTCATATATAGAGCACCGAACATGGTCAAACGGGTCAGAACGCCATCAATGTAGCGCGCCGACTGCTCGCCCGGACGGATACCCGGAATAAAGGCACCGGACTTCTTCAGGTTTTCCGCTACGTCTTTCGGATTGAACATCAACGCCGTATAGAAGAAGCAGAAGAAAATAATCCCTGCACTAAACAGCAGAATATTCAACGGCTGACCAGGAGCGATCGACTGCGAGATGTCCTGCAACCAGCCCATACCTTCAGACTGACCGAACCAGGCACCCAACGAAGCCGGAAACAGCAAGATGCTGCTCGCGAAGATAGCTGGAATCACACCGGCCATATTCACTTTCAGCGGCAGGTGGCTGGTCTGCGCAGCAAAGACCTTGCGGCCCTGCTGACGCTTGGCGTAGTGAACAGCAATACGACGCTGGCCACGCTCAATGAACACCACGAAACCGATAATCGCTACTGCCAGCAAACCGATGGCAACCAGGGCGAAAATGTTGATATCACCCTGACGCGCAGACTCGAAAGACTGCCCGATCGCTCTCGGAAGACCGGCGACGATACCCGAAAAAATCAGCATCGAGATACCGTTGCCAACACCGCGCTCCGTAATCTGCTCACCCAGCCACATCATGAACATCGCGCCGGCCACGAACGTGGACACCGCAACGAAATGGAAGCCGAAATCAGCAGCAAAAGCTACGCCCTGACCAGCCAGGCCAATGGACATGCCAATGGCTTGAACGAGGGCCAGGACGACGGTGCCATAGCGGGTGTACTGGCTGATCTTGCGACGACCAGCCTCACCTTCCTTCTTCAACTGCTCCAGCTGCGGGCTGATGGCGGTCATCAATTGCATGATGATCGATGCCGAGATGTACGGCATGATCCCCAGTGCAAAGATACTCATCCGCTCCAGCGCGCCGCCGGAAAACATGTTGAACAAGCTAAGAATGGTCCCCTCATTCTGTCGAAACAGGTCCGCCAGCCGGTCCGGGTTGATACCTGGAACTGGGATATGCGCACCGATCCGATAGACGATAATCGCCAGGAACAGGAAACGCAGACGAGCCCAGAGCTCGGACAACCCGCCTTTGCTGAGCGCTGAGAGAGCACCTTGCTTAGCCATTTATTCCTCGAACTTGCCGCCAGCTGCTTCGATAGCCGCACGCGCACCCTTGGTGGCGGCGATACCCTTGATGGTTACAGCGCGAGTCACTTCGCCCGACAGCATGATTTTCACACGCTGAACGTTCTGGTTGATCACGTTGGCATCTTTCAGGGACTGCACGGTTACGACGTCGCCTTCCACCTTGGCCAGCTCGGACAGACGCACTTCAGCGCGGTCCATGGCCTTCAGGGAAACGAAACCGAACTTCGGCAGGCGACGATGCAGCGGCTGTTGACCGCCTTCAAAGCCTGGAGCGATGGTGCCACCGGAACGGGAGGTCTGACCTTTGTGACCACGGCCACCAGTCTTACCCAAACCGCTACCGATACCACGGCCCGGACGATGCTTTTCGCGACGGGAACCCGGCGCTGGACTCAGATCATTGAGTTTCATCGATTAACCCTCGACACGCAGCATGTAGTAAGCCTTGTTGATCATCCCGCGATTCTCGGGAGTATCCTGGACTTCTACAGTGTGACCGATGCGACGCAGACCCAGACCCTTGACGCACAGTTTGTGGCTAGGGATACGGCCGCTGGTGCTTTTGATCAGCGTTACTTTTACGGTTGCCATGATCACAGGATCTCCGCTGCAGTTTTGCCGCGCTTGGCAGCAATGGACTCAGGGGATTGCATGGCTTTCAGACCCTTGAAAGTGGCGTGAACCACGTTTACCGGGTTGGTCGAGCCGTAGCACTTGGCCAGAACGTTCTGAACGCCAGCCACTTCGAGGACAGCACGCATAGCGCCGCCAGCGATGATACCGGTACCTTCAGATGCAGGCTGCATGTAGACCTTCGAAGCGCCGTGGGCGGACTTCGTGGCGTACTGCAGAGTGGTGCCGTTCAGGTCCACCTGGATCATGTTGCGGCGAGCAGCTTCCATGGCCTTCTGGATCGCAGCAGGCACTTCACGCGACTTGCCACGGCCGAAGCCTACACGGCCCTTACCGTCACCTACCACGGTCAACGCGGTGAAAGTGAAGATACGGCCACCTTTTACGGTTTTGGCTACGCGGTTAACTTGAACCAGCTTCTCGATGTAGCCTTCGTCGCGCTTTTGGTCGTTATTGGACATAACTTAGAACTCCAGCCCAGCTTCACGAGCAGCCTCAGCCAGCGCCTTGACGCGGCCGTGGTACTTGAAGCCAGAGCGGTCGAAAGCCACCTGCGAGACGCCTGCGGCTTTTGCACGCGAAGCGACCAGCTGGCCAACCTTAGTGGCCGCGTCGATGTTGCCGGTGGCACCATCACGCAGTTCTTTATCCAAAGTCGAGGCGCTGGCCAGGACCTTGTTGCCGTCGGCCGAAATGACCTGGGCGTAGATGTGCTGCGAAGAGCGGAACACGCAGAGACGCACGACTTCGAGTTCGTGCATTTTCAGGCGTGCTTTGCGAGCGCGACGCAGTCGAGTAACTTTTTTGTCGGTCATTTGCTATGCCCTACTTCTTCTTGGCTTCTTTACGACGGACGACTTCGTCCGCGTAGCGCACACCTTTACCTTTGTAAGGCTCTGGTGGACGGAAGTCGCGGATCTCGGCGGCCACCTGACCTACCAGCTGCTTGTCGATACCCTTGATCAGGATGTCGGTCTGGCTAGGCGTTTCAGCGGTGATGCCTTCCGGCAGTTCGTAATCCACTGGGTGCGAGAAGCCAAGGGCCAGGTTCAGGACCGAGCCTTTTGCTTGTGCCTTGTAACCAACACCGACCAGCTGGAGCTTGCGCTCGAAGCCTTGGCTTACGCCCTGGACCATGTTGTTGACCAACGCACGCGTGGTACCAGCCATTGCGCGAGTCTGCTGGTCGCCGTTGCGAGCGGCGAAACGCAGCTCACCAGCTTCCTGGACGATCTCGACGGACGAATGGACATTCAGTTCGAGAGTGCCCTTGGCACCCTTCACCGAAAGCTGTTGGCCGGCGAATTTGACTTCGACACCAGCTGGCAGCTTAACGGGGTTCTTAGCGACGCGAGACATGCTTATCCCCCCTTAGAACACTGTGCAAAGAACTTCGCCGCCGACACCGGCAGCGCGCGCAGCACGATCAGTCATCACACCCTTGTTGGTGGAGACGATAGACACGCCCAGACCGCCACGTACTTTCGGCAGTTCTTCGACGGACTTGTACTGACGCAGGCCTGGACGGCTAACGCGCTTCACTTCCTCGATGACCGGACGGCCTTCGAAGTACTTCAGCTCGATGGACAGCGACGGCTTGGCGTCGGTGGTTACCTGAAAACCCGCAATGTAACCTTCGTCCTTGAGGACTTTTGCTACAGCCACCTTCAGCGTGGAAGACGGCATGCTTACGACGGACTTTTCAGCCATCTGGGCATTACGGATTCGAGTTAGCATGTCCGCTAACGGGTCCTGCATACTCATGGGCTAGATGCTCCTGATACAAAAAAAATGAGCCTTGCGGCTGCAACTGTCGCCGAACTGTTCCGCACGTAAAAAGTGCAGGCTCAGGCGAGCCGGTCATTCTAGACATACGCCAGAAATGAATCAAGCCCCAAAAGGGGCTTGATTCAGACTCCAGGCCACCACCGGTCAGGATCTTGCGACCCGGACCAGGGCGACTGAGGAAGTGCGGCTTACCAGCTGGCTTTGACCAGGCCTGGTACGTCACCACGCATGGCGGCTTCACGCAGCTTGTTACGGCCCAGGCCGAACTTGCGGTAAACGCCGTGCGGACGACCAGTCAGGCGGCAGCGGTTACGCAGGCGCGAGGCGCTGGCGTCACGTGGCTGCTTCTGCAGAGCGATCGAGGCTTCCCAACGTGCTTCTGGACTTGCGTTCAGGTCGACGATGATAGCTTTGAGCGCTGCGCGCTTGGTGGCGTACTTGGCAACGGTGAGCTGACGCTTCAGCTCACGGTTCTTCATGCTCTTCTTGGCCATTTTCCTACTCCAATCAGTTGCGGAACGGGAATTTGAAAGCACGCAGCAGAGCGCGACCTTCTTCATCCGTCTTGGCAGTGGTGGTCAGGGTAATGTCCAGACCGCGCAGAGCATCGATCTTGTCGTAATCGATTTCCGGGAAGATGATCTGCTCTTTCACGCCCATGCTGTAATTGCCACGACCATCGAAGGACTTGGCATTCAGGCCGCGGAAGTCGCGAACCCGAGGCAGGGAGATCGACAGCAGACGATCCAGGAACTCGTACATACGATCGCGACGCAGGGTCACCTTGACACCGATCGGCCAACCTTCGCGGACTTTGAAGCCTGCGATGGATTTGCGAGCGTGAGTCACAACGACTTTCTGGCCGGTGATCTTTTCCAGGTCAGCAACAGCGTGCTCGATGACTTTCTTGTCGCCGATCGCTTCGCCCAGACCCATGTTCAGGGTGATCTTGGTAATGCGCGGAACTTCCATCACGTTCGCCAGCTTAAGTTCTTCCTTAAGCTTCGGAGCGATTTCCTTCCGGTAAATCTCTTTCAGTCGTGCCATGGTCTTCTACCTAGCAGTGTTCAAGCATCAACCGCTTTTTGGGTCGACTTGAAGACACGAATTTTCTTGCCGTCTTCTACTTTGAAACCAACGCGGTCAGCCTTGTTGGTCTCGCTGTTGAAAATGGCGACGTTGGAAGCGTGCAGTGGCGCTTCTTTCTCGACGATACCGCCCTGTACGCCCGACATCGGGTTAGGCTTGGTATGACGCTTGACCAGGTTCAGGCCACCGACGACCAGACGGTCGTCAGCCAGAACCTTAAGCACCTTACCGCGCTTACCTTTGTCTTTGCCGGCGATCACGATGATCTCGTCGTCACGACGAATCTTTTGCATGTCGGATCTCCTTACAGCACTTCTGGGGCGAGCGAGACGATCTTCATGAACTTCTCAGAGCGAAGTTCACGGGTCACTGGCCCAAAGATACGGGTGCCGATCGGCTCTTGCTTGTTGTTCAGCAGAACAGCAGCGTTGCCATCAAAGCGAATGATCGAACCATCGGCACGACGGACGCCGTGACGGGTGCGGACTACAACAGCAGTCATCACCTGGCCTTTCTTCACCTTACCGCGAGGAATGGCTTCCTTCACGGTAACTTTGATGATGTCACCGATAGCTGCGTAACGACGATGGGAGCCACCAAGCACCTTGATGCACATAACGCGACGAGCGCCGCTGTTATCGGCCACATCGAGCATGGATTGAGTCTGAATCATATAATTTCTCCGACCCCTAGCCCTTAGACTTCCACAGCGCGTTCGATAACCTCGACCAGCGCCCAAGACTTGGTCTTGGCCAGCGGACGGGTCTCACGGATGGAGACCTTGTCGCCGATGTGGCACTGGTTGGTTTCGTCGTGCGCGTGCAGCTTAGTCGAACGCTTAACGTATTTACCGTAGATCGGGTGCTTGACGCGACGCTCGATCAGAACGGTGATGGTCTTGTCCATTTTGTCGCTGACAACACGGCCAGTCAGCGTACGGACGGTCTTTTCGGCTTCAGCCATGATCACTTACCTGCCTGCTGGTTGAGCACAGTTTTCACACGAGCGATATCGCGCTTAACTTGCGAGAGCAGGTGAGACTGCCCCAACTGGCCAGTTGCTTTCTGCATGCGCAGATTGAACTGGTCGCGCAGCAGGCCGAGCAGTTGCTCGTTCAGCTGCTGTGCGGATTTTTCACGAAGTTCATTCGCTTTCATCACATCACCGTCCGTTTAACAAAGGAGGTGGCGAGCGGCAGCTTTGCAGCAGCCAGGGCGAAAGCCTCACGCGCCAGCTCTTCAGAAACACCCTCGATTTCATACAGGACCTTGCCTGGCTGAATCTGGGCAACCCAGTACTCGACGTTACCCTTACCTTTACCCATACGAACTTCGAGGGGCTTCTTGGAGATAGGCTTGTCCGGGAATACACGGATCCAGATCTTGCCGCCACGTTTTACGTGACGGGTCAGGGCACGACGTGCCGACTCGATCTGACGAGCGGTGAGACGACCGCGAGCAACAGACTTCAGCGCGAACTCGCCGAAGCTGACTTTGCTACCGCGCAGTGCCAGACCACGGTTGTGGCCGGTCATCTGCTTGCGGAACTTCGTACGCTTTGGTTGCAACATTTGGCGTACCCCTTACTTGGCAGCTTTTTTACGAGGCGCTGGTGCTTGCGGCTTCAGCTCTTCCTGGCGACCACCAATTACTTCGCCCTTGAAGATCCAAACCTTGACACCGATCACACCGTAGGTGGTGTGAGCTTCGTAGGTGGCATAGTCGATATCGGCACGCAGGGTGTGCAGTGGCACACGACCTTCGCGATACCATTCAGTACGTGCGATCTCAGCACCGCCGAGACGACCGCTCACCTGGATCTTGATGCCCTTGGCACCAATGCGCATGGCGTTCTGTACGGCGCGCTTCATGGCGCGACGGAACATGACACGACGCTCCAGCTGCTGAGCTACGCTCTGCGCAACCAGCATACCGTCGAGTTCCGGCTTGCGGATCTCTTCGATATTGATGTGCACAGGCACACCCATTTGCTTGGTCAGGTCCTGACGCAGTTTTTCAACATCTTCACCTTTCTTCCCGATAACGATACCTGGACGAGCGGTGTGGATGGTGATGCGTGCGGTTTGGGCCGGACGATGGATATCGATACGGCTTACGGACGCGCTTTTTAGTTTGTCCTGGAGGTACTCACGCACGTTCAGATCTGCAAGCAGATAGTCCGCGTAAGTGCGACCGTCTGCGTACCAGACGGAGGTGTGCTCCTTGACGATTCCCAGGCGAATGCCAATGGGATGTACTTTCTGACCCATCTCTTCGACTCCGTTACTTGTCAGCAACCTTGACAGTGATATGGCAAGACCGCTTGACGATGCGATCAGCACGGCCCTTGGCACGCGGCATGATACGCTTCAGCGAACGCCCTTCGTTGACGAAAACGGTGCTGACCTTCAGGTCATCAACGTCAGCGCCTTCGTTATGCTCGGCGTTGGCTACGGCCGACTCCAGCACTTTTTTCATGATCTCGGCGGCTTTCTTACTGCTGAAAGCCAGCAGGTTGAGCGCATCGCCCACCTTCTTCCCGCGGATCTGGTCGGCGACCAAGCGGGCTTTCTGGGCGGAGATTCGAGCGCCCGACAACTTAGCGGCTACTTCCATTTCCTAACCCCTTAACGCTTGGCTTTCTTGTCGGCCACGTGACCACGATAGGTACGGGTACCGGCAAATTCGCCCAGTTTGTGACCGACCATGTCTTCGTTCACGAGAACTGGGACATGCTGACGACCGTTATGCACAGCGATGGTCAGACCGACCATTTGTGGCAGGATCATGGAACGACGCGACCAGGTCTTGACTGGTTTGCGATCGTTCTTCTCCGCCGCCACTTCGATCTTCTTCAGTAGGTGAAGATCGATAAAAGGACCTTTTTTCAGAGAACGTGGCACTGTCGTATCCCTCTATTTACTTGCGACGACGGACGATCATGTTGTCGGTACGCTTATTACCACGAGTCTTCGCGCCCTTAGTCGGGAAGCCCCATGGCGATACCGGATGACGACCACCGGAGGTACGACCTTCACCACCACCATGTGGGTGGTCAACCGGGTTCATGGCAACACCACGAACGGTTGGGCGAACGCCACGCCAGCGTTTGGCACCGGCTTTACCCAGCGAACGCAGGCTGTGCTCGGAGTTCGAGACTTCGCCCAGCGTTGCACGGCATTCCGACAGCACTTTACGCATTTCGCCGGAACGCAGACGCAGGGTAACGTACACGCCTTCACGAGCGATCAGCTGAGCCGAAGCACCAGCGGAACGAGCGATCTGTGCACCCTTGCCTGGTTTCAGTTCGATACCGTGTACGGTCGAACCCACTGGGATGTTGCGCAGTTGCAGGGTGTTGCCTGGCTTGATTGGAGCCAGAGCGCCTGCGATCAGCTGGTCGCCAGCACTCACGCCTTTAGGGGCGATGATGTAGCGACGCTCGCCGTCTGCGTACAGCAGCAGAGCGATGTGAGCAGTACGGTTTGGATCGTATTCGATACGCTCGACAGTGGCGGCGATGCCGTCCTTGTCGTTGCGACGGAAGTCGACCAGACGGTAATGCTGCTTGTGACCACCACCTACGTGACGAGTAGTGATGCGGCCATTGTTGTTACGACCACCAGACTTCGATTTTTTCTCGAGCAGCGGTGCGTGAGGAGCGCCTTTGTGCAGCTCCTGGTTGACCACCTTGACCACAAAACGGCGGCCAGGGGAAGTCGGTTTGCATTTAACGATTGCCATGATGCACCCCTTCCTTACTCAGCACTGCTGCTGAAATCGAGATCTTGGCCTGGCTGAAGGGAGATAACTGCCTTCTTCCAGTCATTACGCTTGCCCAGACCGCGAGCGGTACGCTTGCTCTTACCCAGAACGTTCAGGGTAGTCACGCGCTCTACTTTCACGCTGAACAGGCTTTCGACGGCCTTCTTGATTTCCAGCTTGGTTGCGTCGGTTGCAACCTTGAAAACGAACTGGCCTTTTTTGTCTGCCAGAACCGTAGCCTTCTCGGAAACGTGCGGGCCAAGCAGAACTTTAAATACGCGTTCCTGGTTCATCCCAGCAGCTCCTCGAATTTCTTCACGGCCGACACGGTGATCAACACCTTGTCGTATGCGATCAGACTGACCGGATCGGAACCCTGCACGTCACGAACGTCGACGTGTGGCAGGTTGCGAGCAGCCAGGTACAGGTTCTGGTCAACAGCGTCAGACACGATCAGAACGTCGGTCAGGCTCAGGCCAGTCAGTTTGCTCAGCAGGTCTTTGGTTTTCGGGGTTTCAACAGCGAAATCCTGAACAACGACCAGACGATCAGTACGCACCAGCTCAGCAAGGATGGAGCGCAGGGCTGCGCGATACATCTTCTTGTTCAGCTTCTGGGAGTGATCCTGAGGACGAGCTGCGAAAGTGGTACCACCGCCACGCCAGATTGGGCTACGGATAGTACCGGCACGAGCACGGCCAGTACCTTTCTGACGCCATGGGCGCTTGCCGCCACCGGAAACGTCGGAACGGGTCTTCTGCTGCTTGCTACCTTGACGGCCGCCAGCCATGTAGGCCACGACTGCTTGGTGAACCAGCGTCTCGTTGAATTCGCCGCCAAATGTCAGTTCGGAAACTTCGATCGCTTGAGCGCCATTTACATTTAATTGCATGTCAGCTTCCCCTTAACCGCGAGCCTTGGCTGCTGGACGTACAACCACGTTGCCGCCAGTAGCGCCAGGAACAGCGCCCTTGACCAACAACAGATTGCGTTCAGCGTCCACGCGCACTACTTCCAGGGACTGCACGGTCACGCGCTCTGCGCCCATGTGACCGGACATTTTCTTGCCCTTGAATACACGACCAGGAGTCTGGCACTGGCCGATAGAGCCTGGAACGCGGTGGGATACGGAGTTACCGTGGGTGTTATCTTGCCCGCGGAAATTCCAACGCTTGATCGTACCGGCGAAGCCTTTACCCTTGGACTGACCGGTTACATCAACCAGTTGGCCAGCGGCGAAGATTTCAGCATTGATCAGATCGCCAGCCTTGTATTCGCCTTCTTCAAGACGGAATTCCAGCACGGTGCGACCAGCGGCAACGTTCGCCTTGGCGAAGTGACCCGCTTGAGCAGCTGTAACACGCGAAGCGCGACGCTCGCCGACAGTGACTTGCACTGCACGGTAGCCATCGGTCTCTTCAGTTTTGAACTGGGTGACGCGATTCGGTTCGATCTCGATGACCGTGACCGGAATGGAGACACCTTCTTCGGTGAAAATACGGGTCATACCGCATTTACGACCGACTACACCAATAGTCATGTTGTAAACCTCATGAGTGTACGGGGCTTTCACCCGCTATGGCCGCCCATTTCAGAGCGTTACACGACCAAGACCTGAGTCTTAGCCGAGGCTGATCTGCACTTCCACACCTGCCGCAAGATCGAGCTTCATAAGAGCGTCAACGGTTTTATCCGTTGGCTGGACGATGTCCAGGACGCGCTTGTGAGTACGGATCTCGTACTGGTCACGCGCGTCTTTGTTGACGTGCGGGGAGACCAGAACGGTGAACCGCTCTTTACGAGTAGGCAGTGGAATTGGACCACGCACTTGAGCACCAGTACGTTTCGCGGTTTCCACGATTTCCTGGGTGGATTGGTCGATCAGGCGATGGTCAAAAGCCTTCAACCTGATACGGATTTGCTGATTTTGCATTGGATTTCAGACTCCGGCTGCTATTCCCACCGGGCGCAATACGCCCGTTAAAAGGAGGCGCAATTCTATAGACGCCCCCATAAGGTGTCAACCCAATAAAAAAGCCCCCGCTGAGCGGGGGCTTTTTCAAAGCATCGAAGCTATCTCAGAAGAGAAGCTTACTCGATGATTTTGGCTACAACGCCAGCACCAACGGTACGGCCGCCTTCGCGGATTGCGAAACGCAGACCGTCTTCCATTGCGATGGTTTTGATCAGAGTGACAGTCATCTGGATGTTGTCACCTGGCATTACCATTTCAACGCCTTCTGGCAGTTCGCAGTTACCGGTCACGTCAGTGGTACGGAAGTAGAACTGTGGACGGTAGCCCTTGAAGAACGGAGTGTGACGACCGCCTTCTTCCTTGCTCAGAACGTAGACTTCCGCGGTGAACTTGGTGTGCGGCTTGACCGAACCTGGCTTGACCAGAACCTGGCCACGCTCAACGTCGTCACGCTTGGTACCACGCAGCAGAACGCCGCAGTTCTCGCCAGCACGACCTTCGTCGAGCAGTTTGCGGAACATTTCAACACCGGTGCAGGTGGTGGTGGTGGTGTCACGCAGACCAACGATTTCCAGTGGGTCTTGAACCTTGACGATACCACGCTCGATACGACCGGTAACTACGGTACCGCGACCGGAGATCGAGAACACGTCTTCGATTGGCATCAGGAACGGCTGGTCGATAGCACGAACTGGCTCAGGGATGTAGGCATCCAGAGTTTCCACCAGCTTCTTGACAGCGGTAGTACCCATTTCGTTGTCGTCTTTGCCTTCCAGCGCCATACGAGCCGAACCGATGATGATTGGAGTGTCATCACCTGGGAAGTCGTAGGTGCTCAGCAGGTCGCGAACTTCCATCTCGACCAGTTCCAGCAGCTCAGCGTCGTCAACCAGGTCAGCCTTGTTCAGGAAGACCACGATGTAAGGAACGCCTACCTGACGGGACAGCAGGATGTGCTCACGAGTTTGTGGCATCGGACCATCGGCAGCCGAGCAAACCAGGATCGCGCCGTCCATCTGGGCAGCACCGGTGATCATGTTCTTCACGTAGTCAGCGTGACCTGGGCAGTCAACGTGAGCGTAGTGACGAATGTTCGAGTTGTACTCAACGTGCGCGGTGTTGATGGTGATACCGCGAGCTTTCTCTTCTGGAGCGCTGTCGATCTTGTCGAATTCAACGACCGCGGAACCGAAAACTTCGGAGCAAACGCGAGTCAGAGCAGCGGTCAGAGTGGTTTTACCGTGGTCAACGTGACCGATGGTGCCAACGTTGACGTGAGGTAGGGAACGATCAAATTTTTCTTTAGCCACGACAATTAACTCCTTGCCTAAAGGGCTGGATTAGCCTTGTTTTTTAACGAGAGCTTCGACGATGTTCGACGGAGCTTCGGCGTACTTGGAAAACTCCATGGAGTAGCTCGCGCGACCCTGGGACATGGAGCGAACATCGGTCGCATAACCGAACATTTCACCCAGCGGCACTTCAGCGCGGATGACCTTGCCGGAGACCGAGTCTTCCATACCCTGGATCAGACCACGACGACGGTTCAGGTCACCCATCACGTCACCCATGTAGTCCTCAGGGGTTACTACTTCAACCTTCATGATCGGCTCAAGCACGACGCCCTTGCCCTTCTCACGCAGCTGCTTGGTCGCCATGGAGGCAGCCACCTTGAACGCCATCTCGTTAGAGTCGACGTCATGGTAGGAACCATCGAACACGGTAGCCTTCAGGCCGATCAGCGGATAGCCGGCAACAACGCCGTTCTTCATCTGCTCTTCGATACCCTTCTGGATAGCCGGGATGTATTCCTTAGGAACCACACCACCGACGACCTCGTTGGCAAACACCAGACCTTCAGTGATATTGCCTTTTTCATCCACTTCAGCCGGAGCGAAGCGAATCCAGCAATGGCCGAACTGGCCACGGCCACCGGACTGGCGAACGAACTTGCCTTCGATCTCACAGCCAACGGTGATCTTCTCGCGGTACGAAACCTGCGGCTTGCCGATGTTGGCCTCGACGTTGAACTCGCGCTTCATGCGGTCAACGAGGATGTCCAGGTGCAGCTCACCCATACCGGAGATAATGGTCTGGCCGGTTTCTTCGTCGGTCTTGACGCGGAACGACGGGTCTTCCTGGGCCAGCTTGCCCAGAGCGATACCCATCTTCTCCTGGTCAGCCTTGGTTTTCGGCTCGACAGCCACCGAAATCACCGGCTCAGGGAAGTCCATACGCTCGAGGATGATCGGCTTGTCGATATCGCACAGGGTGTCACCGGTGGTGACGTCCTTCATACCGATCAGAGCAGCGATGTCGCCCGCACGTACTTCCTTGATTTCGTCACGCTGGTTGGCGTGCATCTGCACCATACGACCAACGCGCTCTTTCTTGCCTTTCACCGAGTTGATGACGGAGTCACCGGAACTCAGGAAACCGGAGTAGACGCGAACGAAGGTCAGAGTACCCACGAATGGGTCGGTAGCGATCTTGAACGCCAGAGCCGAGAACGGCTCGTTGTCGTCCGCATGACGCTCGTCGACGATTTCGTTGTCGTCAGTGCTGTCCGGGTGAACGCCCTTGATCGCAGGGATCTCGGTCGGAGCCGGCAGGTAGTCGATAACGGCGTCGAGAACCAGAGGAACGCCCTTGTTCTTGAACGAGGAACCGCAGACCGCAGGAACGATCTCGCTCGCCAGAGTACGAGCGCGCAGACCAGCCTTGATCTCTTCGACGGTCAAGTCACCTTCTTCCAGGTACTTGTTCATCAGCTCTTCGTTGGCCTCGGCAGCCGCCTCGACCATGTTGCTGCGCCATTCGTTGGCCAGCTCGACCATATCGGCAGGAATCTCTTCCTCGCGATAGGTGGTGCCCTTGTCGTCATCGTTCCAGTAGATGGCTTTCATCTTGATCAGGTCGACCTGACCCTGGAAGTTGTCTTCCGAGCCGATCGCCAGCTGAACAGGAACCGGGGTATGACCCAGGCGGTTCTTGATCTGGCCGACAACGCGCAGGAAGTTGGCACCGGCACGGTCCATCTTGTTCACGTAGACAACACGTGGAACGCCGTACTTGTTGGCCTGACGCCATACGGTTTCGGACTGAGGCTCAACACCGGAAGTGCCGCAGAACACAACGACAGCGCCGTCGAGTACGCGCAGCGAACGCTCTACTTCGATGGTGAAGTCTACGTGGCCGGGGGTGTCGATCACGTTCACACGATAGTTATCGTACTGACCGCGCGAACCTTTCCAGAACGTGGTTACGGCAGCGGAGGTAATGGTAATACCCCGCTCCTGCTCCTGCACCATCCAGTCGGTGGTTGCAGCGCCGTCGTGAACCTCACCCATCTTGTGGCTGAGACCTGTGTAGAACAGGATCCGCTCGGTAGTGGTGGTCTTGCCCGCGTCAACGTGGGCACAGATACCAATGTTACGGTAGCGGTTGATTGCTGTAGTACGAGCCATAAAGCCCTCGCAAAATTAGTGACGCTAAAATTAGAAGCGGTAGTGCGAGAAAGCCTTGTTGGCTTCAGCCATACGGTGCACGTCTTCACGCTTCTTAACTGCAGCACCTTTACCTTCGGCAGCGTCCAGCAGTTCGCCAGCCAAACGCAGAGCCATGGACTTCTCGCCGCGCTTGCGGGCGAAGTCTACCAACCAACGCATTGCCAGAGCATTACGGCGCGAAGGACGAACTTCTACCGGAACCTGGTAAGTAGCACCACCAACGCGGCGCGACTTCACTTCGACCAGCGGAGCGATGGCGTCGAGTGCTTTTTCGAAGAGTTCCAGGGGATCGGTACCGGCCTTGCGTGCCTTCACGGTATCCAGAGCACCGTAAACGATACGCTCGGCAACGGCCTTCTTGCCGCTTTCCATTACGTGGTTCATGAACTTGGCGAGAATCTGCGATCCGTACTTAGGATCGTCGAGAATCTCACGTTTGGCTGCTACGCGACGTCTTGGCATGATAAGCCCTCAAACGGTCTTCAGGTTAGCTCGGGACAACGCACCCAAAGGTGTTCATGCCCGACCTTACTCTTATCGACTCAATAAATTTAGAAACTGCAAACGACCAATTACTTCGGACGCTTGGTACCGTACTTCGAACGACCCTGGTTACGGCCTTTGACGCCGGAGGTATCCAGAGAGCCGCGAACGGTGTGGTAACGAACACCTGGCAAGTCTTTTACGCGACCGCCGCGGATCAGAACCACGCTGTGCTCTTGCAGGTTGTGGCCTTCACCACCGATATACGAGGAAACCTCGAAACCGTTGGTCAGACGCACACGGCATACTTTACGCAGTGCCGAGTTAGGTTTTTTCGGCGTAGTGGTGTACACGCGGGTGCACACGCCACGACGTTGCGGGCAGTTCTGCAGCGCAGGAACGTCGGATTTCTCGACGATACGCTTACGCGGCTGACGTACCAGCTGGTTGATAGTTGCCATCTACTAGCTCCACTGTTGTCTTGCGACGCTATTGTCTCAAGAAAGCAAAATGGCAGGAACGGATTCCCGCCAAATTTAGGGGTACAAGAGTCTAAAGAGGATCTTGTCCCCAGTCAAGACGAGGCCCCGGCCTCCCCTCCCCGCTCATCGCAACGAAAAATGTCGCGTCGAGCGGGAAAAAGCTACCAGGGCCTCACTCTGTTACTGACGCAGAACTCAGTTACCGCTCGAGTTCAGCGCTTCGGTCAGTGCAGCTTCCACTTCACTGGCGCTTACGCGCAGCGGTTTGTCCAGATCACGACGACGCTTACGCTCGCTGTGGTAGGCCAGACCGGTACCGGCCGGGATCAGACGACCCACGACCACGTTCTCTTTCAGGCCGCGCAGGTAGTCGCGCTTGCCGGTAACGGCCGCTTCGGTCAGTACGCGGGTAGTCTCCTGGAAGGAGGCCGCGGAGATGAACGATTCGGTCGACAGCGACGCCTTGGTGATACCCAGCAGGACGCGAGTGAACTTGGAGACAAACTTGTCTTCCGCCGCCAGACGCTCGTTTTCCACAAGAACCTGGGTCAGTTCCATCTGGTCGCCCTTGATGAAGCTGGAGTCGCCCGATTCGGTGATCTCAACCTTGCGCAGCATCTGACGCAGGATGGTCTCGATGTGCTTGTCGTTGATCTTCACGCCCTGCAGGCGGTAAACGTCCTGGATCTCGTTGACGATGTACTTGGCCAGCGCGCTCACACCCAGCAGACGCAGGATGTCGTGTGGATCGCTCGGACCGTCGGAGATCACTTCGCCGCGGTTTACCTGTTCGCCTTCGAAGACGTTCAGGTGGCGCCACTTCGGAATCAGTTCCTCGTACGGATCGCTACCGTCGTTCGGGGTGATGACCAGACGGCGCTTGCCCTTGGTCTCTTTACCGAATGCAATGGTACCGCTGACTTCAGCCAGGATCGACGCCTCTTTCGGACGACGGGCTTCGAACAGGTCGGCAACACGCGGCAGACCACCGGTGATGTCACGGGTCTTCGAAGTTTCCTGCGGAATACGGGCGATAACATCACCGATCGCGATCCGCGCACCGTCCGCCACACCGACCAGGGCGTTGGCTGGCAGGAAGTACTGAGCGATAACGTCAGTGCCTGGCAGCAACAGATCCTTGCCGTTGTCGTCGACCATCTTCACCGCAGGACGCATGTCCTTGCCGGCTGCCGGACGGTCTTTGACGTCGAGGACTTCAATGTTGGTCATACCGGTCAATTCGTCGGTCTGACGCTTGATCGTGATGCCTTCTTCCATGCCCACGTAGGTCACGGTACCTTTCATTTCGGTAACGATCGGGTGAGTGTGCGGGTCCCACTTGGCCACGATGGCACCAGCATCGACCTTGTCGCCTTCCTTCACCGAGATCACCGCACCGTACGGCAGCTTGTAGCGCTCGCGCTCACGACCGAAGTCGTCGGCAATCGCCAGTTCACCGGAACGGGATACCGCCACCAGGTGACCGTCGACACGCTCAACGTGCTTCAGGTTGTGCAGACGAACGGTACCACCGTTCTTCACCTGGACGCTGTCGGCAGCCGAGGTCCGGCTTGCCGCACCACCGATGTGGAACGTACGCATGGTCAGCTGGGTACCCGGCTCACCGATGGACTGGGCAGCGATGACGCCAACCGCCTCACCGATATTCACCTGGTGACCACGAGCCAGGTCGCGACCGTAGCACTTGGCGCAGATGCCATAGCGGGTTTCGCAACTGATTGGCGAACGCACGACCACTTCGTCGATGCTGTTCAGCTCGATGAACTCGACCCACTTCTCGTCGACCAGGGTGCCGGCGGGAACGATGACGTCCTCGGTACCCGGCTTGAACACGTCACGGGCGATGACACGACCCAGTACGCGCTCACCCAGCGGCTCCACGACGTCGCCGCCTTCAATGTGCGGAGTCATCAGGAGGCCGTGCTCGGTGCCGCAATCGATCTCGGTCACCACCAGGTCCTGCGCCACGTCTACCAGACGACGAGTCAGGTAACCGGAGTTGGCGGTTTTCAACGCGGTATCCGCAAGACCCTTACGAGCACCGTGAGTGGAGATGAAGTACTGGAGTACGCTCAGACCTTCACGGAAGTTCGCGGTGATCGGCGTTTCGATGATGGAGCCGTCCGGCTTGGCCATCAGACCCCGCATACCGGCCAACTGACGGATCTGTGCGGCGGAACCCCGCGCACCCGAGTCAGCCATCATGTACATCGAGTTGAAGGATTCCTGGTCGACGGTTTCACCGTGACGGTCGACGACTTTCTCTTTCGAGAGGTTGGCCATCATCGCCTTGGAGACTTCGTCGTTCGCCTTGGACCACAAGTCGATGACCTTGTTGTACTTCTCGCCCTGGGTGACCAGGCCGGAGGCGTACTGGCTCTCGATCTCTTTCACTTCGTCGGTGGCGGCACCGATGATGCGGGCTTTTTCATCCGGGATAACGAAGTCGTTAACACCGATGGAAACGCCGGAGATGGTCGAGTAGGCAAAACCGGTGTACATCAACTGGTCAGCGAAGATCACGGTCTCTTTCAGACCCACCACGCGATAGCACTGGTTGATCAGCTTGGAGATCGCCTTCTTCTTCATCGGCAGGTTGACGACGTCGAACGACAGGCCTTTCGGAACCACCTGGAACAGCAGCGCACGGCCGACAGTGGTGTCGACGATACGGGTGTTCTGGACGCTGTTGCCGTCACGGTCGTTCACGGTTTCAGTGATACGGACCTTGATCTTGGCGTGCAGCGCGGCTTCGCCGGCGCGGAATACGCGGTCGACTTCCTGCAGGTCGGCGAACACGCGACCTTCGCCCTTGGCGTTGATCGCTTCACGGGTCATGTAGTACAGACCCAGTACCACGTCCTGCGACGGAACGATGATCGGCTCACCGTTGGCTGGCGACAGGATGTTGTTGGTCGACATCATCAGCGCGCGCGCTTCCAGCTGGGCTTCCAGCGTCAGCGGCACGTGCACGGCCATCTGGTCACCGTCGAAGTCGGCGTTGTACGCAGCACAGACCAGTGGGTGCAGCTGGATAGCCTTACCTTCGATCAGTACCGGTTCAAAGGCCTGGATACCCAGACGGTGAAGGGTCGGTGCACGGTTGAGCAGTACGGGGTGTTCGCGAATCACTTCGGCGAGAACGTCCCAAACCTCTGGCAGCTCGCGCTCGACCATCTTCTTGGCAGCCTTGATGGTGGTCGCCAGACCACGCATTTCCAGCTTGCCGAAAATGAACGGCTTGAACAGCTCGAGGGCCATCTTCTTCGGCAGACCGCACTGGTGCAGACGCAGGGTCGGACCTACGGTAATTACCGAACGGCCGGAGTAGTCAACGCGCTTACCGAGCAGGTTCTGACGGAAACGACCTTGCTTACCCTTGATCATGTCGGCCAGGGATTTCAGAGGACGCTTGTTCGAACCGGTGATGGCGCGACCGCGACGACCGTTGTCCAGCAGAGCGTCAACGGCTTCCTGCAGCATGCGCTTTTCGTTGCGCACGATGATGTCAGGCGCGGACAGATCCAGCAGGCGCTTGAGACGGTTGTTACGGTTGATCACCCGACGATACAGATCGTTGAGGTCGGAAGTCGCGAAGCGACCGCCATCCAGCGGAACCAGTGGACGCAGGTCTGGCGGCAGAACCGGCAGAACGGTCAACACCATCCACTCTGGCAGGTTGCCGGAGCCCTGGAAGGCTTCCATCAACTTCAGACGCTTGGACAGCTTCTTGATCTTGGTTTCCGAGTTGGTTTGCGGAATTTCTTCGCGCAGACGGCCAATCTCGTGCTCCAGGTCGATCGCGTGCAGCAGCTCGCGAACAGCCTCGGCACCCATGCGGGCGTCGAAGTCGTCACCGAACTCTTCGAGGGCTTCGAAGTACTGCTCGTCGTTCAGCAGCTGGCCTTTTTCCAGGGTGGTCATGCCCGGATCGATAACGACATAGCTCTCGAAGTAGAGAACGCGCTCGATATCACGCAGGGTCATGTCCATCAGCAGGCCGATACGGGACGGCAGGGACTTCAGGAACCAGATGTGGGCAACCGGCGAAGCCAGTTCGATGTGCGCCATGCGCTCACGACGAACCTTGGCCAGGGCGACTTCAACGCCGCACTTCTCGCAGATCACACCGCGGTGCTTCAAGCGCTTGTACTTACCGCACAGGCACTCGTAATCCTTGACCGGGCCAAAGATCTTGGCGCAGAACAGGCCGTCACGCTCAGGCTTGAACGTACGGTAGTTGATGGTTTCCGGCTTTTTAACTTCACCGAACGACCACGAACGGATCATCTCAGGCGAGGCCAATCCGATACGGATGGCGTCGAACTCTTCGACTTGACCCTGGTTTTTCAGCAAATTCAGTAGGTCTTTCAAGGCCTTTCCTCCTGGCGGAGCAGAGAGCGGGCTGATACAGCCCCGCTCTCGATCGCGTCACGTGTTATTCGGTTTCCAGATCGATATCGATGCCGAGGGAACGAATTTCCTTGATCAACACGTTGAAGGACTCGGGCATGCCCGGCTCCATACGGTGATCGCCGTCCACGATGTTCTTGTACATCTTGGTCCGACCGTTCACATCGTCCGACTTCACTGTGAGCATTTCCTGCAGAGTGTAGGCAGCACCGTATGCTTCCAGTGCCCAGACCTCCATCTCCCCGAAACGCTGACCACCGAACTGCGCCTTACCACCCAGCGGCTGCTGGGTAACCAGGCTGTACGAACCGGTAGAACGAGCGTGCATCTTGTCGTCTACCAAGTGGTTCAGTTTGAGCATGTACATGTAGCCAACGGTCACCGGACGCTCGAACTTGTTGCCGGTACGACCGTCGAACAGCTGCATCTGGCCGCTTTCTGGCAGGTCAGCCAGTTTCAGCATGGCCTTGATTTCAACTTCCTTGGCACCGTCGAACACCGGGGTGGCCATAGGTACGCCGCCCTTGAGGTTCTTCGCCAGGTCCAGGATTTCCTGGTCGGAGAAGCTGTCCAGCTCTTCGTTGCGACCGCCGATCTCGTTGTAGATCTCGTGCAGGAACTTGCGCAGGTCGGCGACCTTGCGCTGCTCTTCGAGCATGCGGTTGATCTTCTCGCCCAGGCCCTTGGCCGCGAGGCCCAGGTGGGTTTCGAGGATCTGACCGACGTTCATACGCGAAGGTACGCCCAGCGGGTTGAGAACCACGTCGACCGGAGTACCGTTGGCGTCGTGCGGCATGTCTTCGACCGGCATGATCACGGAGACCACACCCTTGTTACCGTGACGACCGGCCATCTTGTCGCCCGGCTGGATGCGACGACGGATTGCCAGGTAGACCTTGACGATCTTCAGTACGCCCGGTGCCAGGTCATCGCCCTGCTGCAGCTTGCGCTTCTTGTCTTCGAACTTGTCGTCCAGCAGACGGCGACGATCAACGATGTAGGCCTGGGCCTTCTCGAGCTGCTCGTTCAGAGCATCTTCGGTCATGCGCAGCTTGAACCACTGGCCGTGCTCAAGACCGTCGAGGACTTCGTTGGTGATCTCCTGGCCTTTCTTCAGGCCAGCGCCGCCTTCGACGGTGTGGCCGACCAGGGCGGAGCGCAGACGCTCGAAGGTCGCGCCTTCAACGATGCGGAACTCCTCGTTGAGGTCCTTGCGGATCTCGTCGAGCTGGCTCTTCTCGATGGACAGGGCACGGCTGTCGCGCTCGACGCCATCACGGGTGAAGACCTGGACGTCGATGACGGTACCCTTGGTGCCGGTTGGCACGCGCAGGGAGGTGTCCTTAACGTCGCTGGCCTTCTCACCGAAGATCGCGCGCAGCAGTTTTTCTTCCGGCGTCAGCTGGGTCTCGCCTTTCGGAGTGACCTTGCCGACCAGGATGTCGCCCGGGCCGACTTCGGCACCGACGTAGACGATACCGGCTTCGTCCAGCTTGTTCAGCGCAGCCTCACCCACGTTCGGGATGTCCGCGGTGATCTCTTCTGGGCCGAGCTTGGTGTCACGGGCCACACAGGTCAGTTCCTGGATGTGGATCGTGGTGAAGCGGTCTTCCTGAACAACGCGTTCCGACAGGCAGATGGAGTCTTCGAAGTTGAAGCCGTTCCACGCCATGAAGGCGATGCGCATGTTCTGACCCAGAGCCAGCTCACCCATGTCGGTGGACGGGCCGTCGGCCATGATGTCGCTACGCTGAACGCGATCACCCTTGCTCACCAGCGGACGCTGGTTGATGCAGGTGTTCTGGTTCGAGCGGGTGTATTTGGTCAGGTTGTAGATGTCGACACCGGCTTCGCCCGGCTCAACTTCGTCATCGGCAACACGAACCACGATACGGCTGGCATCGACGGAGTCGATCACGCCGCCACGACGAGCCACGACGCAAACGCCGGAGTCACGGGCAACGTTGCGCTCCATACCGGTACCGACCAGCGGCTTGTCGGCACGCAGGGTAGGTACAGCCTGACGCTGCATGTTCGAACCCATCAACGCACGGTTGGCGTCGTCGTGCTCGAGGAACGGAATCAGCGACGCAGCGACCGAAACTACCTGCTTCGGCGAAACGTCCATCAGGGTGACGTCTTCCGGCGCCTTGACGGTGAATTCGTTCAGGTGACGAACGGCTACCAGCTCGTCGACCAGCACTTTCTGTTCGTTCATGGTCGCCGAAGCCTGCGCGATCACGTGATCGGCTTCTTCGATAGCGGACAGGAACACGATATCGTCGGTCACCACACCCTCTTTCACCACGCGATACGGGCTTTCCAGGAAGCCGTACTGGTTGGTGCGGGCATAGGCCGCCAGGGAGTTGATCAGACCGATGTTCGGACCTTCAGGGGTTTCGATCGGGCATACGCGACCGTAGTGGGTCGGGTGTACGTCACGAACTTCGAAGCCAGCACGCTCACGGGTCAGACCACCTGGGCCGAGTGCGGAGACACGACGCTTGTGGGTGATCTCGGAGAGCGGGTTGTTCTGGTCCATGAACTGCGACAGCTGGCTGGAACCGAAGAACTCCTTCACCGCCGCGGCCACTGGCTTGGCGTTGATCAGGTCTTGCGGCATCAGGCCTTCGCTTTCGGCCATGGACAGGCGTTCCTTGACCGCGCGCTCCACACGCACCAGGCCAACGCGGAACTGGTTCTCGGCCATCTCGCCGACGCAACGCACGCGACGGTTACCCAGGTGATCGATGTCGTCGACGATGCCTTTGCCGTTACGGATGTCGACCAGGGTCTTGAGAACCTCGACGATATCTTCCTTGCACAACACGCCCGAACCTTCGATCTCGGTGCGACCGATACGACGGTTGAACTTCATGCGGCCCACGGCGGACAGGTCGTAACGCTCGGCGCTGAAGAACAGGTTGTTGAACAGGGTCTCGGCGGCATCCTTGGTTGGCGGCTCGCCAGGACGCATCATGCGATAGATCTCGACCAGCGCTTCCAGTTGGTTGCTGGTGGAGTCGATCTTCAGGGTATCGGAGATGAACGGACCGCAGTCGATGTCGTTGGTGTAAAGCGTCTCGATGCGAACGACCTGGGCCTTGGCCATCTTGGCCAGCAGCTCGGTGCTCAGCTCGGTGTTGCATTCGGCCAGGATTTCACCGGTGGCCGGGTGCACGATAGCCTTGGCGGTCGTACGGCCGATGACGTAGTCCAGCGGTACTTCCAGCTCCTTGACACCGGCTTTTTCGAGCTGGTTGATGTGACGAGCGGTGATACGACGGCCCTGCTCGACAATAACCTTGCCGTTGCCATCCTGGATGTCGAGAACAGCGATCTCACCGCGCAGGCGCTGAGGCACCAGCTCCAGGCTCAGGCTCTCGCCCTTAACGTGGAAGACGTTGGTGGTGTAGAAGGCGTCGAGGACTTCTTCGGTGCTGTAGCCCAGCGCGCGCAGCAGCACGGAAGCTGGCAGCTTGCGACGACGGTCGATACGCACGAACACGCAGTCTTTCGGGTCGAACTCGAAGTCCAGCCACGAACCGCGGTAAGGAATGATGCGAGCCGAGTACAGCAGTTTGCCGGAGCTGTGCGTCTTGCCGCGGTCGTGGTCGAAGAACACGCCCGGGGAACGGTGCAGCTGGGAAACGATTACGCGCTCGGTACCGTTGATAACGAAGGTACCGTTCTCAGTCATCAGGGGGATTTCACCCATGTAGACTTCTTGCTCTTTGATGTCCTTGATCGCTTTGTTCGACGATTCTTTGTCGAAAATGATCAGGCGCACTTTCACCCGCAGCGGAACCGCGTAGGTCACACCGCGCAATACGCATTCCTTGACGTCAAAGGCCGGTTCGCCCAAACGATAGCCAACGTACTCCAGAGCAGCGTTGCCGGAGTAGCTGATGATCGGGAAAACGGATTTGAAGGCCGCATGCAGACCGACGTCACGGAACTGGTCCTTGGTCGCGCCCGCCTGCAAGAATTCGCGATACGAATCCAGCTGGATAGCCAGGAGGTACGGTACGTCCATGACGTCCGGCAACTTGCTAAAGTCCTTGCGGATACGTTTTTTCTCAGTATATGAGTAAGCCATCAGCGTTCCCCAGCTTGGTCACCTGCTTGTTTGGCTTCTCCCGACGGGAGCAGCCAGAAAATCTTGCAGACCCCTTGGTCTGCGCCACCGCCTCGGGTGGGTGAAGCACGTTAGAGGCGCCGACCGAGCCGGCCGCCAATAACGGAAAAAGGCCGGTGGCAAAAGCCACCAGCCATCAGCCTTTCGCTTAACGCTTGGGCCAAAGACGCAAGGTCTGAGCTTACTTGAGCTCGACTTTGGCGCCTGCTTCTTCCAGCTTCTTCTTGGCGTCTTCAGCAGCTTCTTTCGAAACGCCTTCAGCAACGACCTGAGGAGCGCCGTCAACTTTCTCTTTGGCTTCTTTCAGGCCCAGACCGGTCAGTTCACGAACAGCCTTGATGACGTTGACTTTCTTGTCGCCAGCTTCAACCAGGACAACGTTGAACTCGGTTTGCTCTTCAGCAGCAGCGGCAGCAACAGCTGGGCCAGCGGCAACAGCGGCAGCAGCGGTAACGCCGAAGGTTTCTTCCATCGCCTTGATCAGCTCAACGATTTCCACTACGGATTTCTGGCCGATCGCTTCGATGATTTGTTCGTTAGTCAGAGACATGACTCAATTCCTGAATTGGGGGACAGCCTGCAAGGCCATCGAAATAAACAAAAATACGCGAGAGATGAAGTGCTCAGCCTCAGGCTGCAGCCGCTTCCTTCTGGTCGCGAATTGCCGCCAGAGTACGAGCCAGCTTGCTGGTAGCGCCTTGAATCACGCTCATCAGCTGTGCGATTGCTTCGTCGCGGGTCGGCAGAGTTGCCAGTACGTCGATCTGATTGGCTGCGAGGAACTTGCCCTCGAACGCAGCTGCCTTGATCTCGAACTTGTCCTGACCCTTGGCGAACTCTTTGAAGATACGGGCAGCAGCGCCCGGATGTTCGTTGGAGAACGCGATCAGGGTCGGGCCGGTGAACACGTCGTTGAGGACACTGTATTGAGTGTCGGCAACGGCGCGCTTGAGCAGGGTGTTACGTACGACACGTACGTATACGCCAGCTTCACGAGCCTCTTTACGGAGTCCGGTCATTGCGCCTACTGTTACGCCACGGGCATCGGCCACGACAGCGGACAGAGCGACTTTGGCAGCCTCGTTGACTTCAGCGACGATGGCCTTCTTGTCTTCGAGATTAATTGCCACGGGTTTAACTCCTGCTTGTTACCGTTTCACCAGGCCAGAGCCTGATGTCGTTTTGGTGTCTGATTCGGTAAGGAACCGGGAGCACCATCTGCGTAGGCTTGGGGTTTAAGGCTTGCGCCGCCTACGGTCTTGGATAGCCCCCGCCAGGCAGGGACCCCAATTTTTCAATGGGTGCAATCGCTTGCACCCACGCGTGTGTTACGCGTCCAGCGAGCTTTGGTCGATGACCAGGCCTGGGCCCATGGTGGTGCTCAGGGTAACGCGCTTGACGTAGATACCTTTCGCCGAAGCTGGTTTGATACGCTTCAGGTCAGCGATCAGGGCTTCAACGTTTTCCTTCAGCTTGACGGCGTCGAAACCGATCTTGCCAACGGAGGTGTGGATGATACCGTTCTTGTCGGTGCGGTAGCGAACCTGACCGGCCTTGGCGTTCTTGACGGCGGAAGCGACGTCAGGAGTTACGGTACCGACTTTCGGGTTAGGCATCAGGCCACGTGGACCCAGAACCTGACCCAACTGACCCACAACGCGCATTGCATCCGGAGAGGCAATGACCACGTCGTAGTTCAGGTCGCCGCCTTTCATTTCGGCAGCCAGGTCGTCCATGCCAACGCGGTCGGCGCCGGCAGCCAGAGCGGCTTCAGCAGCCGGCCCCTGGGTGAACACGGCAACGCGAACGGTTTTGCCGGTGCCATGTGGCAGCACGGTAGCGCTACGTACGACCTGGTCGGATTTACGTGGGTCAACGCCCAGGTTTACAGCAACGTCAAAGGACTCGCTGAACTTGACAGTCGACAGCTCGGTCAACAGAGCAGCGGCGTCTACAAAGCTGTAGGCCTTGCCTGCTTCGATTTTGCCGGCAATAGCCTTTTGGCGCTTGGTCAGCTTAGCCATTACACACCCTCCACGTTAAGGCCCATGCTACGAGCAGAACCGGCGATGGTACGCACGGCTGCATCCAGGTCAGCTGCAGTCAGATCAGCGTTTTTGGTTTTCGCGATCTCTTCCAGCTGAGCACGGGTAACGGTGCCAACCTTAACGGTGTTCGGACGAGCGGAACCGCTGGTCAGGCCGGCGGCCTTTTTCAGCAGAACCGAAGCCGGGGTGGACTTGGTTTCGAAAGTGAAGCTGCGGTCACTGTAGACAGTGATGATCACTGGAGTCGGCAGACCTGCTTCCTGACCCTGGGTACGGGCGTTGAAAGCCTTGCAGAATTCCATGATGTTCACACCATGCTGACCCAGTGCTGGACCAACGGGTGGGCTTGGGTTGGCCTGGCCGGCCTTAACTTGCAGCTTGATGTAAGCCTGAATCTTCTTAGCCATGAGCTACTCCAAAATCGGGTACGAACGCCAGATGGCTCCCCGGATGACTTGCGTTTTATCCCAGTGACGACAAAACCCCACAGCCTAAGACTGTGGGGTTGGGATGCTTGCCCAGCTAGACCTTCTCGACCTGGCTGAACTCCAGCTCCACCGGAGTAGAGCGACCGAAAATGAGCACCGCGACCTGAATCCGGCTCTTTTCGTAGTTGACCTCTTCGACCGTACCGTTGAAATCTGCGAACGGACCGTCGGTAACACGCACCACTTCGCCCGGCTCGAAAAGCGTCTTCGGCTTGGGCTTGTCGCTACCATCAGCGACGCGACGCAGAATGGCCTCGGCCTCTTTGTCGGTAATTGGCGCAGGCTTGTCGGCAGTACCACCAATGAAGCCCATCACCCGAGGAGTATCCTTGACCAAGTGCCAAGTACCCTCGTTCATATCCATCTGTACCAGCACGTAGCCAGGGAAGAACTTGCGCTCGCTCTTGCGCTTCTGGCCATTACGCATTTCCACTACTTCTTCAGTAGGGACCAGAATTTCGCCGAAGCCATCTTCCATGCCTGCCAGCTTTACTCGCTCGATCAACGAGCGCATGACATGCTTCTCGTAACCGGAGTAAGCATGCACAACGTACCAACGCTTAGCCACGGGACACCCTTAGCCAACAATCAAGGAAACAATCCAGCCGAGCAGGGAGTCGAGACCCCACAGCAGCAGCGCCATAACCAGGACCACAGCCACGACAATCAGCGTGGTCTGCGTGGTTTCTTGGCGAGTCGGCCATACGACTTTACGAATCTCGGTGCGGGCTTCCTTGAGCAATACGAAGAACGACTTGCCCTTGGCAGTCTGCAAACCCACATAGGCAGCGACAGCAGCAATGACGAGCAGCGCAAGTACGCGATACAGGATTGGCGAACCAGCGTAATACTGGTTACCCACGACACCAACAACCACCAGCGCGACTACAACGAGCCACTTGAGAAGATCTAAGCGAGAGCCTTGGGCTTCAGTGTTGGTGGTCATCTACGAGGATCCTGTGAGAAGAAAGCCAGACACATCGAGTGAATCTGGCAGGTCAGGAGGGAATCGAACCCCCAACCTACGGTTTTGGAGACCGTCGCTCTGCCAATTGAGCTACTGACCTAAAACTTGAATCAGGCCGACCATTATGCCGACCAGACAGAGACATTGCAACAACTACAACCACTTAAAACAAAGGCGGATATTTGCATATCCGCCTTGTCTGTATGGAGCTCTTGAGCGGATTTGAACCGCTGACCTCACCCTTACCAAGGGTGTGCTCTACCAACTGAGCTACAAGAGCGAAACACTTTGCAAAATCAGCAAACTTGGAGCGGGTAGCGGGAATCGAACCCGCATCATCAGCTTGGAAGGCTGAGGTTCTACCACTAAACTATACCCGCGGAGCCTGCTGCTTCCGCTGAAATTATGGTGGAGGGAGAAGGATTCGAACCTTCGAAGTCTGAGACGTCAGATTTACAGTCTGATCCCTTTGGCCGCTCGGGAACCCCTCCAATGTGAGGCGCATTCTACATCATGCTGAACCTCTGTCAAGCAATTTCTCATTTAAAATTATGAGGTTAGTTGCATTGACGCTGCTTCGTGACTAATCCCTCAAGAGGTCTTCGCTGCGGAGCGGGCGCCATTCTATGCAAACTATTCGACACCTGCAATACCCTCGCACAACATTATTTTATGTTTTAACTCATTGAATTCCTTAGCAAGATTCTGCAGCTGCGCATCGTCCAGCGAACGCCGGCTCTCGGGGGCGATACGCACCCAATAGCCAGGTGCGTCGGAAACGTTCACACGCTGTACGCGCGCCTTGATATCCATCCCCTGCAGACGCTGCAGGATCGACTGAGCGGTCTCCTGGCGCGGTACGCCGCCCAGGTAAAGGCACTCGGACTCACTCTCCTGGTCCTTCGCCGCTGTCTTGCGGGCGGCGGCGTTATCCGACTCGCTCAGCAACTGGATATCCTGGTGGGCACTGCGGTAGAGCGACAAGGGAGCCACCTCCTTCGCCTTCAGGGGGGCTTCCTGCTGGTGCCAGACGTAATAGACACCATTGAGCACCAGCAACAGCAGAAACAACCAACGCATAGAAACCTCAACTCAATGGGCAGGCTATCGCCAGGCCGACAAATACCAGGTCTGGCGCCCAGTGGGCGTCAGGCACCATCTCGCTGACCAGCGGCGCATCGCCTCCGGTGAGAAACACCTTGAAATCACTCCCCCAGTATTCTCGGGCCTGCTGCAGCTGGGTCAGAATGAAACCACGCAGCATCAACAGACAGCCACGCTCCACCGCCTCGACCGTTTCCCGCCCCGGAACCAGGCTGGTCAATGCACGCTCGGCAGCCACATCGTCGTAGCGGATGCGTCGAGTATGGGTACGCAACTGGTTACGCATCAACTGCATTCCAGGACAAATGAAGCCGCCCAGATGCAAACCATCCGCATCAATGAAGTCGGCCGTGACCGCAGTGCCGAGATCCAGCACCAGGCATCGCCCACCGGCCAGCTGGAAACCGCCCAACATCGCCAGCCATCGGTCCAGGCCCAGCCGATCATGCTCCTTGTATCCATTACGCAGCCCCGCCATCTTCTCCGCAGGCCGCGCGCGCGCAACCTCGACCCCAAAGGCATCGGAAAGCGCAGCAACCAGACGCAGAGTCTCTTCCTCGGTGCGCACACTGACCAGGCGAGACCATTTCAGAGCGAGCCCAGGCACTTCGCGCAAACGCTGCAGCAGAGCCAGATCGGAGTCAACGACACCACCGGCCATTACATCCTGGCAACTCGTTTGGATAATGCGCCACTTGATGAAGCTGTTACCGCAATCGAGCTCAAGAATCATCGCGCAACCTCAGGCTGAGCTCGCCGCCACTGAAGACCCTCTCGACGCCGTCGACCGACAGACGCAGCGCACCCTGCCGGTCGATTCCCAGCACAGTGCCATCGATGCTATTGACGCCGGCAACCAGGGAGACTTCCCGGCCCTGCCAGAGGTGATTCTGCTCCCACTCCGCCTGTATGGCGGCAAACCCCGCCTCACGATGCCGCTCCAGGTACTCCTGAAGCTTTTTACCCAAAGAGGAGATCAACCGATTGCGATCCAGCGGACGCCCCACTTCAGCCCGCACGGACGTCCATGGCTGATCGATCTGTTCCGCGACCTGCATGTTGGCGTTGATACCGACACCCAGCACCACGTGGCAGACATCCGCCGGATCACCGACCAGCTCCAGCAGGATGCCGGCAATCTTCTTGCGCCCCACCAGGACGTCGTTCGGCCACTTCAGCCCCGCCCCCGGGAGCCCATGCTCACGCAAGGCATGCAGAACCGCCAGCCCCACCACAAGACTCAAGCCCTCCAGCTGGCGCATGCCGCCATCGATCCTGAGCAGGAGGCTGTAATAGATGTTTTCCGCGAACGGACTGACCCACTGGCGCCCGCGGCGACCGCGACCGGAGGTCTGCCGCTCGGCGACAACAATGAAAGGCGCAGGAACACCCTGCTCGACCAGCCGCAGCGCCTCGGCATTGGTCGAGTCAATGGTGTCGTAAATGCGTACAGGCCAGGCGGGGACAGACCCGGTCGCGGCAATTGCCTGCTCATCGAGCAGGACCAGGGGAGAGGCCAATTGATAGCCACGACCACGGACCTTGTGGATCGTCAGCCCGAGTTCGGCCTCCAGTTGCTGAAGCTGCTTCCACACGGCACTGCGACTAACGCCCAACGCCGCCCCAAGCGCCTCCCCGGAATGAAACCGGCCGTCTTTCAGGAGTTTTAACAAGGTCAGCATGCAGATCTCGCCTCACAATGAGGCACGCATGATAGCCATGAGCCGGTTCATTGCATAGAAAACATGCCCTGTGACGCGGAGCGTCGGGTGATGCATTCCCACGCGGAGC
>NZ_AQOH01000002.1 GCF_000364705.1 Pseudomonas fuscovaginae SE-1 | reverse complement strand
CCCTAATTTTGATGAATGGGAGCGGCATCTTTCACGCGAAAGTAAACAGGTTAATAGAAAGAACTTGGTTAAATTTTCTTTGGTTGATAATAGTCCTAAGGGTCAATATACTTATGATTATTTTAACTTAAAAGCTTTGGAAGTCGATGCCTTTACTTCTGCACAGGTTGCTAGTCTTCCCAGTGGTCGAGAAGATAGTGAGGCTGGAATTGAGGTGAGGTCGTTGGCTTATAAGTTTGGTCAATAGGTGGTAAGTGGTTTTGCTTATTTGAATTGTCGGTGAGAAAGTGTTTTTAAATTAAAAAATTTGCTTTGGGTTTATTGTTTTTAAAGCTTGTACGAAAAATTATGTTCAGCTTACGCATAAGCCTGCGCCGGCAGAGTTATTTAGTCATCTAGGTTCGCCGCGACATGCTGAATCAACTGGCGTGGGTTCTGCGCATCAACGATCTGAAAAATGATGTCGCGCTTGCTTCGTGGGAGCTTCTTCACCACGTTCTTGGCCGCGCGTCGAATAGCCTCATCAGAGCCATGGATACGCTCGGCCAACAGCAACACCAAGACGGCGTCAGATAGGGTCATGGTCAGCTTCATAGCAGGATTGAGTTGAGTCATGTGGTGCCGAGCAAGCGCGAGAACAGGCCAGTGCCATCCACTCTCTGCCAGGTGCTATGACTGATTCCAAAAGTCAGCCACCGTAGATTTTGCCAGCTGCAATTTCTCAGCAGTCTGACGCTGAGTCATGCCGGCAGCTTTGCATTCTTGGACAAGTGACCGTCGAGATTTACGCTGCTCCACACGCACTTGAGCCGGCCCTAGGTTGATCTGATCCGCGAGATTTTCCATTCCTCCTGCCTCGCGAAACGCAGCGAGCTCCTTTTCTATCCGCTGCATCACCGATGACAAGGGCTCATCTCTATCAACAGACGCGCTCAGTACCAGGAGTGTCAGCGCATCCATTTCCAGAGCCTTCCCGATTGACTCCAACTTCCCGAGCGTGACATCCGACCGCCCTTGTTCGAGAAGCTGCACGTACGACCGCCCAGCTGCGCCGACGAGATCGGTTTGAGCCAAGGCATGAGTTGACCTGATCGCCCTTAGAGCAACACCCAGGCCGTCGCGCAGAGCCATGTCGTTTCCTCAAAATTGAGGATAAAGCCACGTTGTCATGCCCGAATCGACAGTATATATTGTGCCTGTTCGGGCGATCGGTTTACCGGCTGCAGCCTTTAGAACGCGTGACCGCCTGCTCAAGTGCTACAGCGTCACGGGCAAGCGAGCCGTTTAGGTTGGATTTCAATATAGGCCTAATTCGTGTTTCGGGTGCTCCCTAGGGGCGCCAGATTCTTGCGCCTCAGTTTCTTACGGTGTCGACATCGCTCTGCTGACCGGCATGCAATCCATCGGGGAGAGCACGAGTCAGCGCTGCAAGGCTGGAAAAATACATTGGAAAGGTGAGGGGTTATGAGAGCGCCGCGACAGGTCTTGGCAGCTCAGGCGCTGGACTTTGGCATTACGATTACTGGCTATCTGTGTGCTGCTCGTTTCTATCCGCCAGTGCTTGTGGGTACTGTTTTCGGCGATGCAAAGGCGCGATTCAGAGAGGGTGCGATGATCCGGACGTCGGCGATATTGGTGGCCTGTGAGTCACGAGGTTTTCTGTTGTGTCGGACGTTCACTGGCAGCGTGTACGTCGTATGTGATTGGGCCAGCAGCGATCAAGTATTCAAAGTAGATGGGGTCGTCCATTGAAGATCCGTGTCCTGTCAGACCTCCATCTTGAGTTTGAAACATACGCCCCCGTCGACGTTGAGGCCGACTTGGTAGTGCTCGCTGGAGACATCCACACGAAAAATCGAGGTGTCGCATGGGCAAACCAAATGTTCAACTGTCCTGTCATTCACATTCTCGGAAATCACGAGCTCTACGCGGGGCACCTCGATCGCACCCTTGAGAAAATGAGGCTCCAGGCGGCGCCGCACGTGCACATTCTTGAATGTGAAACCTTCACCGCCGATGGCGTCCGTTTTCTCTGCGCAACGGCTTGGACTGATTTCACTTCGACTGGAAATCTTGCGGTGGCTTCATCCGTAGCCAGGCACGAGATGAACGACTTCCGAATGATCCGCTGTGGACAGGGGTATAGACGCATCACGCCAGACGACTTGATCGCCAAGAATCGCGCGACCCGAGCCTGGCTAGCCGAGGAGCTCAGCAGGCCGTTCGCTGGGAGGACGGTCGTTGTTACCCACCATGCCCCTATACCTCAGGTCATCGGTTACAAACACGAAGGGCACTTGAACGCGGCTTATGCAAATGCTTGGCATGACTTGGTGCCTCTGGCGGATGCGTGGATCTTCGGACACACACATCTAGCAGTCGATATCGTCATAGGTGGCTGCCGCCTGGTGTCAAACCCAAAAGGCTACCCCCAAGAAAACACCGGGTTCGACCCTTGGAAGCTGATTGAGATTTGAGTGAATATGCTGCGAGAAAATTTAATGCGCGCCAACTCAGAAGGTGACCTGCCCTGGGTCGTGATCAAAGCCCGCGAACTCGACTGGGGCGTGTTAATCGACGCGTTTCTAGTCGACGCTGCCAGGGTTGGTGAAAGGTATGCGGCGCAGGTATTTGATGATCGATCCGGGCAGGCCGAGAACGGCTCTACTGTGGTCACACCACCTCTCAAGTTGGTCTGCTCGCAGGGTATGTTCAAGATGTTCAGAAGTATCTGTGGCAATGACCACTACGTAGTCGTGTCGGAGTATCGAGACTGAGGTGCTACCTAGAGGGGCATAAGCGCACTGCCCGTGTGTCGATGAATCCATCATGTGAGGCCTACCATGCTTCCGTCTGCTGCGATCTTTGACGCGTTCGGCACGCTGCTCGACATCAAGAATCGAACGCATCCCTACCGAATGCTCCTGCGTGAAGGTGCCCGCCAAGGGCGTGCTCCTCGCGCCGAAGACATTCGCTCCCTGATGACCTGGAACTGCTCGATCGGTGAGGCTGCTGAGCAGTTGGGTATACGTATCTCAGCTGAGCGTATGGAGGTGATCCAGGCGGCACTCGCCGATGAGCTTGAATCACTGGTGCCCTTCGCTGACGGATTCGAAGCCGTTGAAATGTTCCGTGATGCCGGTGTTCGTGTCGGCATCTGCTCGAACCTTACTGCAGCCTACGGCACAGGTGTGAAAAGGCTTCTATCTGCTGCGGACGCATTCGCTTTGAGCTATGAGATCGGCGCCCTCAAGCCTGAACCTTTGATCTACCAAGCCATGTGCGACTCGTTGGGTGTTCAGACCCATCGGTACGTGCTGCCAGGGGCGCCATCAATACTGATGATCGGTGACTCGCCCCGCTGCGACAGAGATGGGCCACGCACGCTTGGGATTTCGGGACATCTTTTGACGAGGGGACGGGGCGGGATAGAAAACCTTGTTCAGTTCGCAGAGCTGGTTCTGCAGTCCAGTGGCCACTGAGCGACATCAGTCAGTGTCATTCCAATGCACGACCCTGGAACTGAACGGGGTGCTAGCGGAAAGCCTCAGACTCCGAACATGGTCATCATGCGTCCTGGGACTATCTCCAATAGCGGAGGGTCAGAATGAAAAGTCCGGTTTCTTCTGTACTGAAAACTGCTCGGGTGCCTTTCCGCGCTCAAAGGCGATCAGGTAGGTAATCTGAGCCTTTATGGGTTCCAACCCTGGCTGTTCGCCTCGTGTTCTCAAGTAAACGTCGCGGGTCGCGTAATGCACAGCTACCTGCTGCTTGTGCAAATCGTCGATCATTTCCTGCAGTTCGTCGTAGATGGCGAGCTTGTCGCGTGCTGGATAGTCGCTCGCGCAGTCCCGGTACTCGCGGAAATAGTCCGTGAGCGCGGCAAAAACCTCATGAGCATCTCGGCTAATCTGGAAGCCAGGCTGGATCACGTCCAGTGAGGAGGCCTCGGCCAATTGGGCAAGCTGATACCCCGTTGTGATGGGATGGGCGGGTACAGTCACATAGTCGCGCTCAATACGTTCCTTTTCGGCCTGGATCTCTTCAGCGGTCGGAATGGCAAAGGGCTTATTGAAGGCATCGATGTCCTCAAACTCGAAGGCACGGGCGAGCGCGCGGCGAGTATCGAAGCTCGCCGATTTGGCATTTTCGACGCGCTGTATTGTGCGCGGATGAATGCCGGCCAGCTCAGCTAAGGTTTCCTGAGACCACTGGAGTGCCTCTCTCATGAGGCGCACGACAATCGCGAGCTCTTCAAGAGTCAGCAGTCGAGCTTGGCCGGAACAGGTTTGGTTTTCCATGGTGTGATCCATCGTGGGGTAGGTGGGGCTGATGATGACGCTGACATCTGTGTCCCAACACGACAGCCACCCGACAGCCAGTGATTGTGAGCTGTCATTAGCCTCATACCTCGCAGCTTTACAGCGTAAAATACTGGTATGCCCGACGCCATAATGTCGCAACCGATCAGTGCACCATGCGGCCATCATCAATGCCGCGATGCCTGGCACTCGCATCACATGAGAGTACCTAAATGACTGTTAACCTGAGTGAGGAAGAAATGCGTGCCGCGCTTTTCGGTTCCTCGCCACCAACCGTTAGTAATGACGAAAAGGCCACGACCAAGCCGGCTCAGCGTAAGTTTTCCTCCCCACGGCTTAGAGTCACTCTGAGGGTGACCAAAACGTTCGAGGGGGAAGAGGAGCTCTTTAGCTACGATGCCAATACTTTGAGTAGCCTGGTGGCAGAACAAGAGGCTAGAGCTGCCGCCAAGAAAAAGCGATTCAAGTATTTCGAACTCGTTTCCGTCGTCTCCGTTTGATGTCGACCACAGGGGCCATTGGCAAAGCGGCCTCTGCTGAGTTGAGCCTCGCAGGCCTCGCAAACCCGACGCTGTTATTGGCCCCAGGACGGGGGGCTCCGCCTTCAACCCATTGCGGAAAGCTCGGTGCGTAGGACTTTGGCCAGCTCCAGCATCGGAAGCTGGATGGCCACCGAGGCAGCCGAGCATCCATGATTGTGATCGGATTAGAAGCGGAGCTCGCTGCCGAGCGGCTCCGCTTCTACTGAGTTACTTCGTTGCGCTGTTGTAGGCGCCAGTGTGAGTCCTTTCAAACTGCAGCGGCGTTACGGTGATGTGGCCAGCCATGAGCTCGCCCATTTCCGTGCCTGGCTCGTCGAACTCTCGCTCGTTGTTCAGCTTGATCCAGTGGTAGTCGAAACCGCGTGGGTCAACCTCTGTGCGTACCGAGACGTTATTCAGTGGGCCAAGGCCCTGGCGAGTGACCTTAAGCGGACGGATCGCTTCAGGAGCGCAGTCAGGGAAGTTTACGTTCAAGCAGACGTCGCTCGGCCAGTCCATGGCCAAAAGATCCTGAATCACCTTCGGGGCGTGAGCCAAGGCGTTCTGCCAAGGCACGTTTGCTTGGTCAGAGTAGGCCTGGCTCAGACCAATGGAGCGGATGCCCAGAAGCATGCCGGTCATAGCAGCGCCTACGGTGCCGGAGAAAACGGTCTCCATCCCCATGTTCGCGCCACGGTTGACACCGGACAGAATGAGATCTGGTTTGCCATCCTTCAGCAGGTGTTGGACACCCATCACTACGCAATCACCAGGCGTGCCGGTCACAGCGAAACGTTTATCACCATGCGGGCTGACGCGCAGAGGGGCGTGGAGGCTGATCGAGTGGGATGTGCCACTTTGGTCTGAGCGAGGGGCGACCACCCAGACTTCATGGGCCAGTTGAGCTGCAACCTGCTCCAAAACCTTCAGGCCAGGCGCATCGATGCCATCGTCGTTGGTGACGAGGATTCGTTGGAATTTCTGAAAAGCCATGGGCGATTCATAGGTCAGTGGCTTTTCTCTGAGACGTGCCAAGAATAGGATGCAGGCGTATTAACCTCAGGCAGCTAAGGACAGCGACGTGATCAAGAATCTCATATTGCGCGGCGTTTCGAGCTACTCGCCCGCACTCAACTCCCAGATCGGCCCACTCACGAAAGTGAACATGTTCTACGGGCACAGCAGTATCGGAACGACCTCCGGCGGGAATTTCCTTCAAGCCGCATGCTGATCTGTATGCCAATTGCCGCGCTTCGTATCCCTCTCGCGACGTGCCGGTACCTAGGGATTGCGCGGGTGTACACCCCGCTACTGAACGTATAGGGTAAAGCTTCTACCCCTGCTCATAGAGGAACGGCATGTATCAAGTCATTGGGATCACCAAGACCCTCGGGTACTTTGCCACCACATGCCTGTGCGTTTTCCTTGTATTGCATTATCACGACATGTCGACGCTCTTGGCCGGGCCGCTGAAGGATCTTCATCGACCCGTATCATCCGCCGTCGGGATTAGCGCAGCTATATTCTACGTCTTGGGTCAGACGTTTCTGTTCTCTTGGCTGTGTAAGCTTCCTTTCGTTTGCAAACTGTTTCCGCCCATTGACGGGGAATGGGACATGAAGCTGCAATCCAACTGGGGGATCATCCAGAAATGGCTTGGTCAGGGGGACGGATCGTCTCTTTACGTTGTTGAAGGTAAGGTCAAGATCAAGGCACGCCTGTTCAGCGTCAAAATGGAATTCGAAGGGGCTGACGGCTACTCCGAGTCCAAGACCATCAGCGTGTCTGTTCGGCCTAGCGATCAGACTGGTCTGCTTGAACTCAACTACATGTTTATCAACTACACCCGTGTTCCGGTAGCAACCGACACGAATCAGCACACCGGCGCGGCCAGGGTGTTCGTCAAGGAGTCTGGCGACGGGTTGATTATGGAGGGCACCTATTTCACCGACCGCAAGTGGACAGAAGGGCTCAATACGGCTGGCCAAGTCACCTTCACAAGGCCACGTGCTGCCTAGAGCCTGCTTAGGGTTTGGCACTACATATAGTGTTTTGCGTGCGCTATTGAACTATATGTAGGGTTGGTGGCATTATGTCGTCTCTCACGTGTCATCGAGCATGGCAGCTGACGTATTGGGTAGAACTGCACCCTCTGGACGAAGTGGTTGGCGTAGGGTTGCAGTGACGAGATTCATGAGTGCAGATGCGCTCGGCAGTCTTGGTGGAGGGTCAGCAAGTGCTGGAGGCACCGTTCATTTAGCGCTTGAGCGGAGGCTTCATGCCGAACTTTAGTCCGTTGCTGTACACCACTACCGGGGAAGCTTGCTTCCTTGATGAACTCAACCTCAAGGCCCATGAGCTGGCCGAAATTGACGGTGCTCGTCAGGATATCCGCGAGGCCCTGAAGGCTGATCTGCCTCGCGCTCTGAGGGAAAAGGGCCTAGACGGGGATATCTGTGAGCCTCGGTTTTACATTCAGGGCTCTCGTGCCTACAAAACCCTCAATAGCCCGTGCACAACGCCTCCGCAGCAGTCGGACATTGATGATGGTGTCTACCTCCCGCTGAGTGTGATGCGTGAAGAGAGCAGTCCGAAGCTCGCTATCGGCTTGTTCTTCGATGCGGTCATCGACGTGCTGGGGCCTATGTGTGAGCGAAGAGGGTGGTACACCGAGAGCAAGGACACCTGCGTTCGGGTCACCATCTCACCTCATGCTCACATCGACCTTCCCTTGTACGTCATCCCAGACGATCTGTTCTTGCTAATCAAAGCCAGCATGGAGAGCCTTGGGCACGCGATGTTCGACAGTGCGATCAACTCTGAGCGCGATAGTTGGAAGACTCTGCCTTCGGACAAGATTCTGCTCGCTGATCGCAAGGAGGGGTGGCGCAAGTCCGACCCCATGGCGATGAAAAACTGGTTCAAGCGTGAATGCCAGGATAAGGGTGACCAGCTCATTCGGGTGGTGCGCTACCTCAAGGCATTTCGTGACAAGCAGTGGAAAGAAAAAGGCCCCAGTTCGATCCTGCTGATGGCAGCAGCCTGCCCTCTTTTCGAGTTCGTCGACAAGCGTGATGACTGTGCCTTGCTGAATGTCGTCAAGGGGATTCCTGATGCGCTTCGCAAGGGTGTCCAGAGTCCCATTGACCCGGAGGCATCGCTGACGGCTCATATGCCCGTAGAGGCGATCGCAGACGCTGTGGAGCTGTTCGAGGAGTTTGCCAAGCACCTGGAAGGAGCCATCAACGCGACGGATGCACAGACAGCCCACAATTGGATGAATAGCATGCTGGGCGACCGGTTTCCATATGCGCTCGATCGCATGAAGTCCAACCCCGAGGGCCTTCCAGCGTCCATGGCTGCGATCGCTCCTCTCGCCGGCCCCGCAGAACCTGTGAAGCGTACCAAGGCAGGCTGACGCATGGATGCCATGCCTGAAGTGCTGCGCCACATGGTCGGCTGGGGATTTACCAAAGTGGATCCCCAGCCAAATCCAAATTGGTTAGCAATGGCCGGAGAATTGGTTACGCCTACCCAAGGGGCTGTTCAGTGCGAGGTGTGGATTGACCGCTCCTTTGAACACCCCTTGAGGCTATGGGTTACCGGGGTGCCAAAGCCGCTGCCTCAACTTGTGCCTCACTTGAGCCCGAATGGATATCTCTGTTATGCCGCACCTGGCACCGAGGTCATAGACATCTACGATCCTGTAGGGCAAACACGGACGGCACTGCTTCAAGCGAGGGATGTTTTGGAGCAGATCTTGGCCGGGAAGATGAAGGACGATCTGCAGGAGGAGTTTTTCGTCTACTGGGATGGCGTTTACTGTTTTTATGATGTTGACCGTCGCTCGACCGGGGCGCTGAACGTTCTTCAACTGTCGGACAACAAGTTTTACGTGCTCACCGACAATGTCGAGAGAAGTCGACTGAAGTTTGCGCGTGCTGGCCGTAAGATTTTGGAGTTCCATACTCGGGTGGAGATGATCACCTCCAGCGTGGCGCCCAGACCACTGCAGAAGAATTGGCCGCCAGCTAAAGTGAGTCACATTCTCGACTGGCAGAGAGAGTTGGACGATGCGTGCAAGCGCAAAATACGGGACAAAATCACTGCTGCGTACCGAGATGGCCAGCCGTGCGTGATGATCGTTGTCGAGTCTCAAAAGACTGGATACAGCTACGGCTTTCTCGTGCACGACCTTCAAGCCAACCGCCCCAGCGATCAGCGCTCGACAGATCAGCGACTACCCATCTTTGAATGCCGGGTGAGTCTTCTATCGATGCTTCGGCTTGATGACCAGTATTTGAGCCAGCGCAACATCCCAGGTCAGGCCACGTTGGCGAGCAAGCGCATCGGGGTGATTGGGTGCGGAACGATCGGTGGGTTTCTTGCGGAGATGCTCGTCAAGGCCGGCGCTGGGACGGGTGGTGGGGAATTGTTGCTGATCGATAACGACACACTGATGCCCCAGAATCTCGGTCGACATCGCTTGGGCTTCAACCATCTGTTCCAAGGTAAGGCAGATTCAGTGTCTAAGGAGCTGCGCAATGCAATGCCCACTGCGAAGGTGACCCCATTTTCCAGCGATGCCAAGGATGTGAATTTGGCCGGCCTGGATTTGATCATCGATGCGACAGGAGAAGAGGCGTTCGGGCATTGGCTCGCCAAGACCGCATCCTGTCCAACCTTGCACGTCTGGATCGAAGGTGCGGGTGTCGCTGTTCGTACCCTGCTCAAGCGATATCCCGAACAAGGCTGCTATAGATGCCTTACCGACGCCAATAGGGGAGGCAACCTGTTGCCGGTCGTGGGCGGTGTGACCCCAATATATGCAGGGCAGGGATGTGAAGGGCTTTACGTACCGTTCCCTGCATCGGTATCGATTCAGGCTGCTGCTCTTGCATTGGATACCGCTCTGGCTTGGATTGCGAACAAACCATGGCCAGCGCTCTCTACGCGGTTGACTGACCACAGCTATGAGCTCGCAACCCCGGATTGCTCGCCATTGCCTTTCAGGGAATGTCCAGCATGCCGTTCGTGACTACGTGGAAGGTGCCTGGGACTGAACAATTGGTGTACCTGAACCAGCAGCCCTTGGAGGTATTTAGCCGGTATATCCAGGAGGGGGTCGATTCGAAAGAGGCGGGGGGAATACTGCTGGGCCACGTTCGCGGTGAGCATCTGGAGATTACCGAGGCGACCGAGCCATCTTTCTGGGACAGGCGTTTCCGGTTCCTTTTCGAACGAATGCCCTATTTTCACCACCGGCTGGCAATGAAGCGCTGGAGGGAGAGTAAAGGCCTGGTACGGTACGTGGGGGAGTGGCATACCCATCCCCAGAATTATCCGACGCCATCCTCAATAGACCTTACTGAATGGCAAATTCTTGCAGTTGACCGGGTGGATGGTCGACCACTGCTGGCGTTAATCGTCGGCTGTAAGGATCTGCATGTCGAGTACATGTCGGGCAACGGCCAGCGGCGCATCCTTCAGCATGCCGGAATTCGATAACTGGACGGCAGTAGTTCTGCGTCTGTATGGAAACCTTCAGGCGAAGGTCGCTTTAGGCCGGTGAGCGTAAGTAGGGCGTACCAGTCTGCTGGAGTTTCAACAGAGGCGTCAGTGGCTGAGACAGGGTGTTGCGTCGACAGACCGCAGCCGCCTCTATCTTATGTCAGGAGTTAGTTCCTGGGCTGAAGGCAGGAAGGGCACATTGGCGCTGTGGTGATCATAAGGAGGACTGTATGGGACGGGAAGGCACAACGTCAGGCCTGCCTCCCATCACGTCCTTTTGTCTACTCACAGCAAGGCCTTTCCAAGGCGTCAGACCGTTTCCGTGCGTTTTGCATTGAGCTGCACGTAATCTCCAGTCGTTTCCAGTGAGTGATGCCCGAGCTGATGGATGAGCATCTCTAGCTCAGCGCGTGGGGTTGAGCTGAGTAGCTGTGCCACGAAGGCCTGTCGCTGGGACTGAGAGGTTGGGGGCGAAAATGGCCGTTTCACTTGTTTCTTGCGCGAGCGAAGAGTGCGGCCCTCATCAGGATCGCGCGTAGAGTGAGTGGGCGCGCTCATCTGCGTGCACTGCGAAGTGACCCCTTTAAACGCGCTCAGCGCTTTCAGCGGAAGCGTTTCGACATATCGTTCCAGCATGCTGCTCGGTACTGAGCTGTCATTGGCCAATGCAAGCGCTTGGGAAATCGCTGCGGCTATTCCTGCACGCACATCGGCCTCGGCAGGGGCTACTGTATCGAGAGAACATTTGACGGGCGCATTTCTGAGCGCATGGTAATCGGCGTACCCGAGCGCCTTGGACAAGATTTCAGACGCGAAGGATAGCTGGATAGGCGACCTGCCAGGCCACCTGTTCTGGATGCTTTTGGACAGTTTTCTGAAGGCACCCTGAGGCAGCAGATCCTGGGAAAAAATTGGAACGCGCATGGCAGTTCTCCAACGTCACGGTGTCGGCTGCCCGCTGACTATTGTCGAAATGCGTGCGAAAGAAGGGGGTAGCACCTGATGCACAAAGGCTATGCTTGCCGACCGCTCGATCCAGGAAAACCGATGTGGCACGGTATCATCGGTTCTGGAGTTGATCAACTACAGGGGGGGGTAGGTGGTGGGGGCATAGGCCAAAAGCGCTACTTCAATGCCGGAGTGATCTCAGGAATTCGTCTACCGTGCGTTCGACAATCTCTTCGACCTCATCGCGGGCGAGTGGATCGCTATTACCTTTGACCTGCTTCCAGAGGATCCGACCGTCAAGCACCTCCATGAAGCCGCGTGCGGCAGTATCCGGCGCTTGAACTGCTAGGACATCTCGGCGTGACAGCTCCGCGAGATAATCGCTAACAGCAGCCATTGCCGGCGCTTGGATAACCTCGTCAAAGCGTTCTGCAAGCATAGGGAACCGCTGACCTTCCTTAATGACCATGCGCAGGAAGTCGGCGGCGGTCGGCCCCGACCAGAAGCACGCAAAGTCGGTCGCGATCTGTATGAGGCCGCCCCGAGGCTCGGTCAGGGCGCGCTCATCAGTTGCCACATTGATGACAGCGAAGGCCTTCCACATCCGCTCTACCACTGCAACGAAGAGAGACTCCTTGCCCTCAGGATAACGGTTGTACAAGGTTTGGCGGGTCACCGCTGCAGCTTTGGCGATCTCCTCCATGCTGGTGCCTTGATACCCGTGCTCGATGAACATCCGGCCTGCAGCGGCAAGAATCTTGATCGGACGTGATGCGCTCTCGCCTGGGTTGAGCAAGTCGTCGACGGGAGAGTGGGTGGCCGCGTTCATTTGGGTTACCTGTAGCAGAATAGCTTTAGTGTTACTCAAAGATCTGCAATGCGCCACCCATGTTTTACATATTTAACTTTACTGTGTGTAAAGGGTGGCTAATGGGGTGGCCGGCCCGAGAGTGAAGGATTAATTATTGTCGGATTATTTGGACAGTTGCATTCCGGCTTGCTGCTAGGTCGTGGTGATGAGGCAGTGTTTGTTTATTACATATATTGTTGGCTTTTATCGTGGATTTCTGGGGGCGGGGTTTTCAGGAGCAATTTTTTGGACGGGTGCCAACGTCTTCCGGTCGAAACCTTATCTTCGATTTGTTACTTAATTGAGCTTTAGGACATGAATCTTAAGGCCCGTGCCACTGCCATCGAGATGTGCGCGAACGTGCAGCGTAAGGGCTATCAATATTACGCTCAACGCGGCATCTTACGCAGCACCAATCGTCCCATCGAAAGCCTGCTGGGCTGTACTCATCAGCCAGCCGATGGTTACTCAGAGCCTTGTGATGGCTTTGCTGCTGAGGCAAGGGGGGGAAGTCTTTCTTTGCGATATACGGAATCTTTCTTCGAGGTATACGAGGTCATTCTTTGAAGGATACACCGCAGTGATTCAATCCTGGGATTTTAAGAAAATAAAAAAGGATCGTCAGGATAAGGGTGGGCTAACTGAGCTGAATATAAATATTGCAAAGGCTTAAGATATTTCCTCGGAGTTGCTCTTGCCCCAAACTGAAGTTAGAGGGAGGTCTGGTTTCACCTGTGATACCTATTATCGCATTGTTGATTTCATTTAGGGAGGCAGAGGGGGGGCGGGCTTTTCGGGTTTTATCTGAAGGGGAAGTTTGGTGGGCTGACCTAACTGTATGATCCGATGTTTAGGTCGGCCATTAGTGAAGTTGTCGAGCAGATCGGTATGGATGCGGCTAAAGCGGCTACTGAGGTTCGTGATTCTAGTACAGGCGCGGCAACTGAAGCGTCGCCTTGGGGGGCTGATTTTCTAAAAGCCTCAAAGCTGGGCCTGAAAGAAATAGGGTGGCAAATGACGGACTTAAGCACCCAGACAAGTTTTCGCTGGCACGTAGTTCTATGACTTCACTGGTTAACTGTGGGCTTGAGCTGGAGGTTGGGGACATGGTGGGTGCCGAGTTTGTGAAGCGTTATCCGCAGTGTGATCGTGTTCATTTTCCTGAGCGGGCGGGGAGGGGCAGGCCGGAGGATGACTGAGCTTCTGGTTGGCCGCTGCGTGCTTGCAGGGGAAAGGGTTTTCTGGATCGGGTGGGAGGCGTTCGCTCACTCCCCATTTTGAATTTTCGGGTCGGAGGTCGGGGGTCGGGTTGGCAGGGAATGGGAGGGGGTGCGGATGAGCTTTTTGGGATTAATTGGCGGCAGCAAGCTGGAGGCCTGCTCATCGATTCGTCATTTCGGACAGCGTCGACGGTGCACCAAAATTTGGTGACTCTAAATGGCTTCTGGTGAGTCTAGGGTGGAGATTTTGATGCTGGAGGGAGAGATTGTGAAGGGGCTTCTGGGGATGGGGGATCCCCTGGAGGGCCCGGAAATACTGGCTGGAAGGTGGAGCGGGTAGAGGGAATCGAACCCTCACCGATTGCTTGGGAAGCAATAGTTGTACCATTCAACTATACCCGCATTTCTTGCCTCGACGGTGCACCAAAAGGGGCGTGTCCAATAAGAACCCTCAACTAAAGCTTGGGAAGCTTTCGTTTTACCACTAAACTATACCCGCTTTTTACATCTCTTCCTGCTCACCGAAGCGGCTTGTCCACACGAGAACATTGGTTATCGGTGCGGAGCGCTGGAGTGAGGTCATTGCCTGACACCCGCTCGGCTGGCCACTTTGTACCAGATGTTGCCGTGCAATTGAAGTTTTTCTTTGAAAATCTGTGTTTTAGCGGATATTGCCGGTGCATCTCAGGCGGCGCCTGATCTCGGGCGAATGGCTGCAGGCTGGAGGGTTCCTGACAGCCATTGCCCGTGACCGGATCCGCTCACATCGCTTGCGCATGGTGCTCCTGGACGTATCGGTAGTAGCGCGCCCGGCTTTCCTGGTGGCTGGGTTTGAGGAAGTCGAGCAGCGCGTGACGCATGTGCAGGCAGGCGGACTTATGCTCCATGTCGAGGAAGTGCCCGGCCGCGCGAATGGTGCTGAAGTGGCTGTGGCGCACGTGCCGGCCGAACTGGCGGGCATCCTCGGGCGTGGTGTATTCGTCCCATTCGCCGTTCACGAACAGCACCGGTATGTCGATCCTGTTCGCAATCTTCAGGCAGCCCTGGCGATCACTTTCGAGCACTTCGCGGACGTGGAAGTGCATCTGGCCGTATTCATGTTCGGCCAGGCTGCTGACATGCCGGTAGTTGAAGCGCTTGAACAGTGACGGCAGGTGCTTGCCGATGGTGCTGTTGACCAGTTGGCCGACCTCGGCACGATCACAGGCTCCCAGGCACTGGATGCCACGTTCGAGGTAGTCGCGCATCGGTTCGTTGATCACCGGCGAAAACGAGCTGATCACCGCCTTCTCGATGCGCCGTGGCCGCTCGGCGAGAGCGACCAGGGTGGCGGCGCCGCCCCAGGAGAACGACATCACGTGCTCGGCGGCGAAGTGGTCGATCAGCTCCAGCAGGATCTGCGCTTCGACGGCCCGGGTGAGCATCTTCTCGTGATGGTTGTGCGGCCGGGACCGGCCCGCGTAGGGCTGGTCATAGCACACGACGTTGTACTGCGGGTGCAGGTTTTTAACAGTCTGGGCAAATGACGCAGTGGTGGCCATCGAGCCGTTGACCAGGATGATGGTCTTTTCCGCGGCATCCGCGCGATACAACTCCGTGTAAACCCGATACTGACCCTGTATATCCAACACAGCGATTTCTGGCGTCATGTCAAAGACTCCTGGCAAGCGGGTATGCGCGCAACTGACTGTGCACGAGATATATGACAGGTAGGCATTTGCCTGGAATTTTCAGCCCATGCCGGTCCGGTGACGCGTTGGCCGGCGGGTGTTGTTATAGGCGGGCAATCGGCCGGAAAGCCAAGGCTGGCAAGCCCTGGCGCCGACAAAAAGTTTTTTCAGCTAGGATGTGACCTGTCAGTCATTTTTTGGCTGACGGTCTGATTCAAGCAGCGGACCGGCGATTGCGCAAGGAGCGATTTGGCATAAGCGGCTCACTTCTGCTCAACGGTATTTGACTCAGATCAGGGCGATTTCATCGGCCGTCAGCGGACGGTACTGTCCGGGGGCGAGTGCGTCGTCGAGTACCAGCGGTCCCATGCGTTCGCGGTGCAGGCGCAGGACCTTGTTGTCGAAGTGGCCGAACATCCTTTTGACCTGGTGATAGCGGCCTTCGACGATGCTCAGCCGGGCGCTGCGTGGTCCCAGCACTTGCAGTTCGGCGGGCTGGGTGGTGAGGTCCTCGAAGGCGAAATACAGGCCTTGGGCGAAGGTCTCGGCGTACCGCGCGCCGATCTCCCGTTCGGTTTCCACGTAGTAGACCTTGGGCAGCTTGGTCGCTGGCTGGGTCAGACGCCGGGACCATTGGCCGTCGTTGGTCAGCAGCATCAGGCCGGTGGTGTTGAAGTCCAGGCGCCCGGCGATGTGCAACTCGTCGACGTTCGTCTCCTGGAGCAGGTCGAGCACGGTGCGGTGCTGTGGGTCGCGGGTCGCGCTGACGCAGCCCTGAGGTTTGTGCAGCATGAAATAGCGTGCCGGGCGACCGGCCTGCAGGATCTCGTCGTCCACTTCGACCCGGCTGAACTCGCGCACTTCATGGTGCGGATCGCCAGTGATCTGGCCGTCCACCCGCACCCGCCGCGCCACCAGCAACAGGCGCACCTGCTGGCGATTGAAACGGGGCAGGTTGCTGAGGAATCGGTCCAGGCGCATGACGGGATGGTCGCGGGAAAACGGGCCGGCATTCTACGTCATGACGACGGCGGCCGCTTGAGCTGTTCATCCACCTGCGCACAACGCGGGCACAGGCAGGCGGCGTTGCGCAGTTCGGCGGGCAGCGCCTCGAGTATGGCCGGGTCGATGTCGACGCTATAGCACCAGCAGGGGCGATCCGCCGTTCGCGGGTCGGCCAGGGTGCAATCGTTGCGGGCCCCACAGGCCGGGCAGCGGCTGGCGTCAGGCATGGGCCGGGCTCGCCACGTCGCTGCAGACGCGGTTGCGGCCACTCTGCTTGGCCCGGTACAGCGCCTGGTCGGCGCGGGCCAGCAGGCTGTGCAGGGTATCGTCGGCGCGCAGCGACGTCAGGCCGATGCTGACGGTCAGTTGCAGGTGCCTGCCGTTGTAGCCGTAGCGTTGCTGTTCGACGTGCTGGCGAATCTTCTCGGCGATCGATTGGGCGCTGGCTCTGTCGGTGTCCTTGAGCAGGACGATGAATTCCTCGCCGCCCCAGCGGCAGATGAGGTCCGATTGGCGCAGGCAGCTTTCCAGGTTACGGGCGAAACCGCTCAGCACCACGTCGCCGGCCAGGTGGCCGTGGCTGTCGTTGAGCTGCTTGAAGTGGTCCAGGTCCAGCAACAGCGCGGCCAGCGGCCTGGGTTCACGCTGGGCTTCGTTGAGGGCCTGGGCCGCCAGCAGGTCGAAGCCGCGCCGGTTGGGCAGGCCGGTGAGGCTGTCGAGGGTCGCCAGGGCCTGGATCTTGCGCTGGTAGCGGTGCACCACGCGGTTGAGCAGGGCCAGCACGATCAGGGTCACTACCAGGCAGATCAGCAGGTTCAGGTACAGCGACTGGCGAATCCCGCTGAGGGCACCGTCTTCGCGCTTGTCGACGAACAGGTACCAGTTCAGTTCCGGAATGAAGCGCACGTTGAGGAAATGCCTCTTGCCGTCCGGTTCGACGTACTCGTAGCTGCCGTCATGGGGCTTGGGCAGTTTGGCCAGCAGGTTCTGCAGGCTCTTCAGGTTGTTCAGCGACTGGCCGACCCGGGCGCCTTCGGGCCCGCCGTCGGCACCGGTGAGCACCAGGCGGCCGAAGTTGTCGACAAAGTACACGCTGCGCTGATAACGCTGCTGGTACCTGTCGATCAGCTTGATCACCGCATCGACCGTCAGACCGACACCGGCCGCGCCGATGAAGTTTTCCTGATAGTCGAACACCTTGTAGTTGATGAAGAACGTCAGGCTGTCATGGTTGGCCAGGTCCGGGTCGACATTGATCTCGTAGGGTTCCTTCATGTCCCGCACGCGGAAGTACCAGAGATCGCGTGGCTCGTTGACGCGGACGTTTTTCAGCACACCCTTGGCCTGGTAGTAGGTCAGGTTGCTGTTGGAGACGAAGAAGGCGGTGTAGGCGCCGTAATGGGTCATGACCTCGTTGAGGTAGCGGGTCATCTGCTGCGGGTCGCGTTCACCGGCCATCACCCAGTCGCGCAGGAAGGTGTCGCGTGCCATCATCGAGGAAATCAGGATCGGCCGGACCAGGTCCTTCTGGATCTCCGAGTACACTGTGTCGGAGGTCAGCGGCAGTTCGGTATTGATGATGCCGTCGCGGATAGAGGCGCGCGAGGCGTAGTAGCTGAGCAGCGAGGTGGCCAGGAAGCCGCAGCCGAGCAGAGCGATCAGCGTCACGACCAGAGAGCGTTGCGAGTAGAGCGCTGAGCGAAACGGCATCACGATTCCATTGGCGGGTGTGCGATGGACGCATTCTAGTGCGCCCCCTGGAAAATAACCGCTCAATTTTGACGGCCATCCCTGGCTGTCGAGGCGACCCCTGTCTGCTGAATGCTTCCGTATAGGCCACGACGGTCTACGCTGCTGGCAGATCAACAGGAATGGGGGATTGCACCATGGGGTTGGGTTTGATTCGGGCCTTGTCAGGCTGCCTGATGCTGTTGTGCCTGGGACCGGTGCTGGCGGCGACCACGCCGGACGACCAGGCGCCGGCGGCCAGGACCCTGCTGGAAAAGGCCCTGGCCTATTACCACGAGCACGGCGACAAGGCGTTTGCCGCTTTCAGCCGCCAGGGCGAATTCGTCGACCGGGACCGTTATGTCTTCGTGGTCGATACCCATGGGGTGATGCTGGCCAGTGGCGGACCGTCCGCGGCGCTGATCGGCCGGGACGTTTCCGAGGTGCTCGGTGAGGATCTGCGCCAGGCCTTCAAGGCCGCGCTGAAGACGCCGGATAACAGCGGGATACAGCAGGCCGAATATCGCTGGCGGAACTGGAAGGATGGCAAGGTCGAGCGCAAGCGGGTGTTCTACCAGCGGGTCGGCGAGCGCATCCTGGCGGTCGGGTATTACCTGCCCAGGGCATCGGCGGAGGAGGCGAGGGCCTTTCTGGCACGGGCGGCGACCGAGCTGGGCAGCAATCGCCAGGGGCTGCTGGATGAGATCAACACCCTGCCGGGCGGTTTCCTGCAGGATGACCTGTATGTCTTCGTGGTGGATCTCAAGACCCGCCGGTACCTGGCTCATGGCAACAACCCGCGATTGATCAATACCGATTTCGGCAAGGTCAGGGACCCCGACGGCAAGCCGGTGGGTGAGCCGATCCTGGCGTTGATGCAGAAGCGGGAGGAGGGCGAGTACGAGTATCGCTGGAAGAACCCGGTGACCGGGAAGATCGAGAACAAGCACACCTACCTCAAGCGGGTCGGGCAACTGCTGGTGGCGGTCGGTTACTACCGCCCTTGAGGGCCAGGAGTGAACCCCAGGGCGGGGGCTTTACCTGTGGCGAGTGGGCTTGCCCACGCTCGGCTGCAAAGCAGCCGTAAATCGGCCCGCTCCGTTCACTTGGCATACCGCGCTCGCAGGCTTTGGGGGCGCCTTGCGCCCCAGCGCGGGCAAGCCCGCTCGCCACAAGCGGTCAGCGGGCCTTGTCTTCCCGGCCACGCAGGACCCGGTTGGGCATGGCGATCGCCGCAGCCAGTCCCAGCAGGGCAACCGCCGCGCTGATCAGCAGCAGGTGGCGGAAGGTCAGCAGCAACTCGGCCCGCAATGCCTCCTGCGCCGGGCCGGAGGCCGCGTTGAGACCGTCGAGCAGGGCGTTGCCCGAGTGGCCCTCACCGAGCACCGCGCCGCTGGCCAGATGAGTCAGCCCCGAGCCCTGCACCAGGGCCAGCAGCAGGGCCGACATCAGTGCCACGCCGACAGCGCCACCCAGGGAACGGAACAGGTTGGTGGTGCTGGTCGCGACGCCGATATCGCGCTGCTCCACCGAGTTCTGCGTGCCCACCAGCGAGGTCGGGAATTGCAGGCCGCCGGCAATGCCGCACAGCAGCATGAACAGGCTGCTCGGCAGCACCGCCTGGGGCGGGGTGAAGGCCATGCCGAGAATGGCCAGCGGCATCAGCAGCGCGCCACTGAGGATCAATGGCTTGTAGTAGCCGGTCACCGAGGTCATGCGTCCGGCGAAGTAGGCGCCCATCGGCAGGCCCATCGCCAGCGGCAGCAGGTGTAGCGCCGCACTGTCGGCACCGGCGCCGGTCACGCTCTGGAAGCGCAGCGGCATCAGCACGGTCAGTGAGATCGCCTGGAAGCTGGTGAAGAAGACCGTGCACCAGCACAGCACGGCATTGCGGTTGAGGAACAGGTGCATCGGCAGCAGCGGTTCGAGGGCGCGCCGTTCGTGCAGGACGAACAGCGTCAGGCCCACCACCGCCGTGGCCAGCAACCCGAGCACGTCGCTATCGTTCCAGTGGTAGCCCTGGCCGATCCGGGTGATGCCCAGCAGCAGGGCCGTCAGGCCGATGACCATCAACACGGTACCCAGGTAGTCGATGATCGGCTTGCGCTGTGGCACCGGCAGTCCGACCAGCACCCGATGGGCGACCCACGAGGCCGTCAGCCCGAGCGGCAGGTTGATCAGGAACACCCAGCGCCACGACAGGTATTCGGTCATGTAGCCGCCCAGCACCGGGCCGGCGACGCTGGCCAGCGCATACATGCTGCTGAAGTAGCCCTGGTAGCGACCGCGTTCGCGTGGTGGCACGACGTCGCCGATGATCGCCTGGCTGACCGAGACCATGCCACCGGCCCCGATGCCCTGGATGATCCGTGCCAGCACCAACTGCTCCATGCTCTGGGCCAGGCCGCAGAACAGCGAGGCCAGGGTGAACAGGCCCATGCCGAACAGCATCAGCCGGCGGCGGCCATAGAGGTCGCCGAGCTTGCCGTAGATCGGCACGGCCACGGTCATGGCGACCATGTAGCCGGAAATCACCCAGGCCAGCAGGCCGACATCCTTGAACTGGGCGGAAATGGCCGGCATCGAGACCGCGACGATGGTCTGGTCGAGGGCGCCGAGGAAAATCGCCAGCATCAGGGCGATCAGTATGCTGCGAATCGCCGGCTTCGTCTGGCCGGGCTGATTGAGGTTGGTCACGGTATAACCTGCACGCGGAAGTGGGCCCGCACACGGGCAGTGGTGTGTGTGCGGGGATGCGTGTCAGTTTACTCGATAGCTTGCTATTCGATAGCCTCGTAAGGAAGGCCGACGTAGTTTTCCGCGATGGTCCGACGTCCGGCTTCGGAACTGACGAAGTACTCCAGTTCGGTCTGCTGCAAGCGCTGGCTGAAGGCATCGGTATCGGGGAAACGATGCAGGATCGAGGTCATCCACCAGGAAAAGCGCTCGGCCTTCCACACCCGCCGCAAACAGATCTGCGAGTACTGTTCCAGCAACTCGCGGCGCCCTTCCCGGTAGACCTTGAGCAGGATGTCGAACAGCGTGCTGACATCGCTGGCCGCCAGGTTCAGGCCCTTGGCGCCGGTGGGCGGGACGATGTGGGCGGCGTCGCCGACCAGGAACATCCGGCCGTACTGCATGGGCTCGACCACGAAGCTGCGCAGCGGCGCAATGCTCTTCTCGATCGACGGACCGGTCACCAGGCTCCGGGCCAGGCTGTCCGGCAGGCGCGCCTTGAGTTCGTCCCAGAAGCGCGCGTCGGACCAGTCCTCGACCTGCTCGTCGGCCGGTACCTGCACGTAGTAGCGGGTACGGGTCGGCGAACGCATGCTGCACAGGGCGAAACCGCGCTCGTGATTGGCGTAGACCAGTTCCTCGCTGACTGGCGGGGTGTCGGCGAGAATCCCCAGCCAGCCGAAGGGGTAGACCCGCTCGAAGACCTTCAGCGACTCGGCCGGGATCGACTGCCGGGCCACACCGTGGAAACCGTCGCAGCCGGCGATGTAGTCGCAGTCCAGGCGGTGGACCTGGCCGTCCTTCTCGTAGGTCAGCCAGGGCGCGTCGGTCTTCATGCCGTGGGGGCGCACGTTGTCGGCAGAATAGATCGTCCGCGCCCCGGCGGCATCGCGGGCGGCCATCAGGTCGCGGGTGACTTCGGTCTGGCCGTAGATCATCACGCTCTTGCCGCCGGTCAGGGTCTTGAGATCGATATGCACCCGGCGCCCGTCGAATGCCAGTTCGAAGCCACCGTGCACCAGGCCCTCGGCATCCATCCGGCGATGGACGCCGGCCTGGCGCAGCAGGTCGACCATGCCCTGTTCCAGCACGCCGGCGCGGATGCGTCCCAGTACATATTCCGGGGTCTGGCGCTCGATGATCACGGTGTCGATGCCGGCGTTGTGCAGCAACTGGCCGAGCAGCAGGCCGGACGGACCGGCACCGATAATGGCGACTTGAGTTTTCATTGTTGTTCTCTCTGCAAGCTTCACGCGGTGTGCCGGTGAGTGGATTGTTATGATTTGTGCCTGCATTTTTCGCTTGAAAAAGTCGCTTTAGAAGGTGAAAACTGCGCCTTTACCGGTACTTTTCAACAATAAGGGCGATTATCGCCCAAGGCTCATGCACCGATGGAAAAGCCAGTGGCGACACCGATCCCGGTGTTCAAGCTCTACGGGGAGAACCAGGACTGGGTTGCCCCGGACCTGTTGCACTGCGAGACCATTCCCAAGCGCAGCCGCCTGCATCATTGGGAAATCCAGCCGCACCGGCATGCCGATCTGTGCCAGTTGCTGTTTCTCAACAAGGGCCAGGCCCGAGTCGATATCGAGGGACAGCGCAGTACCCTGCGCGAGTCGGCGATCCAGGTGGTGCCGCCCTTGTGCGTGCACGGTTTCCAGTTTTCCGAAAACATCGACGGCCATGTGCTGACCCTGGCCGCACCGCTGGTGGCGCAACTGCAGCAGCAACTGGGCAGTTCGCCGGACGCGCTGGCGCGGGCCGCGAGTTATCCGGCGGGGCGTGACCGAGCCTACCTCAACCGACTGTTCAGTGCCCTGCAGAGCGAGTACGCGGCGAACCAGCCAGCGCGGGACCTGCTCCTGCGCTCGCTGGTCAGCGTGTTGCTGGTGTGGCTCAGTCGCCAGGTGATCCGCCGTGAGGCGGCCGGCCAGTCACCCGAGCGTGGGCGTGAGTACCTCAGCCGTTTCAGTGGGCTGGTCGAGGTGCATTTTCGTGAACACCCGACGGTCGAGCAGTTGTCCCACCAGGTCGGAATATCCGTGGCGCACCTGAACAGTATCTGCCGGGAGTGGGCGGGGCAATCGGCCTTGCAGATGATCCACCAGCGGCTGTTGCTGGAGGCCAAGCGCAACCTGATCTACACACGCATGAGCGTCAGCCGGGTGGCGGATGAACTGGGTTTTGCCGACCCGGCCTATTTTGCCCGGTTCTTCCGCCGCATGACCGGGCTTTCGCCCAGTGCCTTTCGCGCCGATACCGACCGCTAGAGCCCTTATCGCAAGGCGCTCAGGCTCGCGGTGTGCGGCACGCAGTGCTCAAGGTTGCAGGTGGCGACCGTGTGGGGTGTCTGCCGGATCTGTTCAACCCGCCAGGCGGCGGTGGCATACAGGGCCAGGACGGCGCTGATGGCAAGTACGGCGGCGCATTTTCTTGTTCTGAGAATATTCATGACGCAGACCTCTGACTGTCGAACCGGGTTCGCTAGAAGTACTGAGTACAAGACTAGGCCAGTTGCCGCGACTTGCCAGCTTTGCGCGGCTCAGAGGTCCTTGTCCCAGGCCGGCGTTTCCGGAAAGCGCACCACCAGGAAGTCGAGCATGCTGCGCAGCGTCGCCGGCATGTGCTTGCGCGAGGCGTACACGGCGTACATGTCCATGGTCCGCGGTTCGGCATGGGCCAGCAGGCGCACCAGCTCACCGCTGCGCAGGTACTCCCAGGCCTGGTAGGTGGGCAGCATCGAGATGCCGGCGCCAGCCACGGCGGCACGCAACAGGGTGCTGGCCTCGTTCGCGCTGATATTGCCCTGCACCGGTACCGACACCTGTTCGCCATCCTGTTCGAAGTGCCAGAGGCTCTTGCCGAAATAGGAATGCGTCAGGCAGTTGTAGCGGCTCAGGTCCTCCACCCGCTGCGGCGCCGGGTGCTCGCGCAGGTAGGCTGGCGAGGCGCAGATCACCGAGCGGCAGACTGTCAGCCGCCGGGCAATGAGGTTCGGGTCCAGGTCGTTGCTGGCGCGGATCGCCAGGTCGATGCGCTCGTCCACCAGGTTGACGGTGCGGTCGAGCATCTGCAGGTCGACGTTGACGCCGGGGAAACGCCGGACGTACTCGGTCATCGCGTCGGCGAACTGGGCCTGGCCGAACGAGGTGCTGACACTGATCCGCAGCAGGCCGCGGGGCGCTTCGTCGGGAATGCTCACGGCCGCCTGCATGTCGCCGGACAGCTCCAGCAGTTGCCGGCAGCGCGGCAGGGTTTCGGTGCCGGCGGCGGTCAGGCTCAGCTTGCGCGTGGTGCGGTGCATCAGCCGCGCACCGATCCAGTCCTCCAGTTCCGCCAGGTAGCGCGAGACCACCGGGCGTGACAGTTCCAGGTGGTCAGCGGCCGCCGACTGGCTGCCCAGGTCCACCACCGTGACGAATACCCGCATTGCCGTAAGACGGTCCATGATTTGCTCGCTTTGAGAAACAAACTATGTCCCAGCATCGCATTTTTTGTATCGGTTCGGGCAACTAAGCTCTGTCCATCGCCTATCAAGGCCAATAGATGACGGAGCAGCACATGATCGGATTCACCTCACTTCGCCGCCTCCTGCTCGCCAGCGCGGTGCTGGGTTTCACGGCCCATGCGGCGGCGGCCCAGCCGGCCCTGACCCTGGATGTCTACAACCCCGGCACGGCGGCGATTTTCCCGGTCAGCTCGGTGCTGGTCAGTGGCGAACGGGACGCGATCCTGGTCGATGCCCAGTTCGGCAAGTCCCAGGCCGAGCAGGTGGTGGAGAAGATCCGCGCCAGCGGCAAGCAACTGACCACCATCTACATCAGTCATGGTGACCCGGACTACTACTTCGGCCTGGACACCATCATCCGGGCCTTCCCCAAGGCCAAGGTGCTGGCGTCGGCGCCGACCGTGGCGCACATCAAAGCCACCGTCGACGGCAAGCTGGCGTTCTGGGGCCCGAAAATGGGGGCCGACGTTCCCGCCAAGACCATCGTTCCCGAGGTACTCGAGGGCAATCGGTTGATGCTGGAAGGGCGTGAACTGGACGTCATCGGCCTGGATGGCCCGCAGCCGGATCGCAGCTTTGTGTGGATCCCGTCGCTGAAGGCGGTGGTTGGCGGCGTGGTGGTGGCGCAGGGCATCCATGTGTGGATGGCCGACACCCAGACGGCCCAATCCCACCAGGATTGGTTGGCGACGCTGCAACGGATTCAGGCGCTGCAACCGAAGGTCCTGGTGCCGGGCCACTACCTCGGCGACGGCCCGCACGCGGTGGCCGCCGCGCAGTTCACGGCGGACTACATCAAGGCCTTCGACGAGGAAACGGCCAAGGCCAAGGACTCGGCGCAACTGATCGCGGCGATGAAGCAGCGTTATCCGGACCTGGGCGAGGAGTCCTCGCTGGAGCTCAGCGCCAAGGTCGCCAAGGGCGAGATGAAGTGGTGAGCCGATTTGGCCACTGACGGAAATTTTTTTGGATCAACCGTCCTGTTCCCAAGGCAGGACGACCCCTCGACGCACAGCGTCATTCGATTGGAACTGGAGAGTGTCATGAGCAAGATTGCAATCATCGGTGCCACCGGTCGTGCCGGTAGCCAACTGCTGGAAGAAGCCCTGCGTCGTGGTCACAGCGTGACCGCCATTGCCCGTAATCCGGCGAGCATCGGCACGCGTGCCGGCGTCGTCACCAAGGCGGTCGATGCCCTCGATGCCGCAGCGCTGGAAGCAGCGATTGCCGGTCACGACGTGGTGATCAGCGCCGCGCATTTCTCCACCCTGCCGGCTGCGGCGGTGATCGGGCCGGTGAAGAAGGCCGGGGTCAAGCGCCTGCTGGTGGTCGGTGGGGCCGGTTCGCTGTTGCTGCCGGACGACAGCCGGGTCATCGACAGCCCCGATTTCCCGCCGGAGTACAAGGCCGAGGCCAGTGGCGGTGCGGCGTTCCTGGAGACCCTGCGCCAGGAGAAGGAACTGGACTGGACCTTCCTGTCGCCCTCGGCGGAGTTCGTCGAAGGTGAGCGTACCGGCAGCTTCCGTCTGGGCAAGGATCACTTGCTGGTGAGCGCCGAAGGCCGCAGTTGGATCACCTTCGCCGACTACGCCATTGCGCTGCTGGATGAAATCGAAAAGCCCGCCCACTCGCGTCAGCGTTTCGCCGTCGGTTACTGAGCCTGTCCCGGGGTGGCTGGATGGCCGCCTTCGGCGGATCGCCAGCAAGCCGGCTCCCACCGTTCTGCGCCGTACACAAGACAGGTGCTCGACGCGGATATTGTGGGGACTGGCTTGCTGTGGGGCTCCCACCTGTTCTGCGCCGCACCTCTGTTGTGTACGACGCAGAATCTGTGGGAGCCGGCTTGCTGGCGATAGCGATCCATCAGCCAACCACGATGTATTGCTCCTACACCTCTGTTCGCCGCACCGCCTGCCCCACCAGCCATTCCCGTAATTCATGCACTGCCGCCGTCCCCTCCGAACGCTTCGGATACGTCAGGTAGTACGCCTGTCCGGTCCGCACCCGCAATTCGAACGGCATCATCAGCCGCCCGGCACTCAGGTCCTCGCCGATCAATGCCCAATCCCCGATTGCCACCCCCGTACCCTGCGACGCCAGGGACATCGCCACGTCCATGGTCTCCAGGTGCTGGCCCTGGCCGATATTGCCCAGGCTGACCCCGGCCGCGTCGAGCCAGGTCTGCCAGTCCTGCCGGTCCAACGTGGGGTGCAGCAGGGTGTGATGCTCCAGGTCGCCGACCTGCTCCAGTGCGATCGCGCCATGCTTCAGCTGTGGTGAGCAAACCGGTGTCAGTTGTTCGTCGAACAGATGATGAGCGGTCATCGACGGCCCTGGCGGGGCGCCATAGATCACCGCCACATCGAAGTCCTCGCGCCGGAAGTCGACCCCGTGCTGCAGGCTGGTGGTCAGTTCCACCGGCACGTCCGGACGTTCCTTGCGCCATTGCAGCAGGCGCGGCAGCAGCCAGCGGATCATGCAGATCGGTGCCTTGAGTTTCAGCGCCGGACGCTGGGCGCCCACTTGTTCCACCGCCTCCTCGATCTGGCGGAACACTTGCCGTATCCGCGGAAACAGCTCGCGCCCCTGGGGCGTCAGGCTCAGCCCGCGGGCCTGGCGCTGGAACAGCGCATAGCCCAGGTGCTGCTCCAGCCCGGCGATCTGCCGGCTCACCGCGCCCTGGGTGATGTGCAACTGCTCGGCTGCACGGGTGAAGTTGCAGCACTGGGCGGTGATCAGAAAGGTATGCAGCGCCGGCAGTGGTGGAAGACGTTTCATGGCGGACCCAGGCATGACGACAGGACATGGCTAGTATGACTATTTTTGCGTTGTGCCCGCCATCGCCCAGACGCTCCAATAACACCACCGCCGTGGCCTGCGCTGCCACGGTCAAGACGAACAACAAGGGTGGAACCGATGGCGACGTGCGGCGAAGTATTGGTCAAGTTATTGGAGGGCTATGGGGTCGAGCAGGTGTTCGGCATTCCCGGCGTGCATACCGTGGAGCTGTATCGCGGCCTGGCCGCGTCGCGCATCGAGCACATCACCCCGCGCCATGAGCAGGGCGCCGGCTTCATGGCCGACGGCTATGCACGGACCAGCGGCAAGCCCGGTGTGTGTTTCATCATCACCGGCCCCGGCATGACCAATATCGCCACCGCGATGGGCCAGGCCTATGCCGATTCGATCCCCATGCTGGTGATCTCCAGCGTGCAGTCGCGCAGCCAGTTGGGCGGCGGCCGTGGCAAGCTCCACGAGTTGCCGAACCAGAGCACGCTGGTGGCCGGCGTGGCGGCGTTCTCCCACACCCTGATGTCGGCGGCGGAACTGCCCGCGGTGCTGGCCCGGGCGTTTGCCCTGTTCCAGGCCGGGCGGCCGCGTCCTGTGCATATCGAGATCCCGCTCGATGTGCTGGTGGAAAACGCCGACGCCCTGCTCGACAGCCAGCCGGTGAATATTGCCCGCGCCGGTGCGGCCCCGGCCGCGGTGGCGCAGATGGTGGAATGGATCGCCACCGCCAGACGTCCGCTGATCCTCGCCGGCGGCGGCGCCATCGACGCGGCACCCGCGTTGACCCGGCTTGCCGAGCGGCTCGATGCACCGGTCGCCCTGACCATCAACGCCAAGGGCATGTTGCCGGGCGGGCACCCACTGCTGATCGGTTCGACCCAGTCCCTGGTCGCCACCCGCGCCCTGGTGGCCGAGGCCGATGTGGTGCTGGCGATCGGCACCGAGCTGGCGGAAACCGACTATGACATCACCTTTGCCGGCGGCTTCGAGATTCCCGGTATCCTGCTGCGCATCGATATCGACCCGGACCAGACCGTACGCAACTATCCGCCCAGGGTCGCGCTGGTGTCCGACTCGCAGGTGGCGGCCGAGGCGCTGCTCGCCGCGTTCGAGGGCCGGGAGCTGGCCCCGCGCCGCGACGACTGGGGACATCGCCGTGCCGCCATCCTGCGGGCCGAAATCGACCGCCTATGGGATGCGCCGACCCGCGCCCAGACCCGTTTCCTCGAAACCATTCTCGACGTACTGCCGGAAGCGGTGCTGGTGGGCGATTCGACCCAGCCGGTGTACACCGGCAACCTGACCCTGAACCCGCGGCAGGCGCGGCGCTGGTTCAACGCCTCGACCGGCTACGGCACCCTCGGCTACGCCTTGCCGGCGGCGATCGGTGCCTGGCTCGGGCGTGCCTCGCGGCGTGAGGCGCGCGGCGCGGTGGTCTGCCTGATCGGCGACGGCGGCCTGCAATTCACCCTGCCGGAACTGGCCAGTGCGGTGGAGGCGAGCACGCCGGTGATCGTCCTGCTGTGGAATAACCAGGGGTATGAAGAGATCAAGCGCTACATGGTCAATCGCGCCATCACTCCGGTGGGCGTGGACATCCATACCCCGGACTTCGTTGCGGTCGCCCGGGGCCTGGGCTGCGCCGCCGAGGCGGCCAGCACCGAGGACAGCCTGCGCAACGCCTTGCGGACGGCGGCAGGGCGTTCGGGGCCGACGCTGATTGAAATCGACCAGACTCTGTGGATGAAAGGAATGGTGCTGTGATGAAAGCGCAAATGAATCAGGACGGCCTCTACATCGACGGCCAGTGGCGTTCCGGCAGCGAGCAGTTGCGGGTGATCAACCCGGCCACCGAAGCCCTGCTCGGCAGCGTCTCCGGTGGCGACGAACAGGCGGTGGGGCAGGCGGTGACGGCGGCGGTGCGGGCGTTCGCCGGTTGGTCGGCGAGCAGCGGTGCCGAGCGCGGCGCGGTGCTGCGCAGGGTTGCCGAAGGCGTGCGCGAGCGCCGGGAAACACTGGTCCGCCTGCAATCGACCAACAACGGCAAGCCGCTGTTCGAGGCGGCCATCGATGTCGATGACGTGATCGCTACCTTCGAATACTACGCCACTCTGGCCGAGGCCCTGGACGAGCGGCAGGATCAGGACGTGGCGCTGCCCAGCGACGATTTCGCCGCCCGTGTGCGCCGTGAGCCGTGTGGCGTGGTCGGCTTGATCGTGCCCTGGAACTTCCCGATGGTCACCACCGCCTGGAAGCTCGCGCCTGCCTTGGCGGCGGGCTGCTGCGTGGTGCTCAAGCCGTCGGAGGTCACGCCATTGCCGGAGCTGGAACTGGCCGCGGTCATCGCTGAAAGCGGTTTGCCGGCCGGGGTGTTCAACCTCGTCTGCGGTACCGGACTGGCGGTGGGGGCGCCGCTTGCGGCCGATCCGCGGGTGGCGAAGATCTCCTTCACCGGCAGCAATGCGGTGGGCGTCCAGGTGATGCAACGGGCGGCGGAAACGATCAAGGGTGTCAGCCTGGAACTGGGGGGCAAATCTTCGCTGCTGGTCATGGCCGATGCCGACCTCGACCTGGCGGTGGAAATCGCCAGTGGTGGCGCGTTCTTCAATGCCGGGCAGATGTGTTCGGCGACCAGCCGGGTGCTGGTCGCCGACGAGATCGCCGACGCGTTCCTGCTGCGCCTGAAGGCACGGGCCGAAACCATTCGCGTGGCCGACCCGTTCGATCCCGAGGTGGAGATGGGAGCGCTGGTCAACCAGGCGCAGTACCAGCGGGTGCTGGGGCATATCGATCGCGGCCTGAGCACGGGTGCGCGCCTGGTTTGTGGTGGTGGGCGGCCGCCGGCCTTGTCCCGCGGCTATTTCCTGCAACCGACGGTGTTTACCGAGGTGCCGCTGGACAGCGCGTTGTGGCGCGAGGAAATCTTCGGGCCGGTGGTGTGCGTGCGCAGTTTCGCCAGCGAGGCCGAGGCGGTCGCCCTGGCCAATGACAGTGAGTTTGGCCTGGTGGCGAGTGTCGTCACCACCGATGGCGAGGCGGCGGACCGCATTGCCAATGCCTTGCAGGCGGGCCTGGTGTGGATCAATGCGCCGCAGGTGATCTTCCCGCAGACCGCGTGGGGCGGCTACAAGAAGAGCAGCCTGGGCCGTGAGCTGGGGCCCTGGGGGCTACAGGCGTTCCAGGAGATCAAGCACGTGGTGCGGGCCCGCTGAACGCGGTGCTCCCGTTCGCGGATAAATCCGGCTTCCACGGTTTTGCGGCGTCTGCCGTAATCCCTGGGAGCCTGTTGTGCCGCTCATCGGCGATGAATCAAAGACAGTCGGCTCCCACAGGTTTCTGGTGCACACGAAATTGTGCCTGGCGCTAATTACTGTGGGAGTCGGATTTATCCGCGAACAGCGCCCGAGAAAGCTCCGCCCTGGTCCCAATCACCCTGCACTTCAGACACTCTGGCGCAGCCGCGCCAGGTCCCGCAGCGGCGGGGCACCGAACAGCCGGCTGTACTCGCGGCTGAACTGCGACGGGCTCTCGTAGCCGACCCGATACCCCGCCGCCGAGGCGTCCAGCCCCTGCGCGAGCATCAACCGCCGCGCTTCCTGCAGGCGCAACTGTTTCTGGTATTGCAGCGGGCTCATGGCGGTCATCGCCTTGAACCGGTGATGCAGCGTCGAGACACTCAGGTTGACCTCGCGCGCCAGGTCATCGATGCGCAAAGGCTGCTCGAAGTTGGCGTTCAGCCACTTGATCGCCTGGTTCACCCGATGACCCTGGCTGTTGGCGATGGCGATCTCATAGAGGCGATGGCCCTGCGGGCTGCGCAGCAGCCGATAGAGGATCTCCCGGCGCACCAGCGGCGCGAGCATGGGAATGTCCTTGGGCGTATCGAGCAGCCGAGCCAGACGCAGCAGGGCGTCGAACATCTGGGTATCCACCCGTTCGACATACAGCCCCAGCCCCGTTGGTCGAGTGGGCACGCTCAGGGGACCGGCCTCGGCGATCAGCGCACTGATTTCGTTCGGGTCGATATCCAGGCGCAGGGCCAGGATCGGCGACTCGGGCGTGACATTGACCACCCGCCCGGCGAGGGGCATGGACACCGACACCACCAGGTAGTGCAGCGGGTCATAGATGAAGTGGCCGTCGCCCAGGCGAATTTCCTTGCGGCCCTGGGCCATGATGCACAGTGCCGGTTGCGCGAGGACGGGGGCGAAATCATAGGGATGGCTGTGGCGCCCCAGCACCAGCGAGCCGACGGCGGTCTGGAAGTTGCCGTCCTCGATGGCGTGGCGGCGAATGATATCGGCCAGTTCCAGGCGCTGCCTTTCCATCTCCGGGGGGATCGGTTCTTGCGGAAGTTCGGACAGTGGCATGCAGAATCCCCTCGGAAAGTCACGTTCAACGAGGCATAGCTTAAGTTTGGGCAAGGGCGATCGCCAGCCGGATCCTGCGCAATTCTTGCCTGATCCTGCCGCGAGCTCATGTGACCGCCAAGTGACTGCCCTGACCGGGGAGTAGGCTTGCTCAAAACTGTGAAGTATTGTGCCAGATGCCGAATGGCGGCTGCCCGAGAGGGTTGGGGCGCTCCGGCAGGATTGTGCAATAAGCCGACAGGAATCGACTAACGACCGCTCGCCGGGAGCACTAATCTATGTTCCCGTCGCCGTCATCCCGGCGGTCGATGGCGCGAGAACAACATTCCTTTCGGGAGAGCCGAGCATGTCCAAGCATATCCCTGTCAGTCACATGGCCTTCGTTCGCGCACGTCCGGGGCGCTCCGCCGAGCTGGGTGCCCGTTTGAGCAGCCTGATCGAGCCGTCCCGCCAGGCACCCGGTTGCCTGCAGTTCTCCCTGCAGCATTCGCTGGCCGATGCCGATCTCTGGGTGGTGTCCGGTTTCTGGGTCAACCAGCCGGCGATGACCGCCTATTTCAACACCCCGGCCATGCAGGTGTTCGCCGAGCTGGTGCAGGACCTGGTGGTCGACAGTCTGGATTTCCACACCTTCAGCGAGGTGTCGGCTGCCCGTGCCCAGTGCGATTATCACCTGTCCAGTGCAGGTTCCCTGCAACGGCTGGCCAGCTGATCTAGAATGCCGGCCGATCAATTGGCCGGGATAAAAGGCATGGCACGTAGAGAGTTTGCACAGTTTGAAGCAGTTTCAGCCGCCGTTCGCGGCGAGGCCGGTTACCACGCCGCCATTGCGGTAAAGGCCCTGGGTGGTTTCGAGCCTCCGCGCTTTCATAAAATCCTTGCCGACCAGACCTTCGGAACCGCCCTCGAGGCCGACCAGGCCGCCGAGCTGGAGCTGGCGCGGCTGGCCGACGTCGACACCGAGGGCGGGCTGTCCTGGTGACTGGGCCGCTGCGCCAGTGATCAGTTGGTCACTTGTGGGCGATACATCCTGAACAGCGCCTCCGGACCCAACTGGAAATAGTCCGCCGGACCGCCGCCCCGCAGGATCGGCTCGGCGGCGGCGGTGTCGTAGATCCCCTCCTTGAGCAGGTGCCGGGCGATATGCACGGCGACCACTTCGCCGAGGATCAGCCAGCTGGGTACCAGGGCCTGGTCGGCGCGTTGCAGTTGAATGATCTGGGTGACCTTGCATTCGAAGGACACCGGGCTTTCCTGTACCCGTGGCACGCTGATGACTTTCGATGCCACGGGCGTCAGGCCGGCCAGTTGGAACTCATCGACGTCCGCAGGCACGGCGGCGCAGCTCTGGTTCATCGCCTCGGCCAGCGGGCGGGTGGCGAGGTTCCAGGCGAATTCGCCGGTCTGTTCGATGTTGTTCAGGCTGTCTTTGCGGCCGACGCTGGAGAAGCCGATGATGGGTGGGATGTAGTTGAAGGCGTTGAAGAAACTGTAGGGCGCCAGGTTCAGCCGGCCTTCGGTGTCCTGTGAAGAGATCCAGCCGATGGGGCGCGGGCCGACGATGGCGTTGAACGGATCGTGGGGCAGGCCGTGGCCGTTGGCGGGTTCGTAGTAGTGGATATCGTCAGGCATGGTTCGCGGGTTCCGCAGGGAAATCGGGGACCGACAGTGTGCTTGGCATCGCGTGTAAAGGCGATAGGCAGTTCGCAGGTGTGGTTCTGTGTGGAGCGGATTGCAGGTTTCCCTTTGAGGGATTTTCTATAGGGCTGCAGGTTCTCGCCAGGGTTGCAGATATCCCAGGTGGCGAGCGGGCTTGCCCGCGCTCGAGCGCGAAGCGGTCGTAATCCGGAGGCACGGGTTTTTCTGGCGGATCGCGGAGCCTGTTTTTTAGGGCCGCTGCGCAGCCCAGCGGGGGCAAGCCCCCTCGCCACACGGGATTTTCCTTGTCTCCAGAAATGACTAAGCCCGGCCAAGGCCGGGCTGTGATGCCATCTGGTCTGCTTAGCTGATTGCTGCAGCGCCAGGAGTCTTGTCGTAGCCGTCAGCGGCGATAGCGTTGGCGCCAGGAGTCTTGTCGTAGCCATC
>NZ_AQOH01000001.1 GCF_000364705.1 Pseudomonas fuscovaginae SE-1 | reverse complement strand
GCACCCCAACGCGGCGGTGCAGCGTCCCGACAAGCCCGCTCGCCACAAGACACCGCCGAACCGTCCTCGCGTACAATCCCCCGCAGCCCCAGCCGGAGAACCCCATGCCCCGCCCCGCCACCGCCCGCAAACCCCGTGCACGCAGCCAGGCGCGGATCGACTCGATCCTCGAGGCGGCCCGCGCCCTGCTGGCCGCCGAAGGCGTGGCCAACCTGTCGATCTACAGCGTGGCCGAACGGGCGCAGATTCCGCCATCGTCGGTCTACCACTTTTTCGCCAGCGTCCCGGCCCTGCTCGAAGCCCTCACCGCCGACGTCCACGCCGCCTTCCGCGCCTGCCTGCAGGCACCGATCGACCACGCCAGCCTCGGCAGTTGGCGCGACCTGTCACGCCTGGTGGAACAGCGCATGCTGGTGATCTACAGCGAAGACGCCGCGGCGCGGCAGTTGATTCTCGCCCAGCATGGCCTGACCGAAGTGACCCAGGCCGACCGCCAGCACGACATCGAGCTGGGCGACCTGATGCACAAGCTGTTCATCCGCCACTTCGAACTGCCGACGCTGCCGACGGAGGTCGATGTGTTCGCGCTGGCGATGGAGTTGGGAGATCGGGTCTACGCGCGGTCGATGCAGTTGCACGACCAGATCACGCCGCGCATGGCCGAGGAAGGCATGCGGGTGTTCGACGCCTACCTGGGCCTGTACCTGCCGCCGTACCTGCCCAAGCGCGAAACCCCGCTCTGAAGCACAACACCGGCTCCCACAGTGACCGGGTCGAACGCAAAACCAGATTTCATACCCAATCTGTACGACCCTGGCTTGTCAGCGAATAGGCCTTCGAGTCTTGTACAGAACCACAGAATCTCCCACAGGAAAATGCAGCACTCTTTCAGAACGGCGCGTCGCCGAGGATGGTCGCCCGGTGCATCACCCGCCGGTTCGGCCGATAGTCATCCACCGCGTAATGCTGGGTCACGCGGTTGTCCCAGAAGGCCACGTCGTTCTCCTGCCAGCGCCAGCGAATGGTGAACTCGGGGCGCGTCGCGTGGGCGAACAGCAGCTTGAGAATCGCCTCGCTCTCCGCTTCCTCCAGCTCATTGATCCGGGTGGTGAAACCCTCGTTGACGAACAGCGCCTTGCGCCCGCTCACCGGGTGCGTGCGAATCACCGGATGAGACAGCGGTGGGTTGCTCCTGCGGGTTTCCTCCCAGCGCGCCAGGTCTTCGGGCGTGCTGCCGAAACGCTCGACAGGAAACGACTTGATGAAGTTGTGCGTCGCCGTCAGCCCATCCAGCAGCCGCTGCAACGGTGCGGACAACGCCTCGAACGCCGCGATCCCGCTGGCCCACAGGGTGTCGCCGCCAAAGGCCGGCAGTTGCTTGGCCGCCAGCACCGCACCGAGGGCCGGGGTCGGCAGGAAGGTCACGTCGGTGTGCCAGATCGCGTTGTCGCGCACGTCGGTAACCGCCGTATCGAGGACCAGCACCTGCGGCTGTTCCGGCACGTTCGGGTAGATCGGGTGGATATGCAGGTCGCCAAAATTCGCCGCGAACGCCGCCTGTTGCCGCGGGTTCAGCGGCTGATTGCGGAAGAACAGCACCTGATACTTGAGCAGCGCCTGCTCGATGGCATCTCGCTGCTCGATATTCAGCGGTCCGCTCAGGGCAATGCCGTCGATCTGCGCGCCCAGGGCCGCGCTCAGGGGAGTAATGGTCAGGCTCATGGTCGGTTCTCTTCAAATACGTGCCGAGCGCTCGGCTGGATCAGTCTGTCAGTGAGCCTGGCCGTGCCACGGCACCAGCTTGCGTTGCAGGGCGCGCAGGCCCATTTCCATGGCGAAGGCGATCAGGGCGATGACCAGGATCCCCAGCACCACCACATCGGTCACCAGGAACTGTGCCGCCGACTGGACCATGAAACCCAGGCCGCTGGTGGCCGCTATCAGCTCGGCGGCGACCAGGGTCGACCAGCCGACCCCCAGCCCGATGCGCACGCCCGTGAGGATGTCCGGCAAGGCGCTGGGCAGGATCACATGACGGATCAACTGTGCCCGGGTCGCGCCCAGCGACAGTGCCGCGCGCAGCTTGGCCGGGTCGACGGTGCGCACGCCGGTGGCGGTCGCAATGGCGATCGGGGCGAAGATCGCCAGGTAGATCAGCAGCACTTTCGACAGCTCGCCGATACCGCACCAGATCACGATCAAAGGCAGGTAGGCCAACGGCGGAATCGGCCGGTAGAACTCGATCAGCGGGTCGAGGATGCCCCGCGCAATCCGGTTGTGGCCGATGGCGATGCCCACCGGGATGGCGGTCAGCACCGCGATGCCCAGCGCCAGGCCGATTCGCCCGAGACTGGCGGCGAGGTGCTGCCACAGGGTCGCGTCCATGTAGCCTTTGGTCGCCAGCAGCCAGCCTTTTTCCAGGACTGCCGAAGGCGGTGGCAGGAACAGCGGTTCGATCACGCCAAACGCGGTGACGGCCCACCACAACGCGATCAGACCCAGCAGAGTCAGGACGCTGATCCAGCGGGTGCCCAGGCTGCGGCGCACAGCCGGCGCGCTCGATGGGGTGGCGCTGGCCGCCGGCAATTCATAGCTGCTCATACGAACTCCTGCCGCGAAGCGGCGCTGCGTTGGGAGAACACACGGGCCAGCACGTGCTCGCGGGTTTCGATGAAACGGGGATCGGATTTGATCGAGCGGGCCGACTCACCGGCGCTGTAGCGCTGGCCGAAATCCAGCTTCAGGTGTTCCACCACCCGCCCCGGGCCGGGCGCCAGCAGAATCAGGTCGGTGGCAAGGAATACCGCTTCTTCAATGTCGTGGGTAATCAGGAACACCGGCTTGGCGGTGCGCTTCCAGACCTGCAGCAACAGCTCCTGCATCTGTTCGCGGGTGAAGGCATCGAGGGCACCGAACGGCTCATCCATCAATAGCACCCGAGGGTCTGCCGCCAGCGCACGGGCCAGACCAACACGCTGCCTCTGGCCACCGGACAGTTGCCAGATACGTCGCGAATCGAAGTTCGCCAGGTCGACCAGCGCAAGCATTTCCCGGGCACGGGCCTCGCGCCGCTCGCGCGGCACACCGGCCAGTTCCAGACCGAAGCCGACGTTGGCCAGCACATCCTGCCAGGGCAACAGGGCATCGTCCTGGAACACCACGCCACGCTCGGCACCCGGCCCCTTGACCGGTGCGCCGTCGAGGGTGATGCGCCCGGCGCTGGGTTCGACGAACCCGGCGATCAGGTTCAGCAGCGACGTCTTGCCGCTGCCCGACGGCCCGAGGGCCACCAGCAATTGCTGGGGCCCCAGGCTGAGGGAAATATCCGACAACACCGGCTCGGCCGCACCGGGATACTGTGCGCTGATGCGCTCCAGTTGTAACAAGGCCATGGCGATGGGCTCCTCAGTCCGGGGCCTGGGCAAGCAGGCTCGCGGGGTCAGTTGGTGATGAACTTGGCGCTGACGTAAGGGGCATAGTCCGGCAGGACCGCCTCGACCTTGCCCTGCTCCTTCAGGAACGCCGCGGTATCGGTGATCGCCTGGGCGGTTGGCTTGCCGAGGACGGTGACCTGGTCGGCCGCCAGCGGGTAGACGTTGCCCTGCAGCAGCAGCGGGATATCACTGGCCTTGGCGCCGGAGAGCTTGACCAGTTTGTCGACGTTGCCTTTGTCGGCCAGCCAGGCCTGTGGGTCTTTTCGGTATTGCGCGTAGGCATCAAGCGTCACTTTGGCAAACGCCTTGACGATTTCCGGGTGCTTCTCGGCAAAGTCCTTGCGCACGATCCAGGCATCGAAGGTCGGCGCACCGAATTTCGCCAGTTCGCCGGAGGTGATCAGCACCTTGCCGTTTTCCTTGGCCACGCCCAAGGCCGGGTCCCAGACGTAGGTGGCGTCGATATCGCCGCGCTTCCAGGCGGAGATGATGGCTGGCGGCGCCAGGTTGAGCACCTGCACCTTCGCCGGGTCGATGTTCCAGTGTTTCAACGCGGCCAGCAGGCTGTAGTGGCCGGTGGAAACGAACGGCACGGCAACTTTCTTGCCGACCAGGTCCTGCGGTGAATTGATCCCGGAGCCGTCGCGGGCAACCAGGGCTTCGGCGGCGCCGATCTGGGTGGCGATCAGGAAGGTTTCCACCGGCACCTTGCGGGTGATGGCCGCCGTCAGCGGGCTGGAACCGAGGTAACCGATCTGCACGTCGCCCGAAGCGATGGCCGAGATGACGTCCGCGCCATTGTCGAACTTGCGCCAGTCGATCTTGGCCTGGCTGACCTTTTCATAAGTGCCGTCGGCCTGGGCGACCTTGGCCGGATCGACGGTGGTCTGGTAGGCCACGGTGAGATCGGAGGCCTGCGCGAACAGGCTGGCCCCGGCCAGGGACAGTGCCGCCAGCAGGCGGAGCGGGGAATGCGGTTTCATCGGAAAAGCTCCTCAACGGGTGACCGGGACTCGGCATGTCGAGAAGACTAAATGATCTAAGAATATTAAAATAAATAACTTATTTGCATTAGCTTATGAGAGGAAACAGACCTGCCTGCCCCCGGAAACCGGGACTCTCGTCACCCGATCCGCTTCATCGGATTGGCCAGACGGTATTTCCTGATCTACGGTTGAAAGTTCGTCCCATGGGTCACGCTCCGGACCGAACGTCGGAATGTGACAACCACATGGCAATCTTGCTGCGGACAAATGCTGTAATAAATTGACGAGAGTGGCAGCGTTTCGCCATGATTGCGTCGCCTTTTTGATCGCCCATGACGTACGGAGACTGCTCCACAAGTCGAAGGGTTCTAAAAAGAGGCAGAAAAATACTTTTCAGGAATGAGCCACATGGTCGATAACACCCTCTGGCGAGGTGCTTGATGAAGCATCATATTCCTGAATCGTCTGAAAAAGGACGAAATGATTCTTTTTGGGTTTATGACAAAGTCATTACTCTGCACGGACCAAACAACAGCGGTTAGACCAAAGTCGTAGACAGGGTTTGTACGATTGACTTACCAGTCACGATCCGGCGCTAATCGCGCAATCTGTGGCGCCAGAGGGGCGTAGATCCCGAGCCAATCAGAAATACAAAAATTAGAAATGAGAGGAGCAAGACCAATGAAGAAGTCCACTCTGGCCCTGGCTGTGGCCGTGGGGGTTCTGGCGCAGCAGGCAGGCGCCGCAGGTTTCATCGAAGACAGCAAGGCCACTCTGGGTCTGCGCAACTTCTACATCAATACCGATAACCGCGATGGCGCTACCAAAGCTGCCGGCGCGCAGAGCAAGGTCGAGGAATGGGGCCAAGGCTTCGACCTGCGCTTTATCTCCGGCTATACCCAAGGTACCGTTCAATTCGGTATCGATGCCATTGGTCTGTACGGTGTGCGCCTGGATTCAGGTCGTGGCACCAACGGTGCTACTACCACGTCCTACGGTAGCACCATGTTCCCAACCGAGTCCGTCAACGGCTCGAACAGCCGTGCCGTACCTGACTTCGCCAGCCTGGGCCTGACCGGTAAGGTCAAGGTTTCCCAGACCGAACTGAAAATCGGTACCCTGCAACCAAACAACCCGGTCATCAAGGCCAACGACGGTCGTCTGCTGCCACAAACCTTCACCGGTGGCGAGCTGAAGTCGAACGAGATCAAGGATCTGACACTGACCGGTGGTCTGATCAACGCTGCAAAAGGCCGTAACTCCAGCAACGACGAAGGCTTGTCCATCGCCGGTGCCAACAGCCCTACCTCGAGCGGCCGTCGCAGCAACAAGTTCTACTACGGTGGCGCTGACTACAAGCTCACCAAGGACCTGACCGCGTCTTACTACTACGGTGAGTTGAAGGACTTCTACTCGCAGAACTTCCTGGGTCTGGTACACAACTGGGCAATTGGCCCAGGCGTACTCAAGAGCGACCTGCGCTACTACCGCAGCCGCGATGACGGTGCGAACAGCGATACCAACGCTTACTTCACCACCGGCTACTACGATGACAAATCTGTCAGCACCCGTACCCGTGGCAAGGTCGACAACGACCTGTACAGCTACTTGGCCTTGTACTCGATCGAAGGTCACACCTTCGGCGCCGGCTACCAGTACAGCAAGGGCGACAGCGACTTCCCTTGGCTGAACCAGGGTGACGGTTCGTCGGCCAGCATCACCACCGACGTACAAATCCAGAAATTCGCCCGCGCCGGCGAGCGTACCTGGCAGGCTCGTTACGCCTATGACTTCGCCAAGGTCGGTGTACCTGGCCTGACCGCCGGGATCATCTACCTGCGCGGCAACAATATCGACACCGTCGGCCGAGTGGGTACAGCTCAAGTGACCACGGTCGGTACCGGTGGCACCGAGTGGGAACGCGATATCAGCGTTGCTTACGTGGTACCGGAAGGCACCTTCAAGAACCTCGGTTTCGCCTGGAAAAACGCCATGTGGCGTAACGACATTCCAGGTCAGCGCAACCAGGACGAAAACCGCCTGATCGTCAGCTACTCGATCCCGCTGCTGTAAGAAGCGCGTGACCGTCTAGAAGAAAGATCCACACTCGGCCCGGCGCAACGCCGGGCCGAGTGCTTCACGTCTTGCATACAGCACTACCTTCAGCTTCGGCCTCCCGCCAAACCTCGACATCACGGCGTTCGGCACTCCACTGAGTTACATCCCCTTAGCCCTCTCACAAGCTGTGGACAAGAGTGCGCCCGGTCGCCCTGGACGTCCAATGAAGATGTTTTTAATATTTCTTTATATTCTAAATAAATCGATATTTATTCTTTTTAAATAATCCAGACTACAGGCACATTAGGGCTCATCCACCTTCACCCAAGGAGCAGCACATGAGCCTCAGACTGGGCGACATCGCCCCCGACTTCGAACAGGATTCCAGTGCCGGCAAGATTCGTTTCCACGAGTGGCTCGGCGACAGCTGGGGCGTGCTGTTTTCCCACCCCGCGGACTTCACCCCGGTGTGCACCACGGAGCTTGGCTTCACCGCCAAGCTCAAGGACGAATTCGCCCAGCGCGGCGTCAAGGCCATTGCCCTGTCGGTGGACCCGGTGGACTCGCACCACAAGTGGATCGAGGACATCAACGAAACCCAGCACACCGTCGTCAACTTCCCGATCCTGGCCGACGCCGATCGCAAGGTGTCCGACCTGTACGACCTGATCCACCCCAATGCCAGCGATACCCTTACCGTGCGTTCGCTGTTCGTGATCGACCCGAACAAGAAGATCCGGCTAACCATCACCTACCCGGCGAGCACCGGCCGCAACTTCCACGAGATCCTGCGGGTGATCGACTCGCTGCAACTGACCGACAACCACAAGGTCGCCACTCCGGCCAACTGGCAGGACGGCGACGAAGTGGTGATCGTGCCGTCGCTCAAGGACGAGGAAGAGATCAAGCGCCGCTTTCCCAAGGGCTACCGCGCGGTGAAACCGTACCTGCGCCTGACGCCGCAGCCCAATCGCTGAGGCCCTTGCGGCGGGCAGCCAGTGCCCCTCGCCTGTAGGAGCGTGGCTTGCCCGTGATCGAGTGCGAAGCACTCTCAGGCCCTGAGAACGCGTTTCGCCAGAAACACCATGCGAGGTGATTTTACGACTGCTTCGCAGCCGATCGCGGGCAAGCCACGCTCCTACAGAGGACGCCGCCTCCAGCGAGGGATTTCAGTTTCCAGGCATTCACAAAGCAGGGGTTTTCAGGCCGTTTCGACGGCCTATTTTTTTGCCTGGAACAAAACCGACCTTATATTCAATTTAAGAATAAACAAATGAACAAATAAGATTTATGGATATATAAAATGACTGGTAAGGTCTGTCCAAACCAAGCGACATCGCAACCCGCGAATCGCCGTCCTATGTTTGAGGAAAGACCTTCATGCTGGTCGTGACACTCGGAGGAAGCCCCAGCCAGCGATCACGCTCCGGGGTACTGCTGGACCATGCCAAACGCTGGCTCAACCAGCACGGTATCGAAGTGGTGAGCTACCAGGTCCGTGACTTCAATGCCGAAGACCTGCTGCATGCACGCTTCGGCAGCCCGCAGGTGGTCGACCTGCTGCAGCACATCGAGCAGGCCGACGGCCTGGTGATTGCCACGCCGGTGTACAAGGCCTCGTTTTCCGGCGCCCTGAAGACCCTGCTCGACCTGCTGCCCGAGCGCGCCCTGAGCCACAAGGTGGTACTACCGATGGCTACCGGCGGCAGCATCGCCCATATGCTCGCCGTGGACTACGCGCTCAAGCCGGTGCTCGCCGCGCTCAAGGCCCAGGAAATGCTTCACGGCATCTTCGCCGAGGACAGCCAGATCGCCTACGGCGAAGGCAGTGCCCAGGCGCAGTTGGCCCCGGCGCTGGAACAGCGGCTGGCTGAAGCCCTGGAACAGTTCCACAGCGCCCTGGCGCGCCGGCCCAAGCCACTGGACCCGGCCCTGCTCAACGATCGTCTGCTGAGTGCTCGCTGGAGCATCTAGCCCGCCTTACCCGCTGTCGATGTACTGGCCTTACTCGCCCGCCAACGGGCAAGCAGGTGCAGCCAAAACCCTAACTGCAAAAAGGAGAGCGCCATGCGCACTGTCATTTTGCGTCGTGGTCTGGTCGCTCTGTTTGCTGCGGCTGTCACCTTCGGCGCCATTACCCAAGCCCAGGCCGAGTCCCTGCGAATCGGCTACCAGAAGTACGGCACCCTGGTCCTGCTCAAGGCCAAGGGCAGCCTGGAAAAACGCCTCGCCGCCCAGGGCGTGCGGGTGCAATGGACCGAATTCCCCGGTGGCCCGCAACTGCTCGAAGGATTGAACGTCGGCTCGATCGATTTCGGCGTGACCGGCGAGACCCCGCCCGTGTTCGCCCAGGCAGCCGGCGCCAACCTGCTCTACGTCGCCTCCGAACCGCCTGCACCGACCAGCGAGGCGATCCTGGTGCCCAAGGACTCGACGATCCAGTCGGTGAAGGAACTCAAGGGCAAGAAGGTCGCCCTCAACAAGGGCTCCAACGTGCACTACCTGCTGGTCCGCGCCCTGGAGGACGCCGGCCTCAAGTACAGCGACATCCAGACCGTCTACCTGCCGCCCGCCGACGCCCGCGCCGCCTTCGAGCGTGGCAGCGTCGATGCCTGGGTGATCTGGGACCCCTACCAGGCCGCCGCCGAGCAGCAGCTCAAGGCGCGCACCCTGCGCGACGGCAAGGGCCTGGTGGACAACAACCAGTTCTACCTGGCGACCAAGCCATACGCCGAGCAGCACCCTGAGGTGATCAAGGCGCTGGTCGAGGAAGTCCGTGCCGTCGGCGACTGGTCCAAGGCCAATCCCGAGGAAGTCACCGCCCAGGTCGCCCCGCTGCTCGGCCTGCCCGCCGACATCACCCTGACCTCGGTGAAACGCCAAGGCTACGGTGCGCAGTTCCTCACCCCCGAGGTGGTCGCCGCGCAGCAGAAAATCGCCGACAGCTTCTACCAGCTCAAGCTGATTCCCAAGCCGCTGAGCATCAAGGACGTGATCTGGACACCACCAGCCGCCGTCGCCACCGCACCTTGACCCGAACGCCTTCCTTAGGAGACAACTCCATGAGCCTCAACCTCTTCTGGTTCCTGCCTACCCACGGCGACGGTCATTACCTTGGCACCGCCGAAGGCGCTCGCGCCGTCGACCACGGTTATCTGCAGCAGGTGGCGCAGGCCGCCGATCGCCTCGGTTTCGGCGGCGTGCTGATCCCCACCGGACGTTCCTGCGAAGACTCCTGGCTGGTGGCCGCCTCGCTGATCCCGGTGACCCAGCGCCTGAAATTCCTCGTCGCCCTGCGTCCCGGAATCATTTCCCCGACCGTGGCGGCGCGCCAGGCCGCGACCCTCGACCGGCTCTCCGGCGGCCGCGCGCTGTTCAACCTGGTGACCGGTGGCGACCCGGACGAACTGGCCGGCGACGGCCTGTTCCTCGACCACGAAGAGCGCTACCAGGCCTCGGTGGAGTTCACCCGCATCTGGCGCCGGGTACTGGAAGGCGAAACCGTCGACTACGACGGCCAGCACATCAGCGTGAAGGGCGCCAAGCTGCTCTACCCGCCGCTGCAGCAACCGCGTCCGCCGCTGTACTTCGGCGGCTCGTCGGAAGCCGCCCAGGACCTCGCCGCCGAACAGGTCGACATGGTCCTGACCTGGGGCGAGCCGCCGGCCGCCGTCGCCGAGAAGATCGAGCAGGTGCGGGCCAAGGCCGCCAAGCAGGGTCGCACCGTACGCTTCGGCATCCGCCTGCACGTGATCGTCCGCGAAACCAATGCCGAGGCCTGGAAGGCGGCGGAAAAACTCATCTCGCACCTGGACGACGACACCATCGCCCGCGCACAGAAATCCCTGGCGCGCTTCGACTCGGTCGGCCAGCAGCGCATGGCCGCGCTGCACGGCGGCAACCGCGACAAGCTGGAAGTCAGCCCCAACCTGTGGGCCGGCGTCGGCCTGGTGCGTGGCGGTGCTGGCACCGCACTGGTGGGCGATGGTCCGACCGTCGCGGCACGGGTCAAGGAATACGCGGACCTGGGCATCGACACGTTCATCTTCTCCGGTTACCCACACCTGGAAGAGTCCTACCGGGTCGCCGAACTGCTGTTCCCGCATCTGGACATCGAGCGTCCGCAGCGGCCGCAAAGTGCCGGCTACGTCAGCCCCTTCGGTGAGATGGTCGCCAATGACATCCTGCCCAAAGCCGTGTCCCAGAGCTGAGGCCGCGCCATGACCACCCTTACCCGAATCACCCATCGGCTGGCGCCCTGGGCGCTACCGATCCTGCTGCTGGCGGCGTGGCAGTTGTCGGTCTCGGCCGGCTGGCTGTCGACCCGCATCCTGCCCGCGCCGAGCGCCGTGGTCGAAGCCGGCGTCGCCCTGGTGCAGAGCGGCGACATCTGGACCCACCTGGCCATCAGCGGCTGGCGCGCCGGCCTCGGCTTCCTCATCGGCGGCAGCATCGGCCTGGCCCTGGGCTTCATCACCGGCCTGTCGAAATGGGGCGAACGCCTGCTCGACAGTTCGGTGCAGATGATCCGCAACGTGCCGCACCTGGCGCTGATCCCGCTGGTCATCCTGTGGTTCGGCATCGACGAGTCGGCGAAGATCTTCCTGGTCGCCCTTGGCACCCTGTTCCCGATCTACCTCAACACCTACCACGGCATCCGCAATGTCGACCCGGCGCTGGTGGAGATGTCGCGCAGCTATGGCCTGTCCGGCTTCAGCCTGTTCCGCCAGGTCATCCTGCCGGGCGCGCTGCCGTCGATCCTGGTCGGCGTGCGCTTCGCCCTTGGCTTCATGTGGTTGACGCTGATCGTCGCCGAAACCATCTCGGCCAGCTCCGGTATCGGTTACCTGGCAATGAACGCCCGGGAGTTCCTGCAAACCGACGTGGTGGTCCTGGCCATCGTGCTCTACGCGGTGCTCGGCAAGCTCGCCGACCTGGCGGCCCGGGGCCTGGAACGCGTCTGGCTGCGCTGGCACCCGGCCTACCAGAGCAAAGGCGGTGCGGCATGACGGCCCAACAACCCCCACGCCTGCTGCAAGGCATTCCGCTGGCGGCGCGCAAACTGCAGAAAACCTTCGGCGAGCGCCAGGTGCTGCGCGAGATCGACCTGCACATCCCGGCCGGGCAATTCGTCGCCGTGGTCGGCCGCAGTGGCTGCGGCAAGAGCACCCTGCTGCGCCTGCTGGCCGGTCTCGACAAACCCACCGGTGGTGATCTGCTGGCGGGCTCCGCACCGCTGAGCGACGCCCGCGAAGACACCCGCCTGATGTTCCAGGAAGCGCGACTGCTGCCGTGGAAGAAGGTCATCGACAACGTCGGTCTCGGCCTCAAGGGCGACTGGCGCCCACAGGCCCTGCAAGCCCTGGAAGCCGTTGGCCTGGCCGACCGCGCCAATGAGTGGCCCGCGGGCCTGTCCGGCGGCCAGAAGCAGCGCGTGGCCCTGGCCCGCGCCCTGATTCACCAACCACGGCTGCTGCTGCTCGACGAACCGCTGGGGGCGTTGGACGCCCTGACCCGGATCGAGATGCAGCAACTGATCGAGCGCCTTTGGCAGCAGCATGGTTTTACCGTGCTGCTGGTGACCCACGACGTCAGCGAAGCCGTGGCCATCGCCGATCGGGTGATCCTGATCGAAGACGGCCAGGTCGGCCTCGACCTGCACGTCGAACTGCCGCGCCCGCGGGTGCGGGGCTCCCATCGCCTGGCGGCGCTGGAGACCGAAGTGTTGAACCGGGTGCTGTCGCTGCCTGGCGTGCCACCCGAGCCGGAACCTGTTTCACCCTTGCCCACGCAACTGCGCTGGGCGCTGTAACCAAGCCTTGCCTACTCAATCAAAGACAGGAATCAACGCCATGACCATCAAAGCCATCAACGTGCGCAACCAGTTCAAGGGCACCGTCAAGGAAATCGTCACCGGCGACGTGCTGTCGGAAATCGACGTCCAGACCGCTTCCGGCATCGTCACCTCGGTGATCACCACCCGTTCGGTCAAGGAACTGGAGCTGGAGATCGGCAGCGAAGTGATCGCCTTCGTGAAATCCACCGAGGTGTCGATCGCCAAGCTGTAAGCGGTGGCACCCAGCGACCCCGGACGGCCTGGGCCCTCCGGGGTTTTCTTTTTTGGGTGAAAGATCTACCAGTAGTCAGGCTTCATGGCTGGTTTCTTCCGGGTAGGCAGTTGGCATGCAGCCAGCTCCTCGGTTGTCACGGTATGGCGCATCCAGTTCGAATGATTCTTCAATGAGCCAGGTGCATTACGCTTGATATCTTCGCGATGCGGCAGGATCACGCCAATCCGTAACGCCGGGTAATCCTCACGCAGCGCCCTGAGTGCCGGGGTCATATCCGTATCGGCGGACACCAACACTATCTGCTCCACTCGCTCGTCGGCCGATAACGAGGCCTGCTTGGCTGCAAGCCGGTACATGCTTATCGCAATATGAACATCCGTTTCCTTTTCCTCGATTTTCCAGATGGGAACCTGATCGAACCTTGAAGGGCGAGTCTTCTTATCGACGAATCGAGGTTCAAGCCCGGATTCGAGCTGATGGCGACCGTGGTGTACCTGAACACTCTTTTCTATCAGAGCACGTAGATAAGTATCCTGCGCCTCCTTGGATACCCGGCCACGGGTGGCGAGGTCGGGCTTGACCCCCGAGGTGAAAAAATCGACAGACGTCAGCTCATTATCCGATCGCTCAGTTCGCAGGATATGGGCGAGTAGTTTTGGCAGG